>JAJAYZ010000068.1 GCA_027118455.1 Actinomycetes bacterium
GGGGACGGGGCATCATCTGTGCCCCGGGGCCCCTGACATTTTTTGTAGCCGTGCGGTATAGGCCGCCCGCCATCGGCGCACCGGTCTTCGCGTTGGTCCAGGTCGCCCTGATGGGCGGCCAGGCGATCGTTGCGGTACTGGCTGGTTCACTGGCCGACCTCACCTCGGTCAGCACTTCGATCGCCGTCTGGCAGCTTCCGACCATCGCCATCTCCCTGTGGGTCCTGGCAGCCGCGCTAGGCATGTATCTGACACAGCTCGTCGCCCGCACCGGATGGGCACTCGCCCTGGGGCAATCTTCGGCACGCCACCGCCGAGAGTCAGGGACTCGACCCGGCCGGCACAGGGGAGTTCGCCCTACGCCAGCCCCCGCCGCGCCACAGCCGGCTGTCGAAACCCCGCAATCGCTTGCACCATCGCCAGCACTTCGCGCGTCTCGCCCACCTCGTGAACGCGAAAGACCCGCGCTCCCAACCAGGAACTGATGGCTGTCGCTGCCAACGTTCCCGTGAGTCGCGCGTTGACTGGTACGTCCAGCGTCTCGCCGACGAAGTCTTTGTTCGACAGTGACACGAGCACTGGTCGTCCGGTCGCCACGAGCCGGTCGAGCCCGCGCGTGACGGCGAGCGAGTGCCGCGTGCTCTTCCCGAAGTCATGGCCGGGGTCGATGAGGATCTGCTGCGCGGTGACGCCGGCTGCCTCAGCCCGGGAAGCCTCCTGCTCCAAGAAGCCGACGACCGCGCCAACGACATCCTCAAAATCGATCCTGTGCGGGCGAGTGCGCGGTGCCGCCCCGCCCGTGTGCGTGCAGACGATGCCTACGTCGTGGGCCGCTGCCACATGGACCAGCTCAGCGTCGTAGCCACCCCACGCATCGTTGAGCAGGTCAGCCCCCGCTCGACACACAGCGTCCCCGACCTCATGGCGCCAGGTGTCAACGCTGATCACCACGTTGGGGTGCCGCTCTCGAATCGCAGCGACGAAGTCGACGGTGCGGCTGAGCTCTTGGTCGACGCCGACCTCATCGCCAGGACCGGCCTTGACCCCGCCGATGTCGACGATCTCGGCTCCGGCGGCAACGGCCGCGTCGACGGCAGCGAGTGCGCTGTCATCGCCGAACGTGCGACCCGCGTCGTAGAAGGAATCGGGGGTTCGGTTGACGATGGCCATGATGACCCGGTCTTCAGGGCTGAAGGAGCTGCGACCCAGCTGCAGGTTAGGTGGTGACACGGCGCTCCCACGTGGCTTTACGCCGGACCGGCTCCGGCATGGGACCATCGTGTCGCATCGAAGGAGGCGCGTCGCATGATGTGGATTTTGTGGTTGATCGTGATTACCGCGATCTTGCTCAGTGTGGTCTTGCTGGCTCTCGGGCGGGGTGAGGGTCTTGCCGAGGAGGAGCCGGACGACGTCGTGGTGCGGCTCCCGCAGGATCGCAGCATGGTGGCCTCAGACGTCGAGACCCTCCGGCTGCCATTGGCGGTACGAGGCTACCAAATGGCTGCCGTCGACGAAGTCCTCGACCGACTCGCGGCGGAGATCGCTCTGCGCGATGCTCAGATCCGTCAGTTGCAGGGACAGGACGCCCCGCCTTCGGAGGTCTAAGTGAGTGTACTTATCGCTGTCGATGTTGTGGTCGATGCACCACCACAGGCGGTATGGGAAGCCGTCACTGACTGGCCGCGGCAGTCTGAGTGGATGCTCGGGACGACGGTGAGGGCCACCGAGCTGGGCGGGGTCGGAGTCGGGGGTGGGCTTGAGGCCTTCACCGGGGTGGGGCGAGCCGGCTTCTTGGACACCATGATCATCACCGAGTGGGATCCGCCGTGGAAGTGCGTCGTGCGCCATACCGGGCAGGTGGTCAAGGGGCTCGGGATCTTTGAGGTCCTGGCGCTTCCCGGGGGCCGCTCGCGCTTCGTCTGGGCTGAAGAGCTCGACCTGCCCCTTGGGGCGGTTGGCCGCATCGGCTGGCCGGTAGTTCGTCCCGGATTCGCGTGGGCAGTACGCCGGAGTCTGCAGAAACTGGCCAGGGACGTCGAGCGCAAGCACGCGGCTTCCTAGCGCTCAGCACCGGGGCGGGCGCACAGCGTCGCTAGTCGTGCGGAATAATGAGCAGGCGCTGTTCGAAGGCTCTTCCAGGAGTGCATCGAAAAGGGCTCCGCGTGCCGAACTCATCGGTCACGCGGCCTTCTGAAAGGGGATGCCCATGGCGGCCATGAAGCCGCGCACCGGCGACGGTCCGCTTGAGGTGACCAAGGAAGGTCGCGGCATTGTCATGCGCGTCCCCCTCGAGGGTGGCGGCCGGCTCGTCGTCGAGCTCAACGCCGAAGAAGCCAAAGACCTTGGTGCCCAGCTCGTCGCGGTTGTGGGCTGAGGCCGGTGTTCGGTCTCTCGGTGCGGTGGTCGTTGAAGGACGCACCGCTCGGGGCAGCTCAGCAGCTGCGTAGCTACGTGGTGCAGACGTCGCTGGACCGGTTCTCCGGCATGGACGGGCTACACATGAAGACGTGGCGCATGATGGAGGGCGACTGGTTTGAAGGAACCTATGTCTTTGCCACTCGCGAGGATCGCGACCATTTCCTCGCCGGATTCATGCCGGGAGAGTCGACCGCGCCGGGCAGCCTGATGATTGGCTCAGCTCCCATCGCCTACGAACCGTTCGAGGTCGTAGCCATTGCCGAGGGCGGTGCTGGCTTCGTCTCAGGTGCCGGGCCCGGTCTCGCCTGACGTCGACGCTCAGACGTCCAACTTCTGCGTCACCAGTAGTCCTTCGCCGACTGGCAGTAGCAGCGGCCGGATCCGCTCGTCGTCGCGAGTGTCATTAACCAGGGTTCGAACGGCGATCGTTGCCGGGTCGCGCTGCGCTGGATCTGAGATGCGCCCCCCTGCGAGAGCGTCGTCGAAAACTGCGAGTCCGCCGGGACGCAGCAACCGAAGAGCCTCCTCAAGATAGCGGCTCGATTCTTGTGGATTCCCGTCGAAGAAGACCAGGTCGTACGCGGCGTCGGCCAGCCGGGAGAGCACATCGAGTGGTCGACCGGTGATCAGCCGCACGCGTTGCGTTGGCACGCCGGCCTCACTGAACGTCTGCCGCGCAGCCCTGGTGTTCTCGGTCTCCTCGTCGACTGTGGTGAGGACGCCGTCGTCGACCATGCCGCGTAACAGCCACAGACCCGAAACGCCAGCCCCGGTACCGACCTCGGCAACTGCGCGCGCCCCGATCAGCTGGGCGAGCCACTGCAAGGTGGCCCCTGTTGCCGGGGCCACCGAAGAGACGCCGAACTCTTCGCCACGTTGTCTGGCTGCCTCGAGCAGCTCATCCTCGGGGCGGTAGTCGTCGACGAACTGACGGCTCGCGGCTGCTTCGTCGGTACTGATAGTCGGCCTCCTCAGCCGTCGGGCTGCGCTACTGGCGTGCGCGGCGCCCCGACCCTATCCCTGCGCGGCCGGCAGGAACCACGCTCCCCGACCCGTGCGGGCGCTACGACCCCGTAGCGTGGTGGCGTGAGCATGCCAACCCCCAAGCGGTTCGTGTACCAGGCTGCGCACGGGCGAGGGCCGAATCTGGTCATGCTCGTGCTGGCCGCGTCACTGGTCGGACTCGTCGGTGGGGCACTCGCTGCAGCAGGTGTGCTCTGGGCCGATCAGCGAAGCGACACCATCCCCGGCGTCGTGCTGCCGGTGGCGCCGGCGGGCGACGACCCTCCTTCAGGAGTCACGGCGATTGCTGATGCCGTTCTGCCGACTGTCGTCTCGCTCGAAGTGCGTGGCGGAGGAAGAGGCGCGACTGGCTCGGGGTTCGTCGTGCGACCCGACGGCTACATCGTCACCAACAACCACGTGGTGTCCAGTGCCGCCGACAGGGGCTCGATTTCGGTCACCTTCGCTGACGGGGTCCAGGTGCCAGCCAGAATCGTCGGTCGATCGTTTACCTACGACCTTGCGGTGGTCAAGGTCGACCGTCGAGACCTCCCCACTGCGCCGATCGGTGACTCCGACCGGCTGAGGGTTGGTGACCCGGTCGTTGCCGTCGGCTCGCCGCTGGGGCTGAGCGGCACAGTCACCACCGGCATCGTGAGCGCTCTCGATCGGCCGGTGACCACCGGGGACGCAGTGGAGGCGTCATACATCAGCGCCATCCAGACCGATGCTGCCATCAACCCTGGAAACTCCGGAGGCCCGCTGGTTGACAGTCGCGGTCGCGTCGTAGGTATCACCAGCGCCATCGCCACACTGGGCACAGGACGTCTCAGCGGCAGCATCGGGCTTGGCTTCGCCATTCCGGTGACGCAGGCCAAGGCGATCGTCGAGCAGCTGATTGACGACGGCGAGGCCCAGTACCCGGTCGTCGGCGTTCTCCTCGACCTCACCTACCCCGGCCCCGGCGCCAAGGTGCAGCCGGCATCGGCGCCGGGTGAGGCTGTAACGCCAGGTGGGGCAGCGGACGCTGCGGGGGTTGAACCGGGCGACGTCATCGTGGCCGTTGACGGTGAACTGGTGGAGACCTATGAAGAGTTCGTGGTCCTGGTCCGCAGCCAGGCGCCCGGGGACGTGGTCACCCTGCAGGTGGAACGGGGCAACGAGCAGGTCACGCTCGACGTGACTTTGGGAGGCGCGGTCGGCTGAGTAGCGTTCTGGCCTACTCTGGAGCGGTGTTTGACATCAATGTGTGGGAGATCATGGCGATCGCGGTTCTCGCGTTGCTCGTCTTCGGGCCGGACAAGTTGCCTGGCCTTGCCTCAGATGCGGCCCGGCTGCTGCGCGAGGTGCGCAAGATGGCAACTGGTGCCAAACAGGACCTCAAGGACTCCCTCGGACCAGAACTCAACGATCTCAACTTCACTGACTTGGACCCCCGGTCGTTCGTCAAGCGCAACCTCTTCGACCCGATCGACGACGAGGTGCAGGGCGTGCGTCGGGCTGCCGAAGGCAACGACGCCGACGGTTCTGATGGCAAGCCGGCAGCGCGTCCGACCTTCGACTCCGACACCACCTGAGCGTCAGCCGCGGTTGGGCGTCAGCGTCAACGACTTCCCCAAAAGACCGCGCTCGCGGCGACCTAGCTTGGTGGCGATCTGCTTCAGCGTGATGGCGGCTGGTGCCTCTGGGTCGGTGAGTACCAGCGGTTGACCGTTGTCGCCACCCTCACGCAGCCGCACATCGATCGGCACAGCGCCGAGCATTGGCACGGCTGCGCCAAGGGATCGGCTCAGCCCCGACGCCACCTGCTCGCCACCGCCGGACCCGAAGATCTCGACTCGCTCGTTGCAGTGCGGGCACGGCAGCCAGGCCATGTTCTCGATGACACCGGCGACGCGCTGATGCGTCTGTAGTGCGATGGTCCCGGCGCGCTCAGCCACTTCGGCTGCTGCCTGCTGCGGGGTCGTGACGACAAGGAGCTCAGCACTTGGCACCAGCTGCGCGACGGAGATGGCAATGTCACCTGTGCCTGGAGGGAGGTCCATGAGCAGGACGTCCAGGTCGCCCCACCAGACGTCAGCCAGGAACTGCTGCAGCGCACGATGCAGCATGGGACCGCGCCAGACAACTGGCGTGTTGCCAGCGGTGAACATGCCGATGGAAATAACCCTCACCCCGTGGGACTGCGGCGGCATGATCAGTCCCTCAACCTGGGTGGGACGTCCTTCGACGCCGAGCATGCGCGGGATCGAGTGGCCGTAGATATCGGCGTCGACGACGCCAACTGACAGACCGTCCTCCGCCATCGCCGCAGCGAGATTGACCGTCACTGATGACTTCCCGACGCCGCCCTTGCCAGAGGCCACGGCAAAGACACGGGTGAGCGAGTCAGCCTTGGCAAAGGGAATCTCGCGTTCGGCCTGACCGCCTCGAAGCTTGCTGGCCATTGCCTGGCGCTGCTCGTCACTCATCACGTCGAGGACCACTGACACGTCGGTGACGCCGGCAACAGCGGCAACGGCATTGGTGACGTCGGTGGTGATGCGGTCGCGCATCGGGCAACCGGCGACGGTGAGGTAGACCTCGACGGCAACGCGTCCGGACTCGTCGGAGTTGACCGACTTGACCATTCCGAGGTCGGTGATGGGTTGATGGATCTCCGGATCCTTGACGGTGGCAAGAGCTGCGTGGACGGCATCGAGGTCGACGGGCATGCTCTGATGCTACGTGCGAAGCCCTAGTCGGGCTCGGGGGCGTCCACCTGCGTCACCCGGAGGACCTCTTCGAACGTTGTGCGGCCAGCTATCGCATGTTGCAGGGCTGCCTCTTGCAGGGGGATGAAGCCGCTGCCAGCGGTCAGGAGGGTTTCCTCGGTGGGGTCGTGCGCAAATGCACGACGGAGCTTGGTCGTCACCGGGAGCAGCTCAAACGCGCCGAGCCGACCGCGGTAGCCGGTCATACCGCATTTGAGGCAACCGGCACCTCGCCGGGGGTTGGCCTGGGCGAGCGTGTCGAGGTCGACCGCGAGCGCGGCGAGAATCTCATCGGAGGGCACCTGCGGCTCGCTGCACTCGCTGCAGATGCGACGGACCAGTCGCTGGGCAACGACCAGATTGAGCGATGACGCCACCAGGAAGGGCGGGATGTCCATGTCGACGAGTCGGGTCAGCGCTTGCGCTGCCCCGTTGGTGTGCACGGTGCTGAGAACGAGGTGACCCGTCAGTGACGCTCGTAGCGCCAGCTCGGCGGTCTCTTTGTCACGAATCTCTCCGACCAGTACGACGTCCGGGTCTTGCCGCAGGATGGCCCGCAGCCCCTTGGCGAAGGTCATTCCGCTCCGCACGTTGACGTTGACCTGCGTGATTCCGGGCAGCTGGATCTCGACCGGATCCTCAAGCGTGACCACATTGCGCTCAGGGGTGATGACCTGGTTGATGGCCGCGTAAAGGGTGTTGGTCTTACCTGAGCCGGTAGGGCCGGTGATCAAGATGAGACCCTGCGACACCATGAGCGAGCGTTGCAAGATCGTCAGCTGCTCGGGCAGCAGGCCGAGCGAGGCGGGGTCCGGAACCTTGTCGGTCGCGGTCAGGAGCCGGATGACGACCTTCTCGCCGTGGATGGCCGGCAGCGTACTGACGCGTGCGTCGATGGCTGTTCCATCGACGCTGATCCGGGTGCGTCCGTCTTGTGGCACGCGTCGCTCGGAGATGTCGAGCCCAGAGATGATCTTCATCCTGCTGATCATGCTGGGGCCGGCGTTGCGGGGGACGGTCATCATGTCGCGCAAGAGCCCGTCGATGCGATAGCGAATGCGAACCCCGTCACGCTGCGGCTCGACGTGGATATCGCTGGCTCCCACGCGTACCGCGTCGCCGAGGAGGGCGTCGAGGAGCCGCACCGTCGGTGTCTGGTCCGTGGTCTCGTCATCATCATCGCTGTCGTCATGCTCGATCGAGAGCAACTGAACGGCATCCGCCGCGTCGTCCCCGATCGACCAGACGCGCTTGATCTGCGCCGCGATCTGTGTTGGCGTAGCCACGACGACGTGCAGCGAGCGCTCGCGCGTATGGATGCGGACGTCGTCAAGAGCGAGCACATTGGTGGGGTCGGAAGCCGCTAGCCGCAAGCCGATGTTCTCGCGAGCCAAAACGATCAGCCCGAACCGTTCGGCCATCGATCGGGGGATGAGCTGGGCAACGGTCGGGTCAACCGGCTCGGTGGAGAGGTCGACCACATCCAGGGCCAGCAGGTCACCGAGGGCTTCGGCCACCTGCTCCTCGCTCCCGAGCCCGCGAGAAACAACGAGCTGCCCGAGGCGGATACGGCCAGCGCCGTCTGCATGTCGCAGAGCGGCCTGCTCAGCCAGCAGTTCATCGAGCTGAATCTCGTCGATCACGCCGTGGCTGACCAACACCTCACCGAGTCGCCGTCGCATGGTCCGTTCGTGGCGCGGCGACGGTAGCGACGGCCCATCGGAGGGTGGAGTGGGCGCGGCAGCCGCTTTGCGGCTCGCCGACAAGGGGGACTTCACCTGGTAGTTGTCGGCTCCAATCGGGCCCGGCTGGAGGAGTCCTGGGCGGCGGCGTAGCGTGTCCAGCACACCGCGGGAGCCCACTGGGGGCTGAGAGGGAGACCAGCTCGATCTGGTCGCCGACCGCCTGAACCTGTCCGGTTAATACCGGCGTAGGGAGAGTGCGATGACAACGCCCACTGGAGTGCAACCGACGGCGCGCTTACGTGTCGAGGCGCCACTTACCCTGAGTTTCACTCCACCCAGGACGCTCGGCTGGTGGGACCAAGTGGTGCTCTGGTTCAACTTGGGGGTCAGCCTTACCGGCCCGGTGACGGCGCTCTTCGTGCTGTCGCCGTTCGGTGACGGCACCACGATGTCGCTGTTCGCCGCGTTTGTCGCAACGCTGCTCGGCGCGCTCTTGGGCGCTGCGCTGCTCGGGGCGGCGTCGGTGCCCGCACAGCGGACTGGTGCACCAAGCATGGTGCTCCTTCGCGGCCTCTTCGGACGTCGTGGCTCGGTGGTCCCGACGGTGTTGAACGTCGCTCAGAACGTCGGGTGGGGCACGATCGAGATCATCGTCATTGCGGCAGCTGCATCTGCGCTCACCGGCGACCAGTGGCGGCCGCTATGGGTGATTCTGGCCGGTGTCGGGGCCACCGTCATGGCGGTTCGTCCACTCGGCTCGGTCCGTTGGCTCCGGAAGGTGGTCATCTGGCTTGTGCTAGCTGCCACCGTCTATCTCTTCTCGCAGCTGCTCAGTGAGCCGTTGCCCAACCTCACCGATGGCGGTTGGACGGGTTTTGGGTACGCGACCGACACCGTGATCGCCGTCTGTGTCTCGTACGCACTGTTGATCGGCGATTACAGCCGGCATTCTCGAACCGCCAAGGCGTCTTTTTACGGAGCATGGGTCGGCTACGGGCTGGCGGCCATCATCTACATCGCCCTCGGCATTGTGGCGTTCTCGACGGTGGTGGAGCTCGACGGCGATGTCATCGCCGGCCTGCTCGCGGTCCCGGCTGGCGCGCTCGCGCTACTCATCTTGACCGTGGACGAGGTCGATGAGGCCTTCGCGAACATCTACTCAACGACCATGTCAGTGCATAACCTGGCGCCCAACCTCGACCGTCGGTGGGTATCGGTGGCAGTTGGAGTGGTCGCCACGTCCTTGGCGTTGGTGATCGACCTGAGCGGCTACCAGTCCTTCCTGTTCCTGATCGGTTCGGTCTTTGTTCCCCTCACGGCTGTGATGATCACCGACTGGTTCGTGGTCTCGCGCGGTCGGTGGGATCTGTCGGAGTCGTCGCCGCTGCGTCCGGCCATGCTGGGTGCCTGGCTCCTAGGTTTCATCGCCTACCAGCTGGTCAACCCCGGGGGAGTCGCCGGCTGGAACGACCTCTGGATCTGGGTGCAGGAGCTGGTGGGGTTCACGCCGCCCACGTGGCTAGCAGCGTCCTGGTCCTCCCTTGTCGTAGCAGCCATGGCCACCATCCTCTTCGGAACCTTCGAGCGAACTCGGCGCCGGGAGGGCGTCTCAGCGAGCTGAGTCGTTGCGGTCGGCCTGCTGGCTCGTGCGCTCATTCAGTTCGTCGAGCAGGTCGCGCAGCTGATCGCGGACGAAGTCGCGGGTGGCCACCTCGTTGACAGCCAACCGCAACGACGACACCTCGCGGGTGATGAAGTCGTCGTCGGCGATGATTCGGTCGATGCGAGCACGGTCCTCCCAGTACTGCACGCGGTCGCGGTCGCCCTGGCGGTTCTGTGAGAGGAGGATCAAGGGGGCGGCATACGACGCCTGCATCGAGAGCATCAGGGTCAGGCCGATGAACGGCCACTCGTCGAATCGCATGTCCTCTGGCGCCAGAACGTTCCACAGCATCCATGCGGCGATGAAGGCGGTCATCCAGAAGATGAACCGCCACGAGCCTATGAAGCGGTTAATCCGCTCGGAGAGCTTGCCGAACGCCTCCGGGTCGTAGGGAGAGCGCACACCTCGGCGCGGACCACGCGGCTGGTCGAGGCGGCTGCGCCTCAGTTCACGTGACATCGTTGCCCCCAGCAACGACCGCTGGCTCTTGGTTGCGCCAGTTGTCCGGAAGCATGTGGTCGATGACGTCGTCGACGGTGACGGCGCCGAGCAGCCGATCGTTCTCGTCGACCACCGGGATGGCGACCAGGTTGTAGGACGCCAGCACGTTGGTGACCTCGTGCAGCGATGCCTCCGGGGTCACCGGCTCAAGCTCTGAGTCGACCGCCTCGGTCACCAGGGCACTCGGCGTCTCGCGCAGCAGTCGCTGGAAGTGCACTGAGCCTAGATAGCGACCGGTCGGAACCTCCAGCGGTGGCCGGCAGACGTACACCTGGGCGGCAAGGGCAGGTGGTAGGTCGGAGTTGCGGATGCGAGCCAGTGCCTCGGCGATCGTTGAGTCGGGGGCCAAGATCACTGGCTCCGGCGTCATCATTCCGCCGGCGGTGTACTCGTCATACTTCAAGAGCATGCGGACGTCTTCGGCCTCCTCCGGCTCCATGAGCTCGAGCAAGCGGGCCCGGGTGTCCTCGGGAATCTCGTTCAGGATGTCTGCCGCGTCGTCGGGGTCCATCTCCTCGAGTATGTCCGCGGCCCGCTCGTCGTCAAGACCGGTGAGGATGGCAACGGACTCTTCTTCGACCATCTCTCCGAGAACGTCGGCGAGGCGCTCGTCACCGAGTGCAGCGACCACATCACCGCGACGCTTGTCGCTGAGCGACAACAAGGCGTGCGCGAGGTCGGCCGGGCGCAACTTCTCGTACGACTCCAGGAGGCGCGTCGTCCCTTGGTCCTCTGCGCCGAGCGAGAGCCCGGTGATCTCGTTCCAGTCGACGACGAACTGCTCGCCGCGGCGTCGAAGCGTCTTACCCTTCCGCTGGACGTAGACCTTGCCGACCTCCCAGTCGCGGGTGCGCAGCTGCTCCATTCCGACGTCCAGCAGGGTCACCGCTGATTCGTCCTCGACGAGGGTCACGTGAGAGTCGAGAAGCTCACCGACAACGAGCATCTCGCCAGGGCGTTGCTCGAAGCGGCGCAGGTTGAGCAGGCCGCTCGCCACGACCCCGCTTGCGTCGATCGAGGTGACCCGAGTCATCGGGACGAAGATGCGCCGACGCGGTTGGACTTCGAGCACGAGGCCGATGATGCGTGGTGGCCGTGGCGCGGCCCGCAGGGTGGCGACGACGTCCCGGATCTTGCCGAGCTGGTCGCCACTGGGGTCGAAGACTGAAGCCCCCGTCAGACGGGCGATGAAGACTCGGGTGGGGGCGCTCACACACAGAGGCTACCGGCGCGGCCGCTGCTAGCGTCCGATGCACCTGAACCAAGGAGTGGTTGTGTCTGATCTCGCATCCCTGCCGTACGTGGTTCTCGACGTGTTTGCTGAGCGACCGTTCGCCGGCAATCCGCTCGCCGTGGTGATGGACGCCGAGGGTCTGACCGGCGAGCAGATGCTGAAGATTACCCGCGAGTTCGATCTTTCGGAGACCGCCTTTCCCCTGCGCCCGACGCAGGCGGAGCGGGCTGCGGGTGCTGACTACGTGCTGCGGATCTTCACCCCTGGTTCCGAGGTTCCTTTCGCTGGGCACCCCTCGGTCGGGACGGCCTGGTGGCTGGCCAGCACGGGTCAGATTCCATTGGGGCAGGTGGGCCAGAAGTGTGGAGCCGGCCTGCTGCCTGTCGTGGTGTCCGCGACTGGGGCTGCTCTGACCGCTGGCCCGGCTACCGTCACCGATGCGATCGATGCGGGGCGCGCTCTGGTGGCGGTCGGGCTCGACAGCAGCGACCTCGTCACCGCTGACGTGCGAATCGCGAGCACCGGTCTTGAGTATGTGGTCCTGCTCGTTCATCCTGACGCCCTCGCTCGCTGCCGACCCGACATGACCGTGCTGCGTGAGGAGTTCACGTATCCGCAGGCGGCGACGGGGATCTACGTGGTGGCCTGGAACCCCGAGCGACGACACGCCAACGCCCGAATGTTCACCGGCGACCTCGGCCAGGCAGAAGACGCGGCGACGGGGTCGGCGGCCTTGGCCTTCGGCGCGTTGCTGGTGGCGAGAGGTGAGTTCGCTGACGGACGGCATGAGGTCACGATCGACCAGGGTGTTGAGATGGGGCGTCCGTCGAAGCTGACGGTGACGTGCGATGTGGCATCAGCAGCGCTCGAGCGGCTGCAGGTTGCCGGGAGCGTCGTCAAGATTGCCGAGGGCAGCGTCGCCGTCCCACCCGCGTGATCCCCGGTGCCCGCTCCACCCCGGTGCACGGTGACCAGGTCAGCGCCGGCGTCGTCGCTTCTTGGTGGTCTTCCCCGCGTGGAAAGGTTTGCGCGCCGAGGTGGTGGCATCGGTGGCGACCGGTTCGGCACGGTGCGCGCTGTCCGACATCGCCCCCGGCTGCTCGGTGACCTGGGCGGTCGGACGCAGCAGCCAGAGTGCGCTCTCCTTGGCCCAGCGCTGGGGTTGCGCCTCGCCGTCCGGTGGGTTCAGCCGCTTGGGGTGCAGGGCGGACGCCGCGCTCTTCCATGCGTCCGAACCCGGGGTCAGGTGCTCGACGGTGGCCATCACCGAGGCCTGCCGGGCTCGGTTCTCCTTGCTGCGCAGGATGACCTCGACGGTTGCGCTATCGACGAGGCCGGGATCACGTTGCTCGATGCCCCCGGTCACGACCGCGATGGCGGCGTCGTGCCAGATGTTCCAGAGCGCCTGCGGGGGCCGACCGGAAACGGCGACCCACACGAGGTCGGACTTTCCGGCAAGCTCGGCGATCAAAGCAGGGAGATGCTCGGCCGGCAGCGCCTGATCCGGCTTCGTCGCGGAGCTCATGGCGGCAGCCTGCCACACCGGGCTGCGGTGGCCGGGTGGTTGAGGGGAAGCACGGGGCCCGGCGCTAGGCTCCGCAAGACCGCGCCGACCGGTGTGCCGGCGGCGACCTCACAGCTCGATCGGAGAAGGTCGATGGCAGAACGTGTTCTACGTCCTCGTCGTTCCAACCTGGCCGTCCCTGGCAGCAGCCCGAAGATGTTGGACAAGGCCAAGGGACTGCCCGCTGACCAGGTGTTCCTCGATATCGAGGACGCCGTTGCGCCGCTGGCCAAGCCGGAGGCGCGCAAGAACATCGTCGCCGCACTGAACGAGGGCGGTTACGGCGACAAGGTGCGCACGGTCCGGGTCAATGACTTCACCACTGAGTGGACGTACCGCGACGTGATCGAGGTCGTCGAGGGAGCGGGGCCCAACCTCGACTGCATCATGCTGCCGAAGGTACAGACAGCGGAGCAGATCGTCACCCTCGACACCTTGCTGACGCAGATCGAGAAGGCCAACGGTCTTGAGGTCGGTCGCCTGGGGATCGAGGCACAGATCGAGAACGCGCTTGGTCTGATTAATGTCGACGCGATCGCCGCGGCTAGCCCGCGCGTCGAGACCATCATCTTCGGCCCAGCCGACTTCATGGCGAGCATCAACATGCGCACGCTGGTGGTGGGTGAGCAGCCAGCCGGATACACCGAGGGCGATGCCTACCACTACATCTTGATGCGGATCCTGATGGCCGCACGTGCCTACGACAAGCAAGCGATCGACGGGCCCTACCTGCAGATCCGCGACGTCGACGGCTACCGAAGGGTCGCCGACCGCGCTGCAGCGCTCGGGTTCGACGGCAAGTGGGTCCTGCACCCTGGTCAAGTGGATGCAGCCAACGAGGTCTTCTCGCCCAAGCAGGAGGATTTCGACCACGCCGAGCTCATCCTCGACGCGTATGCCTTCTATACCTCAGAGGCCGGGGGGAAGCTGGGAGCGGTGATGATCGGCAGCGAGATGATCGATGAGGCGTCGAACAAGATGGCGCTGGTCATCAGCGGCAAGGGTCGTGTAGCCGGAATGCAGCGCACCCTCTGGTTCGACCCCGAGAGCGACGACGGGCGCACAACTACTCCACCCGCAGGCCGCTGATGTCGATTTTCTCCTTGGACGGGAAGGTCGCCCTCGTCACGGGGGCGGGCAGCCCTGATGGCATCGGGTTCGCCTGTGCGCAGGCACTTCGTTCGTTGGGTGCGACGGCGGCCGTTGCTGCGACGTCCGAGCGCATCCACGAGCGAGCCGCAGAACTCGGCGGTGGCTCGCAGGGCTTCATCGCCGACCTCACCGACCCGGAGCAGGTCGAGCGCCTCGTCGCTGACGTCGAAGCGGCCCTCGGCCCGATTGACCTGCTCGTCAACAACGCGGGCATGACCAGCGTGACTGACGAGGAGAGCTGGCTCTCGATCACCGAGATGACCCCTGATCAGTGGCGCAGCGGCATCATGCGCAATCTCGACACGGCGTTCTTGGCCAGTCGCGCGGTGATGCCCGGAATGACGTCGCGTGGCTTCGGTCGCATCGTCAACGTGACGTCGACGTCTGGAACGACCTGTGCGATGCCCAACGAGGCCTCGTACGTGGCTGGCAAGGGCGGAATGCGGGGGCTGACCCTTGCGACTGCGGTAGAGACGGCTACCTCGGGGGTCACCTGCAATGCGGTCGCCCCTGGGTGGATTCGAACGCCGTCGTCGCTCTCTCAGGAGCTGGAGTACGGCGAGCGGACTCCGATGCAGCGCATGGGTGAGCCAGCTGAGATTGCTGCAGCTGTGGCGTTCTTCTGCTCACCCGCAGCGTCCTATGTGACGGGCCAAACCCTCGTCGTAGATGGTGGTAACTCAATCCGTGAGGCGAATCCCGCCTGAGTTCTGCGTGCCAGGGACAGGGCACGAAAGTGTCACAAATCGCCCCCACGACGTGTCTGGCTCGCGAGGGTGTCGCGCACGGTCACTGCGGATCCGACGGGGGATCAATGTCTCACCAGTTCACTGCAAGCCTGCGCCGCTGGTCGGTTGTCCTGGCTGTCTCACTGTCGGCAACGCTGGTGGTCCCAGCGACGGCTCTGGCCGGCGTGGCCCCGGGAACGGTGCCGACGATCACGTCACCAGCCGACGCGTCCACGGCTTCGACGTCGCCGCTGACGGTGACCGCGACCAGCGCTGCCACACAGGTGCGGTTCACTCTCGACGCTGGTGGCGTTCTTGTCACGCAGACGGTTTCGGTCACCGGAGCTAGCGCTACTGCTGATCTCTCGGTGTACGGGCTGAAGGGAAGCGCCACCGTCAGTGCCGCTGACTGTTTGACCGGGGCTTGCAACCTGATTGAGGACTCCATCGGGGTGACCCTCGATCTTCCAGCTCCAGTAATTACCTCGCCGACGAACAACAAGGTCGTGGGGAATAGCGTCACGGTTCAGGCGACCGCCCCCGGTGGGAGCCTGCAGTTCTTGCTTGATGGGAACGCTGTCGACACCGATCTCAGCGCACCCTTCGAGGAGAGTGTCTCCCTCGATGGCAAGAGCCAGGGCAGCCACGCCATCACTGTGAAGCAGTGCAACGTCGCCGGCACCATCTGCCAAGGAGCGACCGACAACGTCACGGTCATCAAGGACACCCACGGCCCGAAGTGGAGCGAGCTCGGCGTCTCTACCTCGCCCTTCTACCCGGTGAACGATGGCTACAAAGACACCACCAACCTGTCGGCCAAGGTTGGCGAGAAGTCCAGCGAGACCAAGGTCGAGATCCGTAAACAAGGCGGACCCGTGGTGCGCACGATCAAGTTGGGCCGCGTCGACCAGGGTCGGATCAAGGTCACGCGGAACGGCAAGAAGAACAATGGCGACATCGTTGCGGCCGGCAAGTACACCTTCCAGTTCATCGGGACGGACGCCAACGGGGTCGTTGGCAAGAGCAGCGAAAAGGTCGTTCAGGTATCTGACAAGAAGCTCGTCAAGAAGAACGTCACCAAGACGGTGAGTGCGCTAGGTAGCGGGCTCGGTGATTACTCAGGTAAATGCTCACGTGTCACGTTGATGCGCAGCTTGGACGGCTACGCTCGCAACTGGAAGAACGGTCTGCAGTGGCAGTCAAACTTCAGGAGAAACTGCACTGGCAGTGCCTCGGTAGCCCTGTCTGCGCACGTTATCAAGACCGAACAAGCCGTCAGGTACGGCGATTTCCAGATCTCCACATACGGAGGAGCGTCACTGAAGAATGGTGGCCCAGCAAAGATCCTGTACGTCAAGAAGAACGAGACGATTGGTGCTCGGCAAACGCTTGGGACGGGATTGGGTTGGCACAAAGGTGACCGTGAGTCGCTCGACAAGTATCTCTTCGGCTCAAAGCTTCTCTGGTAAGTCGGGACGTCGAACGGTAACTGGTACGACGTCAAGGGGTTCAAGATCTCGTACACGGTCTCAGTGCTGCGATAGCGGGCCTACCCCACGTCCCGGGTAGTGAGTTCGTCGTAGGTCTCCCGACGTACGACGAGCTTGGCCGAACCGTCGCGCACAAAGACCACTGGTGGGCGCAGAGCGCCGTTGTAGTTGTTCAAGAGCGTGTACGTGTACGCGCCAGTGACGGGCACGGCGATGACGTCATCGATCACCGGATTGCGCAGTGGCAGGTCGGACGCGAACAGGTCGCCCGACTCGCACTGCCGGCCGACCAGCTCAACCGGACTACCACCATCGGGACGGTCGGCGAGTACGGCGTCGAACCGGGTGCCGACGTAGGTGGACGCCTCGAGATTGTCGGCGATCCCGCCATCGACAGCAACAAAGGTCGGGGCCCCTCGCTTGACGGTGACCACGCGATAGAGGGTCACCGCCGACTGGGCCACCAGCGAGCGACCGGGTTCGATCCAGAGCTCGGCGGCCTCGGGAAGGTGCGTGGACGCGGCCTCGGTGATGGTGTCGAGGTACTCGTCAACGGTGGGGGCCCTGTTGGTTCGGTGGTAACGGACGCCGAGCCCACCGCCCACGTCGTAGACATCAAAGGTGCCGAGGTCAGCAACCGCTGCCACTGCCTCAGCGAAGGCGGCAACCGTCAGGATCTGTGAGCCGATGTGCAAGTGGATCCCGCGAAGGTTGAACCTGACGCTGGACTGCATATGGGCGATAGCTCGGCGTGCCTCGTCCAAGGGCAGACCGAACTTGGAGCCGTGATGTCCGGTCGATATCGCGGCCATCGTGGGGGCATCGACGCCGGGGATCACTCGGAGCAGCACTGACTGAGTCGGGCCATCGATTCGTTCGATGCGGCTGATGTCATCCCACCCGTCGATGACCACGGTCCCGACACCGGTCTCGACAGCGAGCCCCAGCTCGTGGTCAGTCTTGGCGTTCCCGTGCAGGACGATCTGGCCAGCAGGCACGTCAGCTTTCAGCGCTGTGATCAGCTCACCGGCTCCAGCCACGTCGATGTGCAGCCCCTCCTCTGCCATGACGCGGTAGATCGCGGTACACGGAAACGACTTGGAGGCGAACGCCACGTCTGAGCCGGGACGTCGTTGGCTCAGACCCTCAGTGAACTCTCGAGCGCGCTGCCGGAGTGCCGCTTCGTCGACGATCTGCACCGGCGTTGCGAACTCATCGGCCAGCACCGAGAGTCTCACGCCACCAATGGTGAGTGCGCCATCGGTGTCAACCGCGGTGGACGTCGGGAAGAGGGAGAGTAGGGAGGGGTCGATGGTCATCAGGCGACTCCGACTGACGCGTCTTTAGGGGCGCGTCCACCGATGAGCCAGACCACCAGCTCCTCGGTGCGGTTGACCAGCTCAAGGTGCCCTCCGGACATGGTGACGACGAGAGCTCCTCGAACATGACGGGCGAGCCGTCGTCGGTGGGCCGGTGGCACCAGGGTGTTCGCACCCGCCAGCGACCAGGTGAACTCGTCGACGTAGCCCTGGGTCCTCCCGGCGAGCCATTCGTCCCGGGGTAGTCCGGCAGCGCCGAGGGGGGCCACCCTGGGGTCGGGCACGGCCGCACCGCCGCTCGACCATGTCTGTCGGCTCATGTCGGGGAGCGTACCCGCGGGTAGGTCGGGTGTGGATACGATCGAAACTCGACGGCAGGCGTCCCCGCCGCCGTACGTGATGCAAAGGAGTGCGGCATGGGCCGTCTCGCCCAGACTGAGGGTCTCACCGACGTCCAGCAGGAGATCCTGGCTGCTGTCCGCGAGTTCGTCGACAACGAGATCATCCCCGTCGCCAACACGCTGGAGCACGCCGACGAGTACCCCACCAAGATCGTCGAGCAGATGCAGGAGATGGGGATCTTCGGCTTGATGATCCCCGAGGAGTACGGCGGGATCGGTGAGTCCCTGCTGACGTACGCGCTCGTCGTTGAGGAGATCGCGCGCGGCTGGATGAGCGTGAGCGGCATCATCAACACCCACTTCATCATCGCTTACATGCTGCTGCAGCACGGTACCGACGAGCAGAAACAGAAGTACCTGCCGAAGATGGCCACCGGTGAGGTGCGCGGCGCTTTCTCGATGTCTGAGCCGGGGTGCGGGTCGGACGTCGCGGCCATCACGTCGCGAGCGACTCGCCGCGAGGATGGGTCCTTCGTTCTCAACGGTCAGAAGATGTGGCTGACCAACGGCGGTTCGTCAACGCTCGTCGCGGTATTGATGAAGACCGACGAGGGCGCCGACAGCGTCTACCGGAACATGACGACGTTCCTTATTGAGAAGGAGTCAGGCTTCGGCGAGGTGCGGCCGGGGCTCACCATCCCGGGCAAGATCGACAAGATGGGCTACAAGGGCGTCGATACCACCGAACTCGTGATGGACGGTTTGGAGCTCGCAGCTGAGGACGTCCTCGGCGGTGAGACCGGTCGCGGGTTCTACCAGATGATGGACGGAGTCGAGGTCGGTCGCGTCAACGTCGCGGCCCGCGCCTGCGGGCTTGCTCAGCGTGCGTTCGAGCTCGGCATCGACTACGCCCAGCAGCGCGAGACGTTCGGCAAGCAGATCGCCCAGCACCAGGCGGTGATGTTCCGGCTGGCCGACATGGCCACCAAGGTCGAGTCGGCGCACCAGATGATGATCATGGCTGCCCGTAAGAAGGACTCTGGCGAACGCAACGACCTTGAGGCTGGCATGGCCAAATACCTGGCCAGCGAGCTCTGCCGCGACGTCGTCGAGGACTCATTCCGCATCCATGGCGGCTATGGGTACTCCAAGGAGTACGAGATCGAGCGCCTCTACCGCGAGGCTCCGATGCTGCTCATTGGCGAGGGAACCGCTGACATCCAGCGGATGATCATCGGTCGCCGACTCCTCGAGGACTACAAGCGCCGCGCTTAGGACAGGAGAGCCATGACTGAGATCGAGCGAATTGTCATCCGTGAGTGCGTTTCGTACAAGGAGGCGCAGCAGGCCGTCGACTTCCTGTCCGACCATGAGATCGAGGTATCCGGCATTCAGATCGTCGGCACCGGCCTTCGCATGGTCGAAACGGTCACCGGAAGGATGTCCTACGGCCGTGCGGCTGGGGCTGGAATGGTCAGTGGCGCGTGGTTTGGGCTGTTGGTCGGAATGTTGTTGGGCTTGTTCGCCAACCCTGACCAAGACCCGAGCTGGACAACGCTTCTGCTGCTCGGCGTCCTTTGGGGTGCGATGTTCGGGATCGTCTACGGCCTGATCGTGCACGCCGCTACGAGGGGACGCCGAGACTTCAGCTCGCGCAGCAAGATGGAAGCATCCCAGTACGAGGTGACGTGCCCGGTACCCGTCTCCGGCAAGGCGCGTCAGAAACTGGCCGAGATGCCCACCGCCACCTGATCAGCATCGCTGTCGGACGACACAAGGAGTGACATGCAGTTCGGTCGTTACTACGAGGAGTTTGAGGTCGGCGCGGTCTACAAGCACTGGCCAGGTAAGACGGTCACGGAGTACGACGACCATCTTTTCTGCCTGCTCACCATGAACCACCATCCGTTGCACATGGATGCTAACTACGCCGAGAAGACCACCGACTTCGGCAAGAATGTCGTCGTCGGCAATTATGTCTACTCCCTGCTGTTAGGGATGTCGGTGCCCGATGTCAGCGGTAAGGCCATCGCCAACCTCGAGGTGGAGTCGCTTCGCCATGTGGCCCCGACCTTCCACGGAGACACGATCTACGGCGAGTCCCGGGTGCTGGACAAGGTGGAGTCGAAGTCGAAGGACGACCGGGGGATCGTGCACGTTGAGACGATCGGTTACAACCAGGACGGCACCATCGTGTGCATCTTCCGCCGCAAGGTGATGGTGCCCAAACAGGTCTACGGGGATGCCCGCGGTGTGGAGCAGCCCGGACGTCCTGAGCCCACAGCACGTTGACGCCGGCTTCGGGACACCATGACCCATTCATCGTTCCGGGCAGTGGAACACTAGCCTTGACCTCGTAAGGTCGGCTGGACAGCGGGTTCACCATCTTGGACGCTTGTCCAGGGCGCTGGCATCACCACGCGCTGTCCAACCGCTGCACTCGACACATCACGCATGGCACGCCTGGAGGCCGAACAGCATGACGCCTGAGGAGATTTTGAAGGGTCTGTTTGATGAGACGTTGGTGGGGAATGCTCCTGCGGTGTTAGAGCTGACCAACGCTGGGCTTGGGATGGGGATGGGTCCTGAGACGTTGTTGTTCGAGGCGTTGATTCCTTCGTTGGAGGAGGTCGGTGCCCGGTTTGAGCGGGGTGACTTCTTCGTTCCGGAGATGTTGATCGCTGGTCGGGCGATGTCGGGGGCGTTGGAGGTGTTGCGGCCGTTGTTGGCTGCGACCGGCGCTCAGACGGTTGGCAAGTTCTTGATGGGGACGGTCAAGGGTGATGTCCATGACATCGGGAAGAACTTGGTCAACATCATGTTGGAGGGTGCTGGGTTTGAGGTGATCGATTTGGGGGTGCAGGTGGCTCCGGAGAAGTTCGTCGCCGCGATCGAGGAGCACTCTCCTGACATTGTGGGGTTCAGCGCGTTCTTGACAACGACGATGCCGATGTTCAAGGCGAACATCAATGCGCTGGAGAAGGCGGGGCTGCGCGACAAGGTGATCGTGATGGTCGGGGGTGCTCCGGTGACTCAGGAGTACGCCAATGCCTCCACCGCCGTCCGCCGCGCCAAAGAACTCCTCCAAAAGCGATGCAGCATGGTCAACGCCTGATGACCCTGCAGTCTCTGCTCGAATCCGGAGCACGTCCGGTCATCACTGCCGAGCTCCCATCGGTGGATGGCCAAGGGCTGGAGAAGGTGCACCGACTTCTCGAGTCGATCGCCCCCCACGTTGATGCCATTAACGCTACTGACAACCCAGCGGCGCATGCGCACGCATCGAACGTGTCAATCGCCATCGCCATTCAGCAGGCCGGGGCCGAGCCGATCATGCAGGTGGTCTGCCGCGACAAGAACCGCATCGCGATCCAGGCCGACATCGTCGGCGCCTCCATGTTCGGCGTCCGCAACATCTGTGCGCTGACCGGAGATGACGTCACGGCAGGCGACGAGCCTGAGGCCCGCCGGGTGTTCGACCTCGACGGCCCGCAGCTCATCAGCGTCGCGACCGGCTTGGCGCAGGGCCACTACGTGTCTGGTCGCACGATCGATCCGGCTCCAGACCTCTTCGTCGGTGCCGTCGAGAATCCATTCGCGCCGCCGATCCCGTACCGGATTGAGCGCGCCAAGATCAAGAGTGATGCCGGTGCTCAATTCCTCCAGCTGCAGATTGGCTACCAGCCCGATCGCCTCGAAGCGTTCGTTGCCGGCTGCGTCGAGAACGGCGTCACGCAGAAGACGGCGCTCCTTCCGACGCTTGTTCTTGTCAAACGCGCTGGGGCACTGCGCTTCATGGACCGCGAGGTCCCTGGGATCAGCGTTCCCGCTGAGGTCATCGATCGAGTCGCCAACGCCGAAGACGAGGCCGAGGAGGCCTACCAACACACCCTGGAGCAGGCACGCCTTGCCCTCTCGCTGCCGGGGGTGGCCGGACTCCACCTCACTGACTTCCGGCACGATGGCAGCATTGGTCGGCTCGTTGCCGAACTCGGTGTGCGCGATGGCGCTGCCCAGCAGGACGCCTCGTGACGGACGAGCAGGGCGTCCCAGAGCGCGTCCGGATCCGCTTCACCCCCTCCGACAAAGAGGTTCGCGTTCCGACGGGAGTTCCGATCTTCGACGCCGCCAGTTGGAACGGCATCGCCATCGACTCGACCTGCGGCGGTCACGGCACATGCAAGAAGTGCAAGGTCCAGATCCTCGAAGGCAGTATCCCGGTGCAGAGCCTTGACCGACGTGCGTTCTCGCAGGATCAGCTCGACGACGGTTGGCGTCTAGCATGCGTGGCAAGGGCCACCGGTGACCTCCTGGTCGACGTGCCACCGATGACCACCCGACCCAAGGCAGCAACCTTCGGGGTCGGACGCCAAGTGATCCTGCGCCCCGCGGTGCAGAAGAGGTTTGTTGAGCTCACCGAACCAACGCTGACCGATCAGCGCACCGACTCGCAGCGGGTTTTCGACGAGCTCGACGACCTCGAGCTCACCGTCGACCTCGATGTGTACCGCACTCTCGGGCAGACGCTGCGAGAGTCGGACTTCAAGGTCACCGCCGTCGTTGTCGACGACCGACTGATTGCGGTCGAACCGGGCGACACCACGTCGCGCTCATTCGGGCTCGCCTTTGACCTGGGGACGACGACCGTTGTCGCCAACCTCATGGACATCACCACCGGTACCCCGGCTGCCGTGACGTCCATGCTCAACAAGCAGCAGCCCTATGGTGCTGACGTCATTGCACGTATCAGCGCGACGATGCTGAACGCTGATGCCCTCGGACACCTCCAGCAGCTGGCCCACGAGACTCTCGACACGCTGGCCAAAGAAGCCTGCGCCGAGGCGGGTGTGGAGGCCAACGAGATCTACGAAGTTGCACTGGCCGGCAACGCAACGATGGTTCAACTGGCATTGGGCGTGAATCCTGAACCGCTGGGCGTCGCGCCGTTCATCCTCGCTGCCCGGCAGTTCGAGAACGTGATGGCGTCCGATCTCGGCGTGACGGCCCACCCTCGTGCGAGAGCCGTCGTTGTCCCGGCGCTCGGCGCCTATGTTGGCGGCGACATCATTGCGGGTGCCTTGGCGTCCGGCATGGACCGCGACAAGCGGTTGCGGCTCTTCATCGATATCGGCACCAACTGCGAGATCGTGATTGCCGACGGGGAGCGCATCATGGCGACCGCGGCCCCGGCTGGCCCGGCATTCGAGGCGGCCTCCATACGGTGCGGAATGCGTGCAGCACCCGGTGCGATCGAGGTCGTGAAAGTCACTGACGGAGACCTCGAACTGCAGGTGATAGGCGACGAACCAGCGGTCGGCGTCTGCGGGTCGGGGCTGGTCGATGCGGTGGCCGAGCTGGTGCGGGTTGGCGTCATCGATCCTTCCGGTCGATTCGTCGACCGCGACACAGTGATGGAGACGCATCCGCACCTTGCCGAGCGGATGACCCTGTTCGGCGAGGAGAAGGTGTTCGTGCTCGCTGAGCCAACAAGCCCCGATGGCGACCCGGTCGTCCTCAGCCAGCGAGACGTCCGCGAGCTGCAGTTCGCCAAGGCAGCCATCGCCACAGGCTGGAGCCTGCTCTTCGAGGACTTCGGCATCGAGGAGCACGACATCCAGCAGGTGCTGCTGGCTGGGTCGTTCGGCACCTACCTGTCGGCGGCCAGCGCCGTTCGCATCGGGCTGGTGCCGAAGATCCCGGTGCTTCGGATCGTCAGTGCCGGAAACGTGGCTGGCGAGGGCGCCAAGATGGTCCTGCTCTCGGCCGCCGAACGCCATGGCGTGACGACGCTCCTGAGCGAGATCAAATATGTCGAGCTCTCCGACCGCACCGACTTCCAGGACCGCTTCATCGACCAGCTGGCTTTCCCGACGTGAGGACGGCCGGCGCCACGGTCGGGGTCATCGCCTGCGGAGCGCTAGCGACCGACATCGGTGAGATCGTGGCCCGGCGGCAGTGGCCGGTCGACGTGCACCCCCTGCCTCCGCTGCTGCACAACCACCCCAAGCGGATTGCCCCAGAGGTGGAGCGAACGATCGCCGAAGTCAAGGAGCGTTACGACCGTGTTGTGATCGCCTACGCCGACTGCGGAACCTACGGTGCACTCGACGAAGTCTGTGAGCGCTACGACATCCCGCGGCTGGCTGGCTCAGACTGTTACGCCGTCTACGCAGGGGCTGAGCAGTACCAGGCGCTACTGGCGCAAGAGCCGGGCACCTACCTGCTGACCGACTATCTTGCCGCCTCCTTTCAACGCAGTGTCATCGTTGAACTAGGCCTCGACAAATACCCGGAGCTCCGTGACGACTACTTCCGGCACTACACGCGCGTCGTGTGGCTAACGCAGCGTCGCACGCCGCTCCTGGAGGATGCGGCCGAACGGGCTGCGACGTCGATTGGACTGCCCCTCGAGGTGATCGATGTTGGAGTCAACGGGCTTGAGCATGCGCTTCTGCCCCTGGTGACCGGTGCTTCCGGCGGTCACGTCCCCACATAGAGAGCGGCGATGGCCTCAGCTACTGCATCAGGTGAGTCCACGGCGGGGGAGTGACCGACATTCGGCAGCTCGACCAACGTGGCGCCTAGCCGCTCGGCCATCGCCCGCTGCTCGTCCGGCGGCCATGCGTCGTCCTGGTCACCGACGATGACGGCCGACGGCGGGGCAACCGTTGCCAGGGCATCGACCTGGTCAGAGATGCCGCACAACGTCTCGATCATCGCCTGCAGCGAGCCGGGCGAGTTGGACAGAAACCGGCGGGTCAGGAAGGCATCCATGTCAGGTGCCGGCGATGGGGTGCCGGTCGCAGCGTCCATCGCCTGCTTTCCGCGCAGCACCGCTTCGAGGCCGTGACGGTTCAAGACGTCGGCGAACATGCGGAGCACGGCCTGCTGGCCCTCGGGGAGAGCTGCTGGGCCGGAGGCGATGATCGCGAGCCCATCGGCAGCCAGCGGGTGGGCCAGGACTGCGTCACGGACGACGAGCCCCCCGAAGGAGTGCCCGACCAGCACCAACGGCCGCGGCAGCGTTGCTGCGACCGCCCAGACATCGGCGGCGAACCCAGCCAGGGAGTAGTTCTCCTGGCCATGGGGGCCCGGAGTCTGATACTGCCCGGTGAGGTCGAAGGCCACCGCTCGCACCTGGCGTTGGCCCAAGGGCCCGAGCACCGCGATGAAGTCCTCCTTGCTGCCGGTGAACCCGGGAACGAGTACGGCCGACCCGATGGCCTCGTTCGTCAAGCCTGCTTGGTTGTCCAGTGCTGCGAAGAATCCGCGCCCGGTGGCAATGGGGGAGGCGTCGACCCCGAAGGGGGGCGCGATGAAGGGTGGGATGCTCACGCCCGGCAGAATAGGCTGCATCTTGTCGGGTCGATCACCGACCCGAACCAGCGCTGCCAAGGAGGCCCCGTGACCAGGACGATCGCGGTGGCCAACCAAAAGGGTGGGGTCGCCAAGACAACGACCGTCGCGTCAGTGGGCATGGCCCTCGCCGAGCTCGGGCAGCGGGTGTTGGTAGTCGACCTCGACCCGCAGGCTTGCCTGACCTTTTCCCTGGGGCTCGACCCGGAAGCCCTTGAGCTCTCGATCCACGACGTCTTCCTGGGCAGGGTCGGAGCGGCGATGGCGGTTCGGCCGATCACCAAGAACCTCGATGTGCTCCCCAGCACCATCGACCTCACCGGTACCGAGATCGCACTGCACGACCGCCCTGCCCGCGAATACGTGCTTCGTACGGCTCTGGCTGACGTATCCGATGGCTACGACTTCGTGCTCATTGACTGTTCCCCATCGCTCGGGGTGCTGACCATCAACGCGCTCACCGCGGCAAACGAGGTCCTGATCCCTTTGCAGTGCGAGACGCTCTCGCATCGCGGCGTCGGACAGCTGCTTGACACGATCGGTGACGTTCGGCGTCTGACCAACCGCGATCTTGTCGTGCTCGGCGTTCTGCCAACCCTCTTTGACGGACGCACCACGCACGCGCGCGCTGTGCTGGCCGACGTCTCTGATCGCTTCGGCGTCCCCGTGCTCGACCCACCGATCAACAGGTCCATCCGCTTTGCCGAAGCCCCGGCGTCCGGAGAGTCGATCCTCACGACCGCCTCATCAAGCCCAGGTGCTCAGGCGTACCGGGCACATGCTTTGCAGTTGTTGGGCGAAGAGGCCGCTGCGTGAGCAAGCCCAACGGGACTGACTTCAGCCGCATCCACCCGGCGCAGGCACCGTCGAAGGGGCCGGAGGTATCGGCACCGCACGACCAGGAGGGACGTCGTGCGCTCTTCAGTGCTGGCGACGTGCTGCCTGCAGAGGCCGCGAACGGCATGGTGACCATCAGCTGCGGTCACTGCGGTGAGGATTCGGCGGTGTCGCTGACCGATGCTCTGCGCCTGGCAGTCCCTTCCCTGCACCTGCCGTTTCTCAAGCGCGGGCACGGATCGTGGATGCGCTGCCCTGCCTGCCGACGGCACACCTGGGTGAGCGTGCAGATCCACCTGCCCTGACGTGGCACACCCTCACAACGAGTGACTTGACCGCCCCTATAAGGGCGGCGAAGTCACGCAGTGTTGGACTCGGTGGTCGTTTCGGTTGAGCCGCCCCTGCGCCGACGCCGGCGCCGACGGGGTACGTCTCCGGCGCCATCGCCTGGGGCGGTGGCTGTAGCCGTTGCCGCTGTGGGTGCTGGGCCATTCTGGGTGGCGGCGCCGCCGACCGACGATCCGTTACGGGTGCGCTGACGGTTTCGCGACTGGCCGGTCTTCTGGCCGCTGCCCTCCGATGGCTTCGACCCGCCCCGCGGGCGTCCGGGGTCAGAGCCGCGCGGTTGACGCCGAGCCTTGCCGGTTTCGCCGAGGTCCTCGAGCACCTCGGCATCGAGTCCTTCGCGGGTGCGCTGCGCCTTGGGTAGCTCGCCCTTGGTGCCTAGTGGGATGTCGAGGTCAGCGAAGAGGTGCGGCGACGTTGAGTACGTCTCGACCGGGTCGTTGAACGGCAGCCCGAGCGTCTTGTTGATCAGGATCCACCGCGGGAGGTCCTGCCAGTCGACGAGTGTGACGGCAACCCCCGTCGCTCCAGCACGAGCTGTGCGGCCGATCCGGTGGACATAGTTCTTCTCGTCGTCAGGGCAGCTGTAGTTGACGACGTGCGTGATCCCGTCGATGTCGATACCGCGAGCAGCGACGTCGGTGGCGACAAGAACGTCGACCTTGCCGTTGCGGAACGCGCGCATCGCTTGCTCGCGGGCACCCTGCCCGAGGTCGCCATGCACTGAGCCGACGGCGAACCCGCGCGAGCTGAGGTCGTCGGCGAGCTTCTGCGCCTGACGCTTCGTCGGGCAGAAGATGATGGTGTGTCCGCGTCCCTCGGACTGGAGGATGCGAGCGACGATCTCGGCCTTGTCGACGGGATGCGTGCGATACGCGTGCTGCTGTACTCGCTTGACCAGCTGGCTGTTGTCTTCGTCGGGGTCGATCGCCCTGATGTGCGTCGGCTGGTTCATGTAGCGGCGCGCCAGTGCGATGACGTCGCCGGGCATGGTGGCCGAGAACAACATCGTCTGGCGGTCACCGGGAGTCAGCGCAACGATGCGCTCGACATCGGGGAGAAAACCCATATCGAGCATCTCGTCGGCTTCGTCAAGCACGAGTGTCTTGATGGCGCCAAGGTGCAGGTGGCGCTTCTCGACGAGGTCAAGGAGGCGCCCTGGCGTACCGACGACGACGTCGACTCCGGCCTCGAGCGCCTCGACCTGGGGTTCGTAGGAGCGTCCGCCGTAGACGGTGAGTACGCGGGCACCGCGCGTCTTGCTGGCGTGCCGGATCTCATTCGCAACCTGCATGGCCAGCTCGCGGGTGGGGACCACGACGAGCGCCTGGGGTGTAGCCGACGGCTCGTGGTCGGGATGTACCGGGTCGTTCGGCGCGACCAACCGCTCGAGAAGCGGGAGCGCGAAGCCGAGCGTCTTGCCGGTGCCGGTCTTGGCCTGGCCAATGACGTCGTGGCCGTCGAGCGCCACCGGAAGGGTGAGCTCCTGGATGGGAAATGCCTCGGTAATGCCCAGGTGAGCCAGATCGGCCACCGTTTCAGAACGGATGCCGAGGTCAGCAAATGTAGTCAGGGGGTCCGCCTTGCCGGTCGATGACGGCTCCCAGCCTACCGCCCATCCGCTCGCTACCCTTCGGCCATGCCTGATACCGCTTACGACGCTGCCGTGATTGACCTGCTCGGAGTCCTCGCCTACGGCGAGCTTTCGGCCTTCGAGCGGCTCTGTGCCGACGCCGCGCTCGCCCCGACCTTGGACGACAAAGCAGAGGTCGCTGCAATGGCGTGCGCCGAGTTCGGGCACTTTCAGCAGCTGCGCAGCAGACTCATCGATCTTGGAGCATCGCCGGAGGAAGCGATGCATCCCTTCGCAGCCCCGCTGGACGCGTTTCATGCATCAACGGCACCGGCCGACTGGCTCGAGGGGCTGGTCAAGGCCTATGTCGGGGACGGGATCGCCGCCGACTTCTACCGCGAGATCTCGGTGCTCCTCGACGATCAAACGCGCGCTTTGGTGCTCGAGGTTTTCGCTGATACCGGGCACTCCACGTTCGTCGTCAGCAAGGTGCGTTCAGCGATCGAGGTCGACCCACGCGTCGCCGGTCGGCTGGCCCTCTGGGGGCGGCGTCTGATGGGCGAGGCACTCAGCCAGGCGCAGCGTGTGGCAGCCGAGCGCGACGCGCTGGCCGGGTTGCTCGCCGGCGGCGTTGGTGGTGGCGGGATGGACCTCGTCGAGCTTGGCCGGATGTTCACCCGGATCGCCGAGCAGCACACCAAGCGAATGACCGCTCTCGGTCTGGCTGCCTAACAGCCCGCCGATTCAACGGTCCGCCGAATGTCTTTGAGTGCCGGTTTTCGCAGTCGAGTGTGAACGGGACTTCGGTGGGCAGCCGCTGCGCGCGATCCCAGGGTGCATCGTGACGCCCCGGACTCGGCATGGTGTTTGGCGTCGACCGTCCCGTGCAGACTTACCTGACGTTTCGGGGTCGTGAGACGGCCTCAAACTGCCGGTAAGTCTTCACAGCGGGCACTCAGAAAGGCAGAGGAGCGACAAGGTGCACCTGATCGACACTGAGAGGCGCTGAGTCCCGCGAACGCGTCACGTAGCGGAGCATCCGGCAGATGTGGGGCTGCCCGAATGTGGGGCTACCCGGCGCCGAAGCCGACGCGTCGCGCCTCCTGTTCGCCGATCTCGACGTAGGCGAGCTTGTCGGCGGGCACCAGTACGCGGCGACCACGGGAGTCCGTGAGGTCGAAGACGGCGGCCGGGTCAGTTGCACAGGTCTTGACCATGGACGAGACGTCGTCCGGTGTCAGCTCGGTCTCGACGACCAGCTCTCGGGCTACGCCCTTCACACCGACCTTGACCTCCATGCCGACCTCCGCTCACCTTTGAGTGCCACGAGCCCGTGCCCGCGGCGTCAGGCTAGTCGACGGCCTCTCCGTCGGCGCGAGGGAACCCGCTGATGCCCCGCCAGGCTAACGACGCGATGAGCTGTTCGGCGCTTCCGCGAGGCAGCGAACCGTCCTGGGTAAGCCACCATCGGGCGGCAACTTGCGCGCTACCGGTGAGCCCAGCGGCAAGCAGCATGGCGGCCTCATGGTCAAACTGGGTGTCTTCGGCGATCACCTCGGTGACGGCGAGCGTGCAGGCGTGCATGACGGCGTCCACTCGTTCGCGCACAGCAGGCTCACCGGTCAGGTCAGACTCGAAAACCAGTCGGAAGGTGCTGTCGGGGTCGGACATGAAGGCGAAGTAGGCCCTGATCGTGGCGTTGACGCGCTCATGGTTGTCGGTTGTGGAGGCCAGCGCATCGCGAACCGCTTGCTCCAGTGACTCGGTGCCGACGTCGAGCAGGGCCAAGTAGAGCTCGAGCTTGCCGGGGAAGTGCTGGTAGAGGACCGGCTTGCTGATGCCGGCCCGAGCGGCGATCGCGTCCATGGACGCTGCGTGAAAGCCCGAGACGACAAAGACCTCTCGGGCGGCGTCGAGCAGCTGGCTGCGCCGCTCGGTGCGGCTCAGCCGCCCCCGAGTGGCCGCTTGACCCTGGGAACGGCCGGTTGGGGCGTTTCCCTGGTCGGCCATGGCGCCGGAGCCTACTCTCCAGTAACGGCAGTTGAGGTCCAGATCACCTGTGCCGATGCAAGGATGGGGGGCGAGCTGCCCCGCGACTGACGATGCCCACTGGTGGGCGGCCGACGGAAGGACTTTCGACGTGAGCTCTGAGGCGACGCTGCTGGACGCGCTGCGCGCGGTCCCGGGCGTGGCAGCCGCCGATCTGGAGCCAGATGAGCGTCCGGACGGGGCCGGCACCCTTCGCCTGCAGTTGGCCCCTGGGGCTGACGAGATCGCCGTCGCCACCAGCGTCAACCGCGTCCTGCGCGAGCAGTTCGGGCTTGCCGTCGACGCCGGACGCGTCCAGGTGGTCGAGGAGTCGGTGCCGATGGCGGCTACGGCTACGACCGCGGCTGCGACTGCGACCAGCACGCCAGTAGCACCACCGTCCCCGGGGGCGCCGCCGCCTTCTGCCGGCACACCTTCAGAACCAGCGCCAGAGGGCAACGAGCCATACCGTCCGATGCTGACCGCCGTGCCCGAGTACCGCAGCGCCGAGCTGCCCCCTGAGATCGACCACAACCTGACGCCAGAACTCATCGAGTCGACCAGACCGCCACGGATCCTGATTCAGCGCATGCAGCTGGTCTCGGCCGGCCTCGGCGTCACCACCTCGGTGTCGCTCAGCTGGCTGGGCGAGGCCTACCTCGGTGAGTCATCGGCGGCGGCGACGCCGTCCAGTGTCCACCGGTCGGTGGCCACCGCAACACTCCGCGCCCTGGAAGAGGTAATCGGTACGGCTGCCCGCTTCGAACTCGAGCAGCTCGAGATCAACCAGCTCGGTCCTGACCGTGCCGTCGTCGTGGTGGTGTCCATGCTGACCAAGCTGGGGTCGGAGCGACTCACCGGTGTGTCGGTTGTCCGCGAGGACGTTCGTCAGGCGGTCATCCGCGCGACACTGGACTCGCTCAACCGCAGGCTCGAGTCTCTGCTTCATCCGGCGTGAGCACCCCGCACTGGCCGGGAGCGCAGCGATCGGTGGCCGGTCGTGCGCTTTTCGTGCGCTCTTCGGCAGGTGCTCAGCCGGATCAGCGGCGTCCACGGGCCTTGATGATCCACGGCCTCGGTGGTCAGGCCACCAACTGGACCGACCTGATGGCCGAGATGGTCGACGATGTCGAGGGGTGGGCTCCCGACCTTCCTGGGTTCGGCTGGTCGGCGCCTCCGCCGGACGCCGACTACTCGCTCACCGCCGATGCGGAGATCCTGTCGACGTTGTTCGAAGACCTTTACGCCGAGCGCGGTGAGCGTATTCACCTGTTCGGCAACTCGATGGGTGGGGCGATTGCAGTGTTGGTCGCTGCTGCTCGGCCCGACTTGGTGGCAACGCTGACGCTGATCTCGCCAGCACTCCCCGACCTTCGGCCGCGGCGCGACACCATGGGCGTCCCCGTCGTTGCCGTCCCTGGGCTCGGGCGGCAGCTGCTCGCCCGGATGGCTCAGGTGCCGGCAAACCGCCAGGTACAGGGCATGGTCGCCCTCAACTACGGGGACGCCACCGCCTTCACCCCAGAGCGCAGGGCCGAGGCCGTTGCCGAGGTGCAGCGGAGGCTGGCGCTTCCGCATGCCGGTGAGGCGCTGTCGGGAGCCGCTCGTGGCCTCCTGCGCGCGTTCATCGATCCGGGGGCGGGTGGTCTCTGGGCCACCGCGTCCCAGGTCACGTGTCCGACGCTGGTGATCTACGGCGGCCGTGATCGACTTGTCGACCCGCGGCGCAGCCGACGAGCAGCGCAGCACATGCCCCACGCACAGATCGTCACGCTCCCCAAGGCAGGACACGTGGCGCAGATGGAAGACCCGGCCCTGGTGGCGCGCTTCGTGCGGCCCCTGCTCGCCGAGTCGCGGCGGACCGCGTCGCGGTGACGGACGCGGAAGTTCCCGACGACGTCGCGGCGGCGATACCCGGTGCTGCTGGCTCGACGTGGTCGCGGCTCGCTGGTCTCACCGGTGGCGCCTGGTTGATGAGTCCGGTCCATGGACCCGCCCTCGTGGTGTGTGAGGCCTCCGATTGCGACGTCCAAGCTGCGGGGGCAGCCGCCGTGGCCGGCGTTGGGCCGACAGTCATCGCCGCACCGGAAGGGTGGCTCGTCGTCGAGCACCTGCAAGGACAACACGTCAGCGCAGTGGAGCTGAGTCGTCCGACAGTGCTGGACGAGCTGGCCGACCTGCTCCGTCGGTGGCACCAGAGCGATGTGACGTTGACTGAGGCACCACTTGGTCCCGCACGGGTTGCCTACCTCGCTGGCATCGCCCCAGATGCGCTGCCGACCGCTCTGAAGGTCGACGCGGCGCGTGCGGATGCTTGCGAGACTGAGCTGGAGAAGGCGTCCGGCGGTCACGTGCCAGCGCACCTCGACGTGGTGGCCAACCTGTTGGCCACGCCACGCGGGCTAAGGCTCATCGACTTCGAGTACGCCGCCGCGGCTGACCCCGCCCGCGAGTTGGGCCAGGTGGCCTGGGAGGCCGAGCTCGACCCGCGAGGTCTCCAGCGTCTGGTACGCGCCTACGGAGCCGATGCCGGCGTCGCCGTTGAGGCAACCGCGTCGTGGGCCTGGGTCACCGGCGTGACGTGGACGCTGTGGGCGATGGCGCGCAAAGGTGATCCGGTCTTCGAGCGTTACGCGCGTCGTTCGTGGGAGCGGGTGCAGCGGCACTGGGGTCGTCAGGGCGACTGATCTGCGCAGATCTGAATCTGCGGTGAAAAGTTGTGCCAAAGGTGCCCCGAGCGGTAGCGATCTCTGGTTGTCTGCCAGATGGGTGAAAGCCCCTGAGACGGCCCCCCTGCTCTGCGTCCCCCCTCGGAGCAGGGGGGTCCTCCTCCATCCTTTTCGTTGGCAAGTTCGCGGTTGGAGCCCAGGCACGAGTGAATGATGGACCGGTGATCCGCACGAGGCTCGTCACCGTTGATGACGCTGATGCCCTCGCGAGCCTGCTGCAGATCAATCGAGGTTTCCTGGCTCCTTGGGATCCGATTCGCGATGCGAGTTACTTCACGGTGGCTGGTCAACGTGCCGTTGTGCGGGAGCCGCTCTCCCAGTACGAGCGTGGTGCGATGCTCCCGCAGGTGATCCTTGACGAAGGGGGCTAAGTGGTCGGGCGCATCACCCTCAACGGCATCGTGCGAGGCCCGTTGCTCTCGGGCGCGTCAGTTATTGGGTGAACGAAGGCGACAACGGACGCGGGTTGGCCACCGGTGCTGTCGACGCCATCAGGTCCGCTGCTTTCCTTGAGCTGGGACTGCACCGGATCCAGGCAGAGACTCTGGCCAACAACGTCGCGTCACAACGCGTACTGGAACGGAATGGCTTTCTGCGCTTTGGGCTCGCCCCGAAATTCCTCGGGGATTACCGGCCGTGGCCAAGACCACGTGGTGTACCAACTTCTGAATCCCAAAGCTCGATAACCGGCTGCCGTCTGGTCGGCCCAATCCAGTCCCTTTGAGCTACAGGGTCGCGTCGCCCGGGGCCCATCCGCATGGCGTTGACTCGCCGGTCTGCAACGCGTCGAGCACTCGCAGCACTTCGCCGACGTTGCGGCCGACGTCTCCGGACGTGACCATCGCGAACTGCACCACGTTGTCGGGGTCGATGATGAAGGTCGCCCGGTGAGCGGTGCCATCCTCAGCGAGGGCGCCGCAGGCCACGCTCAGTTCACGCTTGGTGTCGGCGAGCAGGGGGAAGGGTAGGTCGGCCAGGTCGGCGCGGCTCTGGCGCCAGGCCAGGTGGACGTATTCGGTGTCGATCGAGGCGCCCAGCACCTGGGTGCCCCGCTCGACGAAGGCGGATTCGAGCGCGCCGAAGGCGACGAGCTCGGTGGGGCAGACGGAGGTGAAGTCCATCGGCCAGAAGAAGACGATGCGCCACTTGCCCTCGTGCGTCTTGTGATCGATCGTGGCGAACTCTTTGCCGGCCTCGGTGGAGACGCAAGCATTCACCTCGAAGCTCGGGAAGTGGTCGCCGACGGTGATCACGGGGGGCTCGCTCTCTGCGGGAGACGTGCGGGCAAGTTGGTGCGGGGTGCGACACGAACCCTAGGAAGCATGTCGGCGTCCCACAAACTGAGGACGAGGTCCACATAGTGGACATCGCTCTCGGAATGCGAGCAGGTCAGGCACAGTTGTGCCGAAGAACCGCTGTTTCTGCATCTGCCTGGGAGTGACCGTGACCAGCCTGCCCCCGCTTGTCGAGCCTTCGGTAGACCTTTCGGTCGACGAGGTCAAGCGCTACTCGCGCCACATCATCATCCCTGAGGTGGCGATGGCCGGGCAGAAACGACTGAAGAACGCCCGGGTGCTGGCGATCGGTGCCGGCGGGCTTGGTTCGCCGGTGCTGGTCTACCTTGCTGCGGCTGGCGTCGGCACGATCGGGATCGTCGAGTTCGATGTCGTCGACGAGTCCAACCTCCAGCGCCAGATCATCCACGGGCAGAGCGACGTCGGGCGGAGCAAGGCAGAGTCGGCCCGTGACTCGATCAAGGAGATCAACCCGTTCCTCACGGTTCAGGTGCATGAAGAGCGGCTCGACTCGACCAACGTGATGCAGATCTTCAGCCAGTACGACCTCATCGTCGACGGCACCGACAACTTCGCAACGCGCTACCTCGTCAATGACGCCGCAGTGCTGCTCGGCAAGCCGTATGTGTGGGGCTCGATCTACCGCTTCGACGGGCAGGCCAGCGTCTTCTGGGCCGAGCACGGCCCCTGCTACCGGTGCCTTTACCCCGAGCCGCCACCGCCCGGCATGGTCCCCTCGTGCGCAGAGGGCGGCGTCCTCGGCGTGATGGCCGGCACGATCGGAACGTTCCAGGCGAACGAGGCCATCAAGCTGATCACCGGCATAGGTGACAACCTCATCGGCCAGCTCGTCATCTACGACGCCCTTGAGGCTCAGGTGCGCAAGGTGCGCATCCGCAAAGACCCGAACTGCGCGGTGTGCGGCGAGAACCCCACCGTCACCGAGCTGATCGACTACGAGGCGTTTTGCGGCACGATCTCGCAAGAGGCGGCCGACGCCGCCCGCGAGTCGACGATCAGCGTGCGCGACCTCGAAGGAATGCTCGAGGAGCGCAAGCGTGGCGGGACGGACTTTCTGCTGATCGACGTGCGCGAGCCCGCCGAGCGAGAGATCGTCTCCATTGACGGTTCCGTGCTGATCCCGAAGAACGAGTTCTTGCTGGGGGATGCCCTGCAGTCACTGCCGCACGACAAGCCGGTTGTCATCTACTGCAAGGTCGGTGGTCGCTCAGCTGAGGTGCTCGCGGTCGTCAAGGGCGCTGGGTTCGCCAACGCCCAACACGTCGGTGGTGGCGTGGTGGCATGGGTCAACCAGATCGAGCCGAGCAAGCCCACTTACTGATTGCCCCTAGACTACCGAGCGAGAGCGCGGTCGTTCATGATGTGCGGATGACTCTGCAAATCGACTGCCTCACGATCGACTGCTCCGATCCTCAGGTGTTGGCCGAGTTCTGGTCGCAAGCGCTCGGGTGGCAGGTGGTGTTCGCCGACGAGCACGAGATTGCCATTTCTGCGTCAAGTGATGGAGACGGTGCCATCCCTGACCTGCTCTTCCTCCGGGTCCCTGACGCTAAGCAGGTGAAGAACCGCCTCCACCTGGACCTGCGTCCGCACGATCGCGACGCCGAAGTCGCCCGACTTGAGTCGCTGGGCGCCTCCGGAGTCGCGATCGGCCAGAAGGGCGACGAGTCGTGGGTCGTGCTGGCAGACCCCGAGGGCAACGAGTTCTGCGTGTTGCGAACGCGTGCTGGGGGGTACGCAAAGTACGAGGGCGACGTTGGCTTTCCGAGTGGGAGCTAGAGGGCGCCCTGTCGCTGCAGGTAGCGGAAACTGAACCAGCCGGGCAGCATCGGGATCCAGAAGGTGACCCCCCGGAAGAGCAGGGCCGACTGGACGGCGGTGCTGCCGTCGAGGCCAGCGGCGCTCAGCCCCGCGGCGAGCGCGGCCTCGACCGCTCCGATCCCGCCCGGAGTCGGCGCCGCAGATCCGACCGCACCTGCCGCCAGGTAGACGACGCCGACGGTCGCGAACGCGAGTTCTCCGCCGTAGGCGGACACGGCTGCGTACAGGGCCGCCGCGTAGGAGAGGTTCAGCATCAAAGCGCCGCCGATTCCCATGGCGATCCGTCGGGGTTGGCGCGCGGACTCCAAGAGCCTCGGCCAGGTGGTCATCAGAAGGGGGGTGACGTGAGAGCTGATGGCGCGTCGGGTGACCCCGAAAGCGAGCAGCACAGTGGCGACAGCGATCGTGCCGGCGACGACCAGCAGAACGGTCTTGTCCGGGAGGAGGTCGGGGCCCTGCTGCTTGCCGGTCATCACACCGAAGACGATCACCAAGATCAGGTAGGAGGAGAAGACGAAGAGCTGTGTTGCACCGACGCTGGCGATCGCAACCGCTGGTGTGGCACCCGCTTGCTGGAGGTAGCGGCTGTTGGTTCCGATGTTGCCGACCGCGGCCGGCGCGATCAGCGACACGAAGGTCGCAGCCCACTGGATGAGGAAGGTCCTGATCCACCTCAGCGCTACCGGGGCCAAGCTGGCGATCACGATGCTGGCCGCGACGTAGGTGAGGATGGACATCGCCATGGCCGCCGCTGCCCACCCTGGGTCGGCCTCGGTGACGATCGACACCAGGTTCACCGACGCGAGCTGCCCCAGCAGGATGTAAACGGCAATGCCCGACGCAAAGAACGCGAAGAGTGTGCGGGGGCGCATGCGCTCGAGACGTACCGGCTCGGTGGGTGCCGACGGGAATGCCGAAACGACGGCACCGCGAAGGTCGTCCAGCACCTGGCGGTTTCCCTTGACAGCTTTGCGGTTCGTTCGGCTCAGTGCGATCGTCTGCAGCAGTGGCAACGCCTCACCGAGCCGCTGTGCCGTGAGTTCCTGAAGTGCACCCCAGACGGCTCGGTCAGCTCCGACGATGAGGGCGGTGGTGACCAACAGCTCGCCGTCGTCGATGCGCAGTGTTAGCTGGTCGGCGGCGATCTCACCGTACTCGAGGCCCAGCAGCCACACCCGACTCTCAGCGTCGATGGCGATGTTCCCCGCGTGGAGTTCCTCGTGCGCGATACCGGCCCGGTGCAGTGCACGAACCTGCTCCCAGAGATCGGCGAGTGCCGCATCGGTCAGCTCGGCAGGGTCGATCGAAGCAAATGTGCGCAGTCCTGGCACCTCTTCGAAGGCGAGGACGGCAGAGTCGGACGTGACTGAGGCTGCCGCGATGAGGTCGGGCGTGCGCACGTCTTGGCGCCGCGCGGCCAGAACAGGCAGGGCCGCCTGATCAACGGCCCGACGAACCGACCACGTCGGGGGGCGCTCCACCACCCCTTGCACCCGCATCCTGCGGTAGATCTGGTAGATCAGCCCAGCCGAGCGTCGATCACGGTCGATGACCCGTACATCGAGAGCCCGACCGTCCAGAGCTGCGCCCAGGTAGCGACGCTCGTCGTCGCTCTCGCCCTCCCACTTCAGATAGGCCAGCGGAACGGCGACCGTCGCCAGTGCCTGGGCAATCTCCGCACCGTTGGGGCGAGGGTTGACGGTGCCGAATCCATAGCGGAACGCGAGCCCGACGGTCCGCCCCCCGCTCGCGCTGAGCGCCAGAGCCAGCGGGGTTGCCGACTGGTCGAAGAGCAACAAGATGGTGAACCCGATCAGCGATCCCCAGACTCCGACGGCCAGCCGTGGACGTCCACGGAGTCCGTCGACCGACGCGAGCGCCACCACCGCTGTCAGAAGCGGAAAGGCAATCGGCGTGCGCGAACCGCGCGAGCTGGACGTCGTCAGGGCATCGAGCAGGGTTGGCGAGATGAACTCAGGTCCAAGCACCGAGAACGCGTAGGCGATCAGCCAGGCCGTGACGCTTGCAGCCGTCGCGACCGAGATGGTGCGCCACCGGCGACGGATGGCCAAGTCGGCCAGGATCAGTGGCGGCAGCAGGAAGAGCAGCAGATTGCTGGCGAGAGCCAGGACCGTGAGGATCAGGTCGGGCAAAGTGGTGATCGCCGTTGCGAGATCTTCCTCGAGCCCAGATGTCGTTCCGAGCGCGACGTCGCCGACCAGTAGAAGCAGCGCCGAGAACGCGGCCCAACCGCCGAGGCGTAGCGCATCGTTGGGTCGGTGGATTCGGCGTGGCTGCTCCGGCTCGACGACGTGGGCGGGGGGTGCCGGCACAACGGCGCGGGTGCTTGATGCGCCCATGGGCCGGCCTGCGAACAGACCTGCCGCCGGGCCGTCCGGGGTGTCGGCCACGCGGTGATCGTGCCACACCGGCGCCCAAGCGCCGCCTAAGGTGCGCAGGTGGCTCACGAAGCTCTGCCGACCCCCTTCGCCGAGGACGTGCTCGACCTGGTGGCGACCATTCCTACTGGACGCGTGATGGCCTACTCCGACATCGCCTCAGTTCTGGGTCGCGGCGGCGCGCGCCAGGTGGGTCAGGCCATGGCGCGGTTCGGATCGGGTGTTCGGTGGTGGCGGGTGCTGCGAAATGACGGCTCCTGCGCCGACCTTCATCGGGAGGAGCAGGTCAGCAAACTGAAGGCCGAGGGCGTTCAGTTCTCAAGGGAACGGGTCGATATGCAGACCGCACGCTGGCGACCGTGACTTACCCTGTCGCTCGTCGTCGCCCAGCGAACGCGGCTCTGTCAGACCTCGATGGTGGGATGGTCCCGTGACCCCCTCTCCCGTCGTGCTCGACGAGCATCAACGCGCGGTGGTCGAGCACGTGGCGACGGCCGGTCATGGGCCAACCCTGGTGCTGGCCGGGCCGGGAACCGGCAAGACCACGACGCTGGTCGAGGCCATCACCGCGCGCGTCGACGCCGGTACCGATCCCGAACGCATCTTGACCTTGACCTTCAGCCGGCGGGCTGCTGGCGAGCTTCGCACCCGGATCGCCAGACGCCTGCAGCGCACCGTCGCCGCTCCACTCGCCTGGACCTTCCACGGGTTCGGCTTCTCGCTCGTCGGCGAGCTGTTGGTTCCTGACGACCTGGGGCGAAGCGTGCGACTGCTCTCCGGGCCTGAGCAAGAGGTAGTTGTCCGCGAGCTGCTTGCCCATGATCGCGAGGTCGGCACAGTCGCCTGGCCGGAGTCTCTCGACGCGGCGCTCCGCACCAGAGGGTTCACCGAGCAGGTCCGCACGTTCTTGGCGTCGGCGCGGTCGGTCGGTCTTGAGGCCGACGACATTGCCAGGTTCGCCGAAGGCCGTCCGGACTGGGCGGCGCTCGCGCAGTTCATGGTCGAGTACCTCGACGTCATCGACTCCCGCGGTCTGCTGGACTACTCCGAGCTCGTCGCCAGGGCCGTCGCCTACGCCGAGTCCCCAGATGGCCGTGCGGCTCTCCGTGCCCGATACGACCTGGTGGTCGTCGACGAGTACCAAGACACCGACCCGGCCCAAGAACGGTTGCTCCAGGCGATCGGTGGCGATGGGCGCGACCTCGTCGTGGTCGGAGACCCCGACCAAGCGATCTATGCCTTTCGAGGAGCCGACGTCCGGGGGATCACTCAGTTCGCCGAGCGGTTCCCCACCGGGCGGTCTCGGCCGGGCCAGATCATGACGCTTCGAACGTCACGGCGTTGCTCGACGCACATCCTGGACGCCTCCCGTCGGGTGGCTGCGCTCCTGGGGGCAGCCGGAAGCCTGCCCGTCAGTGCGCTCCGAGAACACCGGTCCCTCGAGTCACCAGCTGAGCACCCGGCTGGCGAGGTTGAGGTTCGGCTCTTTCCCACCGTCGAGCGAGAAGCGGCTGCCATCGCCGAGATCTTGCGTAGGGAGCACTTGCAGCGGGGCACCCCGTGGCGGCAGATGTCTGTCCTCGTTCGCTCAGGTCTGACGGACATCCCCGTGCTAGCTCGAGCCCTCGACACCGCCGGGGTTCCGGTAGAGGTGGCCGCCGACGAGCTGCCGTTGCGCGACCATCTGGCCCTGGCGCCACTGCTCAGCATCCTCCGCTACGCCGCACACCCAGAGTCGCTGACGCCTGACCAGGCGGAAGCTCTGCTCTTTGCCCCGTTGGTAGGCGCCTCGCCCTCTGAGGTGCGTCGGCTGGGCCGGGCTATGCGTGAGGCCCACCGTCAACGCGTCGACGTCGACCCACCCCCTTCGGGGGTTCTGATCCTTGCCGCGCTTCTCGACCCCCATCTGCTGGCTGGGCTGCCTGACGCGCTCACGAGACGCGTCCTGGCGCTAGCGGAGACGCTGGCTAGGGTGCGACGCGGTGCAGCTGCCGGACAGTCAGCCCACGAGCTGTTGTGGTCGGTGTGGGCCGGCTCGGCGTGGGAAGACCGACTGACCATGGCTGCGGACGGCACCTCGCCTGAGGCTGCGGCGGCAAACCGCACGCTGGATGCGCTCGTCATCGCCTTCGACCTCGCCTGCCGCAGCAACGAGCGCTCGCCACAGGGAGATCTGGCCACCTTCATCCCCGAGATCGACGCACAGGAGATCCCGGGGGCGCCGTTGGCTGACGCCGGCGTCGACGGAGACGGCGTCCGGGTGATGACCGCTCACCGGAGCAAGGGCCTGGAGTGGGACGTCGTCGTGGTTGCTGGTGTGCAGGCTGACGTCTGGCCAGATCTCCGGCGCAGGGGATCACTCCTGGAGCCCGACCTCCTCGGTCCCGACGGGATCCGCGAACCGCTGACCCTTGCAGAGGCCAGACGCGAAGAGCGGCGACTCTTTTATGTCGCGGTGACCCGCGCACGCAGACGACTGGTGTGTACCGCGGTGGAAGCCCCGACCGACGAGGGCCTGCGCCCTTCACCGTTCCTCGACGACCTCGAGGTCGAACCACGCCACGACCGGGCCGGCGTTCAGCATCCCTTGACGTTCGCCGGTGTCATCGCTGACCTTCGGTCCGTCGCCTCCGACCCTGATGCTCGCGCCCCGCTTCGCTCCGCTGCCGCATCTCGACTGGCGCAGCTGGCGGCGGCCGGGCCACCCGAGTCGCCGCTGGCTCCGAAAGCGCACCCGCGTGAGTGGTGGGGGCGGCGAACCTCGTCCGACGACGGACGCGATGACTCGTCGTCGCTCGACCGAGCCCTGTTCCTTTCCGGCTCTGAAGTGGAGGCATTGGTCCTCTGCCCGCTCCAGTGGTACCTCAGCCGGCGGGTCAACGCCGAGTCGGGCCGGGGGACAGCTGCGGGGTTTGGTGGCGTCATCCACGCCTTGGCCGACGCTGTGGTGCGGGGTCAACTGCCCGCTGAACTCAGCGCCTTAACTGCTGCTCTCGACGACGTGTGGGGACAGCTCCAGTATCCCGCGGTATGGGAGTCAGACCAGGAGCACGTGCAGGCGGTGGCTGCCATCGATCGGTTCCTGCGGTGGCACAACGAGTCACGGGATCGAAGGGTCGTCTCAACGGAAGAGCAGTTCACGACGAGTTTTCGCGTCGCCGGGAGCGAGCTGCACCTCAGCGGCCGGCTCGACCGACTTGAGCGCGACGAAGCGGGCTACCTCGTCGTCGTTGACCTCAAGACGATGGCCAACGCCCTCTCCCAGCGCGAGGTCGCCACGAACCTGCAGCTGGCGACGTATCGACGTCTGGTGTCTGCGGCTGAGGGGGTGACCGAACCGGTGGGGGCGGCCGAGCTTGTCCAGCTGCGAATCCCAGCCGGCACCCGTGACCCCGCCCCCAAAGTGCAGCGTCAGGACGCCACCGAAGAAGCTGACCAAGCGCTCGACGAAGCACTGGTCCATGCGGTGTCCACCATCACCTCCGGTCAGTACCCGGCCACTCCGGGGACGGCCTGCTCCTACTGCCCCTTCACGTTGACGTGCCCGGCGCAACCCGCCGGTCGTGAGGTGATCCCATGAGCGTGCCGGCCGCCGGGCTGACCCGGCAGGGGATCTGCGACCTCTTCGGCATTCCCTTCACCGACGAGCAGCTTGATGCGATTGCCGCACCGCATGCGCCGGCAGTCGTCATAGCCGGGGCGGGATCAGGGAAGACCGCGCTGATGAGTGCCAGGGTGATTTGGCTGGTCTCACACGGTGAGGTCACCCCCGACCAGGTGCTGGGGCTGACCTTCACCAACAAGGCAGCGGCTGAGCTCAGTACGCGGGTACGCAAAGCGCTCCGACTTCTTGAGAGCCCTGGCGGTTCGCCTGCTGACGGTGAGCCAACGGTCAGCACTTACCACTCCTACGCTGCGGCGCTGCTCCGTGAGTACGGGTTGTGGGCTGGTTATGAGCCGGCAGCGCAACTTCTGACCGACGCCCAACGCATCCAACTGGCCGAGAGTGTGGTGCGCCGAGCGCCGGGACCGTTCCCCGCGCTCGGTCTTCGGCTGACCGCCCTCACCGAGCGGGTGTTGACCCTCGACGGCGAGCTCAACGACCACCTGGTCGACCTCTCGACGGTGATGGCGCACGACACCGCGCTGATCGAAGAGCTCGACGCCGTCGAAGAGCTCGACGGCAAGCTCACTGCCGACCCGGCGAAGGCGCGCACGACTGCCCATGCTCGGCTCGAGCTCGCTCCCCTGGTTGCGGAGTTTCGCCGCGTGAAGGCCCAGCGCGAGCGGGTCGACTTCGGCGACCAGATGGCTTCGGCTGCCATCTTGGCCGAGACGGTGAGCGAGGTGGCCCGTGGTGAGCGAGAGCGTTTCGGAACAGTACTTCTTGACGAGTACCAAGACACGTCGATGGCGCAACAGCGTCTCTTGGTTGCTCTCTTTGGTGCCGGTCACCCGGTGATGGCTGTTGGTGACCCGTTCCAATCGATTTACGGATGGCGCGGTGCGTCGGTGCGCAATATCTTGACCTTCGACAGCGACTTCGGTGACCCAGAACCGGCGCCGATCTTTGCTCTCGGTCAAAACAACCGTTCCGGTGGCGCGATCCTGAGAGCCGCCAACGCGGTGGCCGAGCCACTGCGTTGGCAGTTCCCCGAGGTGGCTGAGCTGCGCCCACAACCGGCTAAGGCTGACAGGGGTGACGTCACGATCGGGCTGTACCGCACCGCTGCGGAAGAGATCGAGGTCGTCTGTGACGCTGTCGCAGCAGAGGTTGCTGAAGGCCGTGCGGCATCGGACATTGCGATCCTGTGCCGTGAGTCGAAGGTCTTTCCCGCAGTCATCTCCGGCTTGACCGAGAGGGGAGTCCCGGTCGACGTTGTTGGCCTGCGCGGGCTGCTTGAGCTGCCCGAGATCGTCGAGGTGGTCTCCACCCTCGAAGTGCTCTACGACCCCACCACCAACCCGAGCCTGGTCCGGTTGCTGGGTGGCCCCCGCTGGCGGATCGGCCCAGCTGACCTCGCGCAGCTCGGTGCTCGGGCCCGCGAGCTCGCGGCGTCCCCACACGTGGGGGCGCGTGGTGGCGCCAAGCAGGAGCGCGACGAGACGGTGGCTGCCCAGCTCCGTGAGGCGGTGGCCGGTATCGACCCTGCTGAGACTGTTTCACTGATCGAGGCGTTGGAAGACGCGGGGCCAGGCCCCTTCTCAACGGCTGCTCGGGAGCGCTTCGCCGAACTGGCCGAGGAACTCCGGCAGCTTCGGGCCGTGATTCACCAGCCACCTGATGTCGCGATCGCGCGAGTCATCTCGGTGACTGGCCTCGACATCGAGTTGGCCACACACGGTGTTGCCGCCGATCACCTTGATGCCCTGCTCGAGCAGGCGCGTGGCTTCACCGCGTCGGGCGGTGGTCCGGGCGTCGGTGCCTTCTTGTCGTATCTGGCGCTGGTTCGACGCTATGGCTCGTCGCTGGCTGTGCCGGCGCCGAGCGGCGGCGACGGTGTGGCGCTCCTGACCGTGCACAAAGCAAAGGGCCTGGAATGGCACAGTGTCTACGTCCCGCAGGTTGTCGACGGCGTCTTCCCCAGCGCACAGTCGCGCTCTACCCCCTTGACATCTCCTGCGCTGCTCCCATACCCCTTGCGTGGTGATGCCGCTGACTTCCCTGTCGTTGCCACGTGGACGGGTAACAAGGGCGTCGCTGCCTTCAAGGCCGACGTTGCCGAGCGTGAGCGCGGTGAAGACCGACGCCTGGCCTACGTGGCGATGACCAGGGCGGCCGAGCGCCTGGTGGTGACCGGACACCGATGGGGTTACACGCAGGCGACCCCTCGCGACGTCAGTCCGTACCTTCAGGCGCTGGCCAACGTGTGTGCAGCCGGTGGTGGCACGGTTCTGCACTGGCAGTCGGAGGTGGTCGATGTCGGCAACCCTGCGCTCACCGAGTCGATCTCGGTGCCCTGGCCACCGGTGGGCAATCCTGAGGTGGCTGCTGCCCGCGAGGCCGCAGCCTTTGAGGTGTTCGGCGCGCTGCAGGCACCGGCGTTGGACGACGGTGCACTCGACGACGCCGACAGTCGTGAACGCGTTGCGTCCTGGGACGCTGACATCGCTGCGCTCATCGCTGAGGCCGAGCGCCAGAGCGTCCAGGTGGTCGAGCTTCCATCGTCGCTGTCGGCGTCCTGGGCCGTTGAGCTCCTTCGAGAGCCCGAGGCTGCTGCTCGTCGGCTCCAACGCCCCATGCCAAGGCCACCGGCGGCAGCCGCCCATCGTGGGACGCGCTTTCACCAGTGGGTCGAGGCCCGCTTCGGCCAGGTTCCCCTCATCGACGTCGACGGTCTGGTTCCTGAGGGTGAAGCCGCCCCGGACGACGACCTCAAGTCGCTGCAGGAGGCCTTCCTCGCCGGGCCTTATGCCGATCGCGAGCCGGTGGCGGTCGAAGCGCCTTTCCATCTGGTGCTGGGTGAGCAGATCGTCGTTGGACGGATCGATGCGGTGTATGGGGTCGATCCGAACGATCCAGAGCTCCCTGTTGGCACCCGGTATGAGGTGGTTGACTGGAAGACCGGGCGGCACGCGGCCGACCCGCTCCAACTCGCCCTCTACCGAATTGCGTGGGCCGAGCTGCATCAGATCCCCGTCGATCAGGTAGTGGCCACCTTCTACCACGTGTCCTCCGGGCGAGTCGAGCGTCCCGTCGATCTGCCAGATCGCCCAGCGCTTGCCGAGTGGTGGAGCGGTTCGACCGCCTAGGCTCGGCAACTGTGACGAGCCCAGAGCGCAGAATGGCCTTCGCTGGAGCAGCTCACCATCGCGCCGTTGAGTCCCGGCGTGATGAGGCGCTGCTGCACCGAATGTGGACCCACCCTGAGACTCGAACATTGGTTGTTGCCGGGGGCGAGGTGCAGGTCGACCCCGGCACTGGTGCACCGCTCTGGTGCCCCACCGATCAGGTACCGGCCGGTGAGCGGTACCTGCTTGGCGTCGACCCAGCTGACTGCGTTCGATTCGCCGTTCACCTTCCCGTCGGAGTGGAGGTGGAGCGGTCGAAAGGTCTTCGCGAGTTGGCGGCCACAGCGAGCGCGACCGAGTCGGGGTGGCTCTGCCATGCGGTTGCCTTGGCGCAGTGGCACGCCACCCACGGGCACTGCCCCCGCTGTGGTGGTCCGACGGAGGTGAGCGCAGCCGGGGCTGAACGGCGCTGCCCTGACGACGGCTCGACACACTTTCCGCGCGTCGACCCCGCTGTCATCGTCTTGGTCACCGACGCTGCCGACCGGGCACTGCTCGGTCGCCAAGATGAGTGGCCGGCTGGGCGGTTCTCGACGCTGGCTGGTTTCGTCGAGCCGGGGGAGACCGCCGAGCAGGCGACGCAGCGTGAGGTAGCTGAGGAGGCGGGAATCCTGGTCGACGATGTTCGACTGCGGGCCACCCAGCCCTGGCCCTTTCCGTCATCGCTGATGATTGCGGCCACAGCGGCGGCCGCCGGGTCGCCAGACCCTCGTCCGGACGGCATCGAGCTCGCAGAAGTGCGATGGTTCTCGCGCGAAGAGCTTGCTGAGTCGTTGGCTTCAGGTGAGGTTGCGGTCCCCGGACTGATCTCGATCTCCCGATGGTTGATCAACGGCTGGTTCGGGGGCCATCTGCCCGACGATCCTGGCTGGCGTTAGCCAGGAAGGCGGGCCGGTGCTAGATCGTCAGCGCGGCCAGGCGCTCGACGACCGCGGCTACGGCGGGGTTCACCATCGCCGTTCCGTCCGGTAGGCGGACGGTGGGCACCATCCACGAGCCGCCGTTGGCCTCGGCCACCCAGTCGGCGGCGTCGGGATTCGCTTCGACGTCGACCTCGTCGAAGGTAATGCCCCGCTCGGTCAGACGGTTCTTGAGCCGCGTGCAGGGGCCGCACCACGAGGTGGTGTATACGACGAGCTGAGCCCGCTCGGGTGCCGTGTCAGTCGTGTCAGTCATAGGTGTCAGGATGCCTGAGTGACCGCCGCCTCGCTTGCCGACATCCTTGGCGCGCTCGATCCCGAGCAGCACTCGGTGGCGACGGCGCCCAGGGGCCCGGTCTGTGTCCTGGCTGGCGCCGGCACGGGCAAGACCCGGGCGTTGACCCACCGGATCGCGGCGCTCGTCGCCAGCGACCAGGTGGACCCTCGCGAGGTATTGGCCCTCACGTTCACCGCCCGGGCAGCCGGAGAGCTTCGCGGGCGACTTCGCACTCTGGGCGTCGATGGAGTGCAAGCGCGCACCTTCCACGCGGCTGCGCTTCGGCAGCTGCGGTACTTCTGGCCGTCGGTTGTCGGAGGAGCCTCGCCCAACATTCTCCCAGCCAAGGCCCCGTTGATCAGTGAGGCCGCTTCTCGGCTGCGGGTACGCGCCGACGGAACGGTGATCCGCGATATCGCAGCTGAGATCGAGTGGGCCAAGGTCTCGCAGGTCACGCCAGAGAGCTATCCCGCTCGCAGTCGCTCGCAGGCGCGTGGGGGTGTCAGTGATCTAGACGCCGAAGTCGTCGCTCGTGTCTACGCGGGCTACGAGACGGTGAAGCGCGATCGCGGGTTCATCGACTTCGAGGACGTCCTGCTCCTCACCGCCGGAATGATCGAGGATGACGCGGCGATGGCCACGGCTGTTCGCGACCAGTACCGGTCGCTGCTCGTTGATGAGTACCAGGACGTCAGCCCCATCCAGCAACGCCTCCTCGACCTCTGGCTGGCCGATCGTGACGACCTGACCGTCGTTGGCGACGCGAACCAGACGATTTACTCGTTTGCTGGCGCGACGCCGAGCTACCTTCTGGGCTTCCGCAAGCGGTTCCCGACTGCAGCGGTGATTCGTCTCGAACGCAGCTACCGGTCCACGCCTCAGGTGGTCGCCACCGCCAACCGGCTGCTTGCCTCCTCGCCAGCGACCGACCCGGCTGCCCGTGTCGTCCTTAAGGCGCAGCGGCCAAGCGGGTCTGAGCCAGAGTGGGTGGTGGCCGCCGATGAGGCCGCTGAGGTTACTGCCGTGGTGCAGCGGATCAGGGCGTTGGTCGATTCCGGGGTTGAACAGCGCGAGGTCGCGATCCTCTACCGCATCAATGCCCAGAGCGCGGCGTACGAAGAGGCGTTGACGGAGGCGAAGCTGCCGTACACGGTTCGTGGGGGTGAGCGCTTCTTCGACCGCAAGGAAGTGCGCGAGGCAGTCGCGTTGTTACGCGGTGCGGCACACGCCGATGGCACCACCACGCCGGGTGGCCTCGCGGACCAGGTTGGGGCAGTTCTCGGTTCGGTCGGCTACCGCCCCTCCCCGCCGCCCGGCCCGAGCAAGGCGCGCGACCGCTGGGAGTCGTGGGCGGCCATCGTCGAGGTAGCCCGCCAGATTCAGCTTCGCGCCGAGGATGCCAACCTCGGCGACCTCGTCGAAGAGCTGCAACACCGGGCCAACACCCAGCACGCGCCGGCCAGTGACGGAGTCACGCTGTCCTCGTTGCACGCGGCGAAGGGGCTCGAGTGGGATGCGGTCTTCTTGGTCGGGCTCACCGAGGGCATGATGCCCATCACGTACGCCACGACGCCCGATCAGGTGGCCGAAGAGCGCCGGCTGCTCTACGTCGGCATCACCAGGGCGCGCAGCCACCTCGCCTTCTCCTACGGACGCAGTAGATCTCCTGGCGATCGCCGCACCAGGGCACCCTCGCCCTTCCTGGCAACGCTCGACACTGGGTTCACAACAGATGAGGCGCGCCCTTCTGGTCGTTCTTCGCGGACGGCCCGCCCGGCGTCATGTCGCAGGTGTGGTCGGGCATTGACGACTGCGGCCGAGCGCAAGCTGCGTCATTGCTCGCACTGCGAGGTGCACGTCGATCTGGTCCTGTTCGAACAGCTCCGTGAGTGGCGCAAGCAGACCGCTGACGCAGCCTCGGTGCCAGCCTTCGTCGTCTTCACCGATGCAACGTTGACGGCGATCGCTGCGGACCGGCCCACAACGGCCACCGGCCTCCTGCAGATCCCAGGAATCGGCCAGGTGAAGGTCGACCGGTACGGCGAAGCGCTCCTGGGCGTCCTTCGAGCCTCGTCGAGCGACTCGCCGGAATAAATCACTTGCCTGGTCCGCTACTGGTCTCGTACCCTTCCCGGGACGCCGACGCGATGTCTGACCACTGATCGAGTGGTCGCGCCCGGCCCGTGAGATGAGGAGGTGGCTAGCAATGTTCTACGACAAGACGCGCTGTGACGTGTCGCCGTCAACTGCGGCCACCTTCGTGTCCGCGGCCGACGTGCGCGCTCAGGGCGCGACTGGCGTCTTTGATGGTTCTCCCGCCTGGAGTCCACCTCAGTAGAAACTCACACTGGGCTCACTCCAGGCCACGGAACCGAAGACCTCGGATCCGTGGCCCTTTTGTTTGTCCATTACCACCCACCGCTTGTCCACCACCACCACAGGAGGTGACCCGCAATGACTGTCATGCCGACGATCTCGGACCTGCTCGACGCGGGCATTCCGGGCACCGTCCTCCCCGCTCACGAGCAGTGGGCCGCCGACGCACGGTGGTCCGTTCCTTGCCACGAGGAGGACCCGGAGCTCTGGTTCGCCGACACCCCAACTGGAGTGGAGACCGCCAAGGCCCTGTGCCGCGGATGTCCCCTCCAGAAGGAGTGCCTTGCGGGCGCAACGGAGCGTTCGGAGCCATGGGGAGTCTGGGGCGGCGAGCTCTTCGAGCACGGCGTCGTGGTCCCGCGGAAGCGTCCGCGCGGCCGACCCCGCAAGTCCGACGTTGCCTGACCGGCAGCATCGAAACCATCGACCCCATCACCAAGGAGTACCCATCATGTTTCTGCAAGAAGATCTCGCTCGTGCTCGACATGAGTACGAGCTCCGCGACGGCGAACAGCTGGTTCGTGTTCGACGCATGGTCGTAGCCCGTCGGGCTCGCCTGCGCGCCGAGCGCACAGCGTGTGTGGCAAGGGAGGCAGCGCTGCAGGCGTCACTGGCTCACGCGAGCTTGATGTGAGGCGGCTTACGGCCCCCAGATGAAGGGGAGGAACACCCAACGGTGCTCCTCCCCTTCATGGATGTGGGGGAGGCCCATCGGGCGTGCGACTAGGTCGCGTCGGCGAACCCCGGAAGCAGCCGCTCGCACTCAGCGCGGAACGGCGCGGTACTTCCGAGCTGGCACAGCACCCCCATCACTCCCAGCGTCACACGGTGGATGAGCAGGTAGGACGGGGGCAGGTTGAGCTTCATTCCCGTTGTTACTTTGCGCAGATCGGCCAAGCGCAACGCCTCGCTGCGGAGCCACGCGCGTTCGAAGGAGAACTCTTCATGGCGCAGAGGTTCGAGCAGCGGAACCAGATAGCTCAGTAGCTCGTCGGCGTCGATGGTGACCGAGTCGCGCACGAAGCCTTCGTGACGGAGCCCGCTGAGGACACCTTCGGCATCTCCGTCAATCGCGCGCCGTGCCAGCACACCGATGGGTCTCGGAAGGCCACGGGGAAGTCGGTCCACTGCGCCGAAGTCGAGGATGGCCAGTCGACCGTCGTCGAGCAGCCGAAAGTTCCCAGGGTGTGGGTCTGCATGAAGCAGGTGGGCGCGTTCTGGCCCGCTGAAGAGCAGTCGGGCGAGTAGCAGTCCGGCGCGGTCGCGTTCTGGCTGCGCGCCGGACTCGATGATCTGGCGAACGGGAGTGCCGTCGATCCAGTCGGTCACCAGTACCTCGTCAGAAGCGAACACAACCTCGGGAACCATGAAGTCATCGTCTTCGATGAAGGCTTTGCCGAAGGCTCGCTGAGAGCGAGCCTCACGTCGGTAGTCGAGCTCTTCGTGCATCCTCCGCTGCAGCTCGTCGACGAGTGGTGCCATGTCCACGCCAGGTGACAGCGGCCCCATCATCCGCATCATCCGACCGATCTGCGCGAGGTCCGACCGAAGCGCCTGGCCGGCACCGGGGTATTGAATCTTGACAGCCACCGGGCGCCCATCGCGCCAAACGGCGCGGTGCACCTGCCCGATCGACGCTGCAGCTGCGTGGGTGTCGTCGAACTCCAGGAACCGGGCGCGCCAGCGCGGGCCGATCTGATCGGCCAAGACTGTGTGAACGCGGTCAGCTGGAAGTGCCGGTGCGGCGTCCTGCAGCTTGGCCAAGGAAGCCCGGTAGGGGGCAGCCAGCTCTTCAGGGATCGCTGCCTCGAACACGGACATGGCCTGGCCCACCTTCATCGCACCGCCCTTCAGCTCGCCCAGGACGCGGAACATGTGCTCAGCGGTGCGTAACTGAACCTCGGCGGCGACTGCTTCGGCTGACCTGCCCCCGACGCGCTTACCCAGCCCGAGGGCGGTTCTTCCGGCGAACCCCAAAGGGAGCGCGGCAAGCTTGGCACTACGGGTCACTGCGCGGCGGGGAAGGTCGGTCACCTGGCCATTGTCAGGGATGGGCCGGACTCCGGCCACGCGCAGCCGCACTCTGGGTGTTGGACGAGGTGGCGAAGGGTGGTGGAGGCGTGCGGAGCGGCCACCTCGACGAAGCCACCGACCGATGGCGGTTGACCTCCGGTGAGCCAGTCCAGCACGTGCGCCGCCGCTATTTGGGCGGTGATCGCGATGAGCACTCCGTCGGCGCTTGGCGTGGAGTCAGTGACCTGTTGCCGCCAGATTGCGGGCCAGTCGCGATCGACGTCGCGCCGCGCGAGCTCGAGACAGAACTGGCAAGGAGACTGGCCCGGTTGGACAAGGGGCCCGACCCGCCCCAGCAACTCATGGCAGGACACGACCAGGTGGGGGGTTCCGGCGGCAGCCAATGCCCGGCATCGGGGGTGAGTCTCGACCGCATCGGTGACGACAACCAGATGCCGGACGATGCTGCTGGACCTGGACCTGCTGCCCGACTCCTGGTGAGCCAATACAAGATCAGCGCGACGCTCGCCAACGTCTGTTGGGGCAAAGCCACCGAGGGACACGTCAGCTGGCGTGACCGGACGCGGATCGTCGAGCTCGACGCGCGCAACGCCAGCCGCAGCGAGCGAGTGTGCGAGGGTGGCACCGAGCCGGCTGACACCAGCGACTGTGATGTGACACCGACTCAGGGCCTCCCAGCGAGCAGCGGGCTCTCGGCGCCAACGCTCCAGGGCACTGGTCGCTCTGATGTCGGGCTCAAGGCGTTCCCGAAGATCGCTGGTGAGCGGCAGCCGCCCTGGCCACTGACCTCCGTCGACAACGACGCCGAGGTCGGCCAGGCGCCTCAACACGGCGGCTGTGCCAGCGACAGCGGCCCCGTCGGCCCCGTCGGCGACGAGCTGGGCGACGATCTCCTGTTCGGTGCGGATGCCGTTCAGCGTTGCCAGAAGTTGACGGCCGATTGGCGGGAGGCCGCTGATGATGAGTGGGTGCGGCACGTCGATTCCGAACTGAACGGTGTCCGGGGACCGCCAGGCCAAGCGGAGCCCTGGACAGAGCATGGGTCGCACGCGGGTCTCCCAACAGCTGAGGTTGGCAAAGCCGCAGGTTGGCACGACTGCGCCGGGCGCGGGCTTGATTCACAGGGGCGGGCAGGATCCGCATGCACAAAGCGTCCTCCGGCTGACCGGAGGACGCTTTGTCGCAGAGTCGGGGAAGGACAGGCCTAAGGAGTCAGGCCTTGCCGAGAATGCGGTTCAGCTTGGTGCCACAGACCGGGCAGATGCCCTTGGCCATCCGCCGGCCGTTGGTCTCATGCACCTCGCCGGTGAAATCGCGCTTTTCCTTGCACTTCACGCAGTAGGCGTCGCCGGTGTAGCTCTCGGCCATCGTGGAGTCCTCCTGCTCATCATCGGAACGGCTGGTCCGCTCCGGGGCCACGGAGGCCGTGGCCGATGGGTCGCACTCTACGTCAGGAGGGGGTCAGGAGGCGGGAGCGGCGCGACGTGGCTTACCCACAGGTTGTCCACAGGCTCAACTGTCCAGCGGAGAACACGAAGCCCCCGGGTCGCGGTGTTGGGGGGGGGGGGGGGGCCCGCGGCGGCCCCCCCCCCCCGCGAAGCCGGGGGGGGGGGGCGGGGCGCCGAGCCCCCCCC
>JAJAYZ010000069.1 GCA_027118455.1 Actinomycetes bacterium
AACCAGCCCGTCCCGAAACGAGCCCCTGCCCCCCCATCTGGGCGCCCTGGACCAACGCTAAGACGGGTGCGGGTAGGGCGGGCGCAATCGCGCGCACGGCTACTACATAGGTCAGGGCCCCAGGTGCACTGATGATGCCGAGTCCGATGTAACCGACGACTCCTGGCACGAAGCTCGCAGGCATGGCGAACGCGACAACGGCCAGGATCCCTCCGACCATCATCGTCACCGCCGAGAGGCGCATCAGGTCGGCACTGCCCCGACGACGTGGGAGCACCAGGCCGAGCGTCGCCGCGACGAAGGCCATGAGGGCAGCAAACGGACCGGCGAAGCCGGGGTGCTCCAGCTTGGTGGCATAGACCACCACCAGCGCCTCGCCGGCCATGATCGTGCTCGCACTGACCACCGACAACAGCACAGTGCGCCGCAGGATCGGGCGACCAACGAGCGCGCGCACACCGTTGCGAAGCAGCCCGCGGGCGGTGTCGGTGACGCCGGCCAGTGGCGCGAGCTTGGGGACGCCGAACAGCAGCAGGCCGGAAGCGAGAAAGGAGAGGGCGTTGAGCCCGATAGCGGCTCCGAATCCAACCAGAGCCAGGGCAGCACCACCGACCAGGAAGCCAAGCATGCTGGCGATTTGCTGGGTCGATTGGAAGAGGACCAGGGCGTCCTCGCGAGTCTCCTCATCCTGGGCGTACTCCGGAACTGCGGCCGCACGCGTCGCTTCGTACACCGACGTCGGCACCGACGCCAAGAAGACCAGGGCCAGCAGCGCCAACGCCGGAAGATCGGGAACCAGCAGGAGCAAGATCAGGGCAGCGCGCACGAAGTCGGCTCCGATCAAGAGCCTCCGCGGCGGGATCTTCGAGGCCCAGCCGACCAGGAGCGGCGCGAAGAGATACGGCAGGTAGAGGGCAGCCAGGCTCCCCGAAGCAGCGATCGCCAGGCCAGTGTTCTTGTACAAGAGAGCCGCGATTCCGAGCAGCCCGATCCAGTCGCCCATCTCGCTGACCATCTGCGAGACCCAGAACCGGCGCAGCACCCGATCGCGCGAGACGACGACCACGCGATGGAGGCGTCCAGAAATGGCCGAACGGATCCGCTCGTCCGGCGCATTTTCGGGATCGCCGGACCGCCCGGGGATCTCATTGCGGTCCACCCGGGGGGTATCGGCACCTTGCCAGGAGGGCTGGAGTGGGTCAGATCCCCATCATCGGAGGGGTTGCTGCCTGACGTTCGGCCTCCTCCTTGGCCATCGAGGCATCGAGCTCCTCGCGGCGCAGGGTTGTGACGTCGGCCTCGGCTCGCCGGATCACGGCAACGGCCTCGTCAACGTCGTCGACGACCTGCAGAAGCTGGAGGTCTTGCTCAGACGCCTTTCCGCTGCCCACCATCGTGTCGCGCATCCAGGCGAGCAGACCCGCCCAGTACGAGCGGTCCACCAGCACGATGGGGAACGCGGTGACCTTCTGGGTCTGCACCAGCGTCATGGCCTCGAAGAGCTCATCCATCGTGCCGAATCCGCCGGGAAGCACGATGAAGCCGCTGGCGTACTTGACGAACATCGTCTTCCGGGCGAAGAAGTAGCGAAAGTGCACGCCAATGTCGACAAAGGGGTTGAGACCCTGTTCGAACGGCAACTCGATTCCTAGGCCGACCGAGACCCCTCCAGCGTCGACCGCACCCCGGTTCGCTGCCTCCATGATCCCAGGGCCTCCCCCGGTGATGACGGCGTAGCCGGCCCGAGCGAGGCTCGCGCCCACCTGGCGGGCCCGCTCGTACTCCTCGGTGTCGCGTCGGACGCGGGCAGAGCCGAAGACGCTGATCGCCGGACCGAGCTCGGCGAGCGTGCCGAAGCCCTCGACGAACTCGGCCTGGATGCGGAGCACCCGCCAGGGGTCGGCGTGGACCCAGTCGGTGGGCCCGCGGGAGTCGAGGAGCCGTTGGTCGGTCGTGCTGCGCTGCACCTGGCCTCGGCGCAGCACGACGGGGCCACGGCGCTTCTCTCGTGGCCGGCCCGCGCTGTCTGGACCCTGCTCGCGGTCACGTTCGCTCATGTCGCCACGCTAGCGGGGAATGCGCCGGGCCGAGGCATGTGTTGGGCACCCACCACCCTGGAACAGACCACGGGCACCTGGTCGATCGACCCGGGCCACACGCGCATCGGGTTCTCGGCAAAGCACGCCATGGTCGCCACCGTCCGCGGCCAGTTCGCGGAGTTCTCCGGCGCCCTCACCCTCGACGGCGGAGCTCCTGAGAAGTCCAGCGCCGAGGTGACCATCCTCGCCAGCAGCATCTCCACAAGCAGCGAGGACAGAGACAACCACGTTCGTGGCGGGGACTTCCTCGATGTCGAGGCCCACCCGGAGATCACCTTCGGTTCGACTGGCGTTCGCTACGCCGGCGGTGACGACTTCGCGATGCTCGGCGACTTGGCGATTCGTGGCATCTCACGGCCGGTCGAGCTCAAGGTCGAACTCGAGGGCCTGGCCACCGACCCCTTCGGCAACGAGCGGATCGGCTTCTCCGGCGAGACCACCATCAGCCGCAAGGACTTTGGCCTCACCTGGAACGTCGCCTTGGAAGCCGGCGGAGTCCTGGTCAGCGACAAGGTCAAGATCACCCTCGACGTCAGCGCCATCAAGCAGCCCTAACTCCCCTCCCTTCCCCGGGAGGCCCCCACACCCCCATTTTGGGGCCATGTCACATGGGTTCGGTCATTTCGAACCCACGCCCTACTCATCCGTCCGGCACCAGCTGACTGTGGACCGATGGTGACGGCGTTGGTTCGGTCATTCCGAACGGGTGTGTCATGGCCCCATCAAGGGATGAGCCAGGCGGAGAGACGCTCCTGGCACTCGATCAGTTGTTCCACTGAGACCCACTCGCCTGCGGTGTGCGCAACGTGGGGATCTCCTGGCCCGTAATTCACTGCCGGGACGCCGAGCGACGAGAACAATGCGACGTCGGTCCAGCCGAACTTGGCACGGGGCGTGCCACCGATCGCGGCCGCAAACGCCTGCGCGGCCGGGTGCTGGAGCCCCGGCCTGGCGCCAGGTGAGCTGTCGGTGACCGTCACGTCGAAGTCGACGAACAGCTCGCGCAGATGCTCTTCGGCGTCCTGCTCGCTGCAGTCGGGCGCGAACCGGTAGTTCACCGTGACCACACACTCGCCAGGCACCACGTTCCCGGCGACCCCGCCACGAATGCCAACGGCATTGAGCCCCTCGCGGAACTCCAAACCGTCGATGACCGGACGCCGCGGCTCATACGCGCGCAGCCGGTCGATCACTTCGCCCGCCGCATGGATCGCGTTCACTCCCATCCACGACCTGGCGCTGTGGGCCCGCACCCCAGGGACCACGACCTCGACGCGCATGGTTCCTTGGCAGCCGCCTTCGACGATGGCGTCCGTCGGCTCGAGCAAGACCGCAAAGTCGGCAACGAGCCAATCGGGGTGCTTGCGGCTCAGCCGCAGCAGTCCGTTGCGCTCAGCCTCAACCTCTTCACCGTCATAGAACACGTAGGTGATGTCTCGAGTGGACGCCGTGACGGACGCGGCAAGCCGCAGCATGACTGCGATGCCGCCCTTCATGTCAGCCGTCCCCAAACCGAGCAGAGTGTCGCCCTCCCTGCTCGATGGAAGGTTCTCAGCCGGCGGGACGGTGTCCAGGTGCCCGGCCAGGACCACGCGCTCGGCGCACCCCCACGAGGTCCGCGCAACGACGGCGTTGCCGTCCCGGTCGACGCTCAGGTGCTCAACGGTGTGCAGGGCCGCCTCGACGGCGTCGGTGAGCTCGGTCTCACGCCCGCTCTCTGAGTAGACGTCTACCAGTGAAGCGGTGAGCAGGGCAGTGTCCTGGCCGATGTCGAGAGTCGCCACCTGGGTACCGTAACGAGGTGACCACCCAAGACCACGCTCCCGCCCCAGAACGCGCCGCCTTCGGGATCGGCCTGGCCACCATCTCCGACGCCGATGGCCGCGTCCTCGACGTGCGCTACCCGCGACTCGGTGTCGGGTGGGACCCCGCCGTCCAGCGGAGTCTCGGCGTCGATGGCGCTGGCCTTATCGACGTCCCCTCCGACCAGTCCCACGAGCTGGTCGACGCGGTGATGACCCATCTCGTCGGGGCCGATCTTCGCCGTGGAGTCCTGGTTCGCTTCATCGCCCTGCACGTCGCCGATCTCGACGCCCCTCCCGCCGACACCTTCGATGCCTACCTTCGACTGCACCTGTTATCGGCCCGCCTTGTGCAGCCACGGACGATCAACCTCGACGGCATCTTCGGTCTTCTCACCAACGTCGTCTGGACGAACTATGGCCCATGCGCCGTTGAAGGTTTCGAGATGACCCGATTGCACCTCATGCAGGACGGCCCCGTCACCGTCCATGGCGTCGACAAGTTCCCACGCATGGTCGACTACGTGACGCCAACCGGCGTCCGGATCGCTGACGCCGACCGCGTTCGCCTGGGAGCCCACCTCGCCGAAGGCACCACGGTGATGCACGAAGGCTTCGTCAACTTCAACGCCGGAACCCTCGGAACCTCCATGGTCGAGGGCCGGATCAGCGCCGGGGTCGTCGTCGGCGACGGCTCCGACATCGGCGGTGGCGCGTCAATCATGGGAACCCTGTCCGGGGGTGGCCAAGAGGTGATCCGCATCGGCGAACGATGCCTGATCGGCGCGAACGCCGGTGTCGGTATCTCACTGGGCGATGACTCAGTAGTCGAAGCCGGCCTGTACGTCACGGCAGGCACCAAGGTCACGACGCCCGACGGTGCCGTCGCCAAGGCCAGGGACCTGTCTGGGCAGTCTGGCCTGCTCTTCCGCCGGAACTCAGTGACCGGTGCGGTCGAAGCCGTGGCGCGCAGCGGCTCCTGGGGCGGCCTCAACGAAACCCTCCACGCCAACGACTGACCTCGACCGGACGCCACGCCGCCGATTTCAAGGCACAGCGTTCGATGACGCACACTGGAACGACCATGGCTGACCGTCCCTCTCGATTTCGCAGCCCCCTCCTCGCCGGGGTGCTGGCGCTCGCGCTGCCGCTCGCGTTGGTGGCTGGAATCGTCGTGTGGTGGAACGGCGGGATCGGTTCCATCGTCGGCCGCGAGGTATGCACCGTCGACGGCCCAGGCGGCACGGTTCAGCTCGACCTTGAACAGATCAGCAGTGCCTCCACCATCGCAGTCGTTGCACGCAAACGCGGCCTGCCAACACGCGCTGTAACCGTGGGCCTCGCCACCGCGATGCAGGAGTCTGAGTTGCGCAACCTCGACGGCGGTGACCACGACAGTGCCGGCCTCTTCCAGCAGCGCCCGTCGCAGGGCTGGGGCTCCTTTGACCAAGTCACCGACCCCATCTACGCATCTGAGGCGTTCTATTCAGCGCTGATTGCCGTCGGGGGCTGGCAGCAGCTACCCGTCACCGTGGCCGCTCAGACCGTCCAGCGCAGCGCCTACCCCGACGCGTATCAGCAGCACGCTGAGGAAGCCAAGACGATTGCCGCCGCGCTCACTGGACGTCGCGGCGCCGCCCTGTCGTGCACTGTGCGGGCTGAGGAAGAGCGCGCACAGAAACTCGACCCGACGGGTTTGACTCCCAGCGCGACGACATTGCGCACCGCCATGGAGGACGCCTGGGGCACGCAGAGCCTTGGCGGATTTGCGCCAGGCGGAGTACAACGAGCCAACCCCTCGGCGCACAACGAGGGACGCGCGATCGACGTCTTCTTCGAGCCTTACACCGATCCACAGATGCGACACCACGGCTGGGCACTCGCCCACTGGTTAGTTGCCAACGCTGATCAGCTCGACGTCGGCATCATCATCTACCACGACAAGATCTGGTCTGCGCGGCGCTCACCGGAAGGCTGGCGCGACTACACGTCCCCGTTCGGTGACCCCAAGGACCCCACACTGCGTCACCTCGACCACATTCACGTGGAAGTCGTTTGAGTGCAGCCGATGCAGGCCGACGACAAGGCCCGAGGACGCTCGTCACTTGGGCGGGGTGGCTGATGCTCGGTTTGGGGGTTGTCGTGGTCGTGCAGCGCCTGTACGCCTTCCGCCTAGCTAGGCTCAACCCAATCGATGGCCCGGTTGAGTGCAAGCCAAAAGAGGGCGGGACGATGGTGGACTGTGTGGATCCGGCAGCCGTTCCAACCTTCTGGCCCCCTGTGCTTAGCGGCGCAGGGTTCGCACTCGTCGGAATCCTGCTCCTGCTGGGTGTCGTCGTAGCCAAACTGCGCGCGCACGCCGCCGACGTCAGCCGAGCGACCGGCACCTGAACAGTCCAGCCGCACACCACCGTCAGTCCGCGCCTCAATCTGGGTGCAGGAAGTGACACCATCACGACACTTTGTGCACCCAGACCGTGACGGGAGACGTGCGCGTGGACATGTACCACCCTGTGACTGAAGTGCACACTACGAGAGGCGGGCAGTCATGTCACTGGGGGGCGGCGGGGGGGGCGGGGGCGACAGCAGCTTTTTGATCGGGCCGTTCTTGCAGTGGTGGGACAAGCGCAGCGCCAAACGCGATGCCAAGCACACAGCGAGAGCCGAAGCCAAGGTAGCCCGCCGAACCGAGCAGGAGTCCAGCGAGGACCCTGCTCCGCAGCGCGCGGCGCACTGACGGGTTAACCCGCGATTCGGATCGCTGCCGCGTCGATGCGTTCGTCGGACGCCGTGAGCGCCACCCGCACATGTCGCGCGCCGCGCACACCGTAGAAGTCACCTGGCGCAACCAGCACGCCGCGGTCGGCAAACCACGCGACGGTCTCCATGCACGGCTCGTCGCGAGTCACCCACAGGTAGAGCCCCGCCTCGGAGTGCTCGACAGCGAACCCCGCATCGCGCAGCGCGGCCAACAGCAACTGTCGCCGCGCGGCATACAACTGCCGTTGGGTCACCAAATGGGCGTCGTCGTCTAAAGCGGCCACCATTGCAGCCTGAACCGGTGTCGGCATCATGAGCCCGAGGTGCTTGCGCGCCTCGAGCAATGCCGACACCAGAGCAGCATCTCCCGCCACGAACCCGGCACGGTACCCGGCAAGGTTCGACCTCTTCGACAATGAGTGCAGCGCCAGGACGCCCTGGTGCGACCCGCCGCACACGTCGGGGTGCAGCACCGAGACCGGACGGGCCTCCCAGCCCAACTCGATGTAGCACTCATCTGACACGACAACGGCGTCACGTTCCCGTGCCCAGTCGACGACCTTGCGCAGGTGCTCAGCCGGCAGCACGCGTCCCGTGGGGTTCGCCGGGGAGTTGACCCACACCAGGTCGACCCGCCCTGGACCGATCGCCATCGTCGAGTCAGACGCCAACACCTGCGCCCCCACGACTCGTGCCCCGATGTCGTACGTCGGGTAGGCGAGTTCAGGGACAACGACCCGGCTGTCTGGCCCGAGGCCGAGCAACAACGGCAGCGAGGCAACGAGTTCTTTGGTTCCGATCGCCGGCAGGACGGCATCGGTGCCCACTGCGGACACCCCAAGCCGGCGCTCCATCCAGCTGGCGGCAGCACCCCTCAGCCGCTTGGTGCCATGCGTCGTTGGGTACCCGGGAGCTTTCGCCGCCCCCGCCAGGGCACGCTGCACCACGCTAGGGACCGGGTCGACCGGCGTGCCGACCGAGAGGTCTACCAACCCGTCAGCGTGCGCCGAAGCGCGCGCCCGGCCGCCTGAAAGCCGGTCCCACGGAAAGTCGGGGAGCCGGTCGGCGAGCGGAGCGGGGCTCAGCTCTTGACTGCCTGCGGCGGAAGTGCAGCGACGATCGGGTGGTCCTTCTCGATCTTGCCGGTCTTGGCTGCGCCGCCGGGTGAGCCGAGGTCGTCGAAGAACTCGACGTTGGCCTTGTAGAAGTTTTTCCACTGATCGGGAGTGTCGTCTTCGTAGAAGATCGCCTCGACGGGGCAGACCGGCTCACAGGCACCGCAGTCAACGCACTCGTCGGGGTGGATGTACAGCATCCGCTCGCCCTCGTAAATGCAGTCGACGGGGCATTCGTCAACGCACCCCTTG
>JAJAYZ010000070.1 GCA_027118455.1 Actinomycetes bacterium
CGAATGCATAAGGGTCGTTGCCCTCAGCCTGCATCCGAGCCAACTTCTGCCGGCGAACCTGCTCTTGCTCAGATCGCGCAGCGGCATCAGCGGCAGGAACACCAGCAACATCAGGAGCAGTCATGCGCGCAAGGCTACCGACCACCCACGTTCCTGCCGACTGTCCCCTTGCGTGCCAGATATCGGTATCGAGTGTGGCGGTACTTGGACTACGGTCCCGGCATGGTGGAGTACGAGTGGCGAGGTCGGTTCGGCAGCAACGAGGTCGAAACTCTGCATGCCGAGGGATTCGAGAGGGAGCCGGAGTGGACCTGGGACTGGCGGCAGCAAGTGGAGCGTCACAGCCTCGGGTGGGTCTGCGCGCGCGATGACGCGTCGCAGTTGGTCGGCTGGGTGAATGTGGCTTGGGACGGAGGCGTCCATGCGTTCCTGCTCGACACCATCGTGGCATCCACCAGTCGACGTCAGGGCATCGCAACTCGATTGGTCGAGCACGCAACCAAAGGTGCTCGAGCAGGTGGCTGTGAGTGGCTGCACGTCGACTTCGATGAGTGGCTCCGTGCTTTCTATCTCACGTCCTGCGCCTTCACCTCGACCAACGCAGGGCTGATCCAGCTCTGACTGGCGAGCACGCGTGGACCACGCTCGGCACCAAAACCTGACACCTACGGGGACTCCGGACGGACCGTCAGGTGGCGTTGCGCTCGAAGACCAGTTTGAGGCCACGCAGGGTGAGCCAGGGGTCGTGTTCGTCGATGGCGTCGGACTCGTCGATCACCATCGGCGCCAGACCCCCGGTCGCAATCACTGTCACGGTGTCAGGGTCGTCGGCCAGCTCGACCGCCATTCGGTGGACGATCCCGTCGACCTGCCCTGCGAACCCGTACAGGATGCCGGACTGCAGCGCCTCGACAGTGTTGCGCCCAATCACTGACCGTGGACGCGCCAGCTCGACCTTGCGCAGCTGGGCACCGCGAGCACCGAGCGCTTCAACCGAGATCTCTACTCCGGGAGCGATCGCCCCGCCGAGGTACTCGCCCTTGGCAGAGACCGCGTCGAACGTCGTGGCAGTGCCGAAGTCGACCACGATCGCCGGGCCGCCATAGATGGTGGCTGCCGCCAAGGAGTTGACGATGCGGTCGCTGCCGACCTCCTTCGGGTTGTCGGTCAGAATCGGGACTCCGGTGCGCACACCTGGTTCCACCACGACCACCGGGATTTCACCGTAGTAGCGCGTGCACATCTGGCGCATTTCGTGCAGCGCCACCGGGACCGTCGAACAGAGTGAGATGCCCGTGACTTTCTTCCCCCCGCCATGCTGCGCGAGCAGAGAGGTGATCAGCACAGCGAGCTCATCGGCGGTTCGCGTGTCGTACGTCGCGATCCGCCAGGTGTGGTCGAGGTTGTCGCCTTGGAAGAGACCGAGAACCGTCTGCGTATTACCGATGTCAATCGTCAACAGCATGCCTTCAACCCCTCTTACCGGCACTGACGTGCAACCGGACGTTGTCGATCAGCCGCGTCGAACCAACGTGAGCAGCCACAACCAGAATCGCCGGTCCGCTGCCTTGCATCAGGTCGAAGCTCTGCGGGTCGACCAGTGAGACGTAGTCGACCTTCACGCCGGACTCCGCGAGATGCGCCCGGGTCGACTCGACAGCTGCTGTCGAGCCACCGGATGCCGCCGATACCCCTAACTCCAGTGCAGCGTGCAGTGCCAGTGCTTGCATACGGTCGGCGTCGACCAGGTAGATGTTGCGGCTCGAAAGCGCCAGACCGTCCGGATCGCGCACCGTCGGAACCTCCACGATCTCGACGCCAACGTCGAGGTCACGCACCATCTGCGAGATCAGCCATAGCTGTTGCGCGTCCTTCTGGCCGAAGTAGGCGCGGTGGGGAGTCGTGAGGTTCAGCAGTTTGCCAACCACGGTGAGCACGCCGTCGAAGTGACCGGGCCGCGACTCACCCTCAAGCACGTCGCCAATCGGACCGGCGGCTACTCGAACCACCGGGTCACCGACGGGGTAGACCTCGGACGGTCCTGGCGCGAATAGCAGGTCGACGCCCTCGGTCCGACACAGTTCGAGGTCGGCGGTGAACGTCCGCGGGTACTTGTCGAGGTCCTCGCCCGGCGCGAACTGCAGCGGGTTGAGAAAGTCAGTCACGATCACCCGGTCGTCGTGCTCACGTGCACGTCTGATGAGTTCGGCATGACCGGCGTGCAGCGCGCCCATCGTCATGACGACCGCTACCGAATCGCCGGACGCCGCCCACTGTCCTCGGGCCGATGCTAGGTCAGCACGTGTCCGTGCCACCGCTGTCATCGCTCGTCCTCTGCGCCCTCGATCGCATCGAGTACCGCGTCGGCGTCAACCTCGCTCAGCAACCCAGCGTCGACGGCTCGCTGTGCGGTAGCACGCGCCAGCGCGACGTAGAGGTCCGCCGTTTGAGGGGAGACGTTACCGATCTCGTCGATGTGGCGCGCTACCGCGGCCGCGTCGCCGCGCATCACCGGCCCGGTGAGCGCCTGATCGCCCTGGCGTAGCACGTTGTCGAGCGCCGCGCTGACGAGTGGGTGCAGCACTCTGCGCGGATCGTCAACGCCAGCGGCCCCCAGAAGGTCGGCGCTGGATGCCACCAAGGTCACCAGGTGGTTGGACGCGTGTGCCAGCGCTGCGTGGTAGAGCGGGCGAGCATCCTCGTCGACGTGAACGGGCTCGGCCTCCATCTCCAGGACCAGGGCATCGGCCACCGGAAGGAACGCGGTTGGCGCCGTGACACCGAACGAAGCGCCGACGAGTCGGTCGATGTCGATCGACGTACCGGTGAAGGTCATCACCGGATGCAGAGCCAGTGGCACAGCGCCGATGCGCTGTGCCGGCTCCAGGACGCCAATTCCGTACCGGCCGCTGGTGTGCACGACGATCTGTCCGGGACGCCAGGCCTCAACGGCGGCCAGGCCTTCGATGAGCCCGGGCAGCTGGTCGTCAGGAACAGTGACCAGCACCAATTCGGCGGCAGCACACACCTCAGGTGGGGACACCACAGCAGCACCGGGCAGTAGGGTCTCGGCGCGCGAGCGCGAGATGTCTGAGACAGCCGAAACTGCCACCGGACGGTGTCCAACGCGAGCCAGCGCGGCCCCCAGGACCGCTCCGACCCGGCCAGTGCCAATCACGCCGACACTGAGCCGACCCGGTCGGGTCGGGGTGGCGGCTGGCTGCGGTTCTGAGGTCACGAGGCGTTCCAGTCCTTGCGGGGTACCGGACGAGGGTGAGATCAGCGTAGTGGGTGGTGTTTCAGTCCGTTTCATGGCGGGACTCGGCCTCGGTCGCCCTGGCACCGAGCCGGTTAGCCTGGCCATATGGAACTGACCTACCCGCTCTTCGACCTGGCGGAGGCCCAAACATTGGCCGAGTTCTTGGCCTCGGAGGACTGGCACTTCCACGCAGGACCCCACCAGACCCTGGCAAGCGCCCACGCACGCATCGCCAGCGGAGAGTTCGATGGCGACCATGACCGGACCCACTGGATTGTTCGTGACGATGAGCGTGTGGGAATGATTCACATCGAGGATCTCGGCGACGGCAACCCGCTTTTCGACCTCCGGCTGCGCGCAGGCCACCGAGGGCGAGGGTTGGGCACGGCAGCGGTGACATGGCTCACCGCCGCTGTGTTCGGTGAGTTCCCCGACCTCAACCGCATCGAGGCGACCACTCGCCAGGACAACGTCGCCATGCGACGCGTTCTCGTCAAGTGCGGCTTCGTCAAGGAGGCGCGCTACCGCCAGGAGTGGCCGTCCGAAGGCGGCACGCGCTACGACAGCATCGGCTACGGAATCTTGCGCAGTGACTGGGGGATGGGAGTGACTACCGCAGTCAACTGGGAAGATGGTCCGTGACGACGCACTCGTGGTCGGACGCCATGGCCGCCGCCCTGTATGGCGCTGGTGGCTTCTACCGGACCAGCGCTCCCAAAGCGCACTTCCGCACCAGCATCAGCGCATCCACGCTTCTGGCGGCGTCGATCGTGCAGCTGGTCGTGGCCGTGGATCAGGCTCTTGGTAGCCCCAGTCGTCTCGACATCGTCGACGTCGGGGCAAGTGACGGCAGCCTCCTCGTCGAGCTGGTGAAGTTGCTCCCCTCCAACCTTGCTCCTCGGGTCAACCCCGTTGCCGTCGAGATCCGGCCACGGCCGCGTGAACTTCTGGCGGAGGTCAACTGGACCGAAGTTCCCCCGAGTGCCGTGAACGGCTTGGTCATCGCCCATGAGTACCTCGACAACGTCCCGTGCGACGTTGTCGAGGTAACTGAAGGGAGTTACCTCGAACAGGTTCTCGTGGACCCGGCAACTGGCGATGAGAGTCTCGGTCCCGAGCTCACCGGCGAGCAGGCGGCCTGGGTCAAGCGCTGGTGGCCACTCACCGAGCCAGGAGACCGGGCAGAGGTCGGATCGACCAGAGACAAGGCCTGGGCACAGCTCGTGGGAAGTCTCAACCGGGGACTCGCCGTTGCCGTCGACTACGGCCACATGCAAGACGAGCGGATCGCAGGCGCCTACCCGGCCGGCAGCCTCACCGGGTATCGGGGCGGCCGCCAGGTCACGCCGATTCCCGACGGCTCGTGTGACATCACCGCCCACGTGGCCATGGACGCCTGCCAACACGCGGGGGCCGAAGCAGGCGCCACCTCATCTGCCCTCGTTCGACAAGCTGCTGCACTCCACGCGCTGGGACTCGACGCCCGGCGTCCGCCGATCGACCTCGCTCATAGCGACCCACCGGCGTACGTCGACGGTCTCTTGCGCGCCTCTCATGCGGCCGAGCTGCTCGATCCCACATCCCTCGGTTCGTTCTGGTGGTTGCTGCAGGCAAAGGGGTGTCGGCCCGAGATCGATGGCATCGATTGGTCCTAAGTCAAGGAGCGAAGCCCCTGGCCCGGCGGCCGTAGGCAGCGCAGAGTGACAGCGTGCCGTTAGTTCGCGACGAACATCTCAGAGGCCTCACCGAGCAAGAGGTCGTGAACCGACGCACCCAGTTCGGGGACAACCGGCTAACCCCGGCGAAGCCGACCCCCGCCTGGCGGCGGCTGCTTGGTGAACTCACGCACTTCTTCGCAGCCCTCCTCTGGGGCGCCGCACTGTTGGCCAACGCGGCTGGCCGGTCTCGCCGACCTCACTCGCTCTGTAGTGCGCCCGACGAGCCCCCTCGCGCTAGAGATGAAGCGCGTAGTGCGGACGATCTCGACCATCGCGATCTCGACGGGCGTCGCCTTCCTGGTCATCGCCCTCGTCGCTCAAACAGATCTACAGAACGCCGTCACCTTTGCGATCGGCGTGACGGTGGCGCTCGTTCCCGAGGCTCTCCTTCCCACAGTGACGCTGTCGTTGGCCCTGGGCGCCCAGCGAATCGCCAAGCGTCATGCGGTGGTGCGGCACCTCGAGTCCGTGGAGACACTCGGATCGGTCACCTTTATCTGTACCGACAAGACCGGGACTCTCACGCGTAACCAAATGCAGGTGGTTGAAGTGTGGACGTCCGCCGGAGCCCTGAAGATTGAGGGGGACGGCTACGAACCAACGGCAACCATCTCCGGCGCGGCGGCAACGCGGGAGGCCGCGCTACCGGTCGCCTTTGCGGCATACGCGTGCTCCGGTGGTCGCGCTGTCGAGACGGACGGCAGGTGGGTTCCCCAGGGCGACCCGATGGAGGCCGCTATCGACGCACTCAGCCATCGCCTCGAACTCGCTACTCCTGGCGCACCTGCGCGGGTGTTCCCTTTCGACCCACGGCGGCGTCGGATGTCGGTTCTTCAGGGCGACGAAATCTTCGTCAAAGGTGCATCTGACACGGTGCTCCCGCTCTGTGTGGGTAGTGATGTCGACCTCGCAGACGTCGATCGGGTCGCACACACCATGGCGTCAGCCGGGTTGCGTGTACTGGCGGTGGCGTCACGCCGGGTCGTCGGACACGAGCCAACCAACGCAGCAGAAGCCGAACAGGACCTCACTTTCCTCGGGTTGCTCGGCCTGTCTGATCCCGCCCGACCCAGCGCCCGCGGCGCACTCCAGGCCTGTCGCGATGCCGGGATCAAGGTCGCCATGGTTACCGGCGACCACCCCGCGACTGCAGCAGCCATCGCAGGGCAGGTCGGCCTGTCGATTGGCGAGGAACGCGTCCTCACCGGAGCTGACCTTCCCGATGATGACCAACAGCTCGGGGCGCTGATCGACCACGATGGCGTCGTCATCGCGCGCGTGGCGCCAGAACAGAAACTGGCCATCGCCAGAGTGCTTCAAGCTCGTGGGCATGTGGTGGCGATGACGGGCGACGGCGTCAACGATGGACCGGCCCTTCAGGAGGCCGATATCGGCATCGCGATGGGTGAAAGTGGCAGCGACGTCGCACGCGAGGCCTCCGACTTGGTGCTGCTCGACGATGACTTCACCACCATCGTCGCAACTGTTGAGCAGGGACGCGGCACCTTTCTCAACGTCCGACGCTTCCTCACCTATCACTTGACCGACAACGTGGCTGAGCTCTTCCCGCTGGTTGTGTGGGCGCTCTCCGGCGGCGCATTCCCACTGGCACTCGGCGTCCTGCAGATCCTCGCCCTCGACCTCGCCACCGACACGCTGACCGCTGTCGCGCTCGGCGGTGAGAAGCCGCACGGACGCGTCATGCAAAGACCGCCGGTGTCAGGGCGACTGCTGAGCCGCACGGTTGCGTGGCGCTCGTTCGCAGTGCTCGGACCAACCGAGGCGATCATGGCGATGGTCGCCTTCCTGGCTGTCCTTGTGTCCGGAGGTTGGGACTGGGGCACGACTCCGGCCGGCGGCCTGCTCGCTCAGGCGTCCGGCGCCTACTTCATCACCGTCGTGGCAGCCCAGATGGGGAACGCCTTGGCCTGTCGTAGCAGCACGCTGACCATTGGTCGCTTGGGACTGTTTACTAACCCGATGCTGATCTGGTCGGTCCCGATCGCGCTCGGCATCGCACTTGGCATGGTGTTCGTCCCGCCGCTGGCCAGCGTTCTCGGGCAGGCCCCCCCACCAGCCGTTGGCTGGGCCGTCGCTGCCATTGCTCCGGTCGTTCTTCTCCTCGTCGACGCAGCTGAAAAAGCATGGCGCCTTCGCCGCTACGGGAGGTCGGCGCCGTTTCCTGGGTCCGGAGCTATCGGTGGCCCGACCGGATGACTCTCCGACTGCCCCGGACCGGCTTGGCGACGAGCCAGCCCCGCTCGGTCGGTCTGCTCCTGTGCGAGCACGCGCGCGGCACCGGCGTCCTGGTACAGCGCCGCTATCGACACCGGCCCCGGAGTCGAGTCGACGAAGACTGAGGCAAGGCCGAGGCGTCGCTGCCACGGGCCTTGCCGCAGCCGAACGCTCTGCGTGCGCGCATGTGGAACCACGTCCCACTTAGGAACCAGCCATCCTCGACGGGTGACGAAGACCGTCGACGTCGCTCCAACGGCGAGCTGCTTGTGCTGAAGCGGTGCACGCCAACGTGCCGCCGCCGGTGCAGACGTCAACACAACGCTGAAGGGATCGACACCGGGGAGGACCTGCTGCAGCAAGGCGCGCGCCACTGGCAAAGGGGCGACGGGCAGGATGACCGATGGACGATCCTCGCCCTCCTCGCCGCCGGTAGCGCCCGCAACATTGACGATGACACGCACCCATCCCCAGGGCTTCCACATCAGGGGCCGTTCGATACGCACCGCCTGGACGCGTCCGGGCGGCACCGTCTGCGAGCGGTGCGAGGTGAGCCCAAAGCGCAGCCGCAGCCCATCTGGGGACTGCGCGACGGTGAAGCCGAAGTACTTGAGGAACTGCCCGCCGACAACGGTGACCGGGGCGAAGACCAAGAAAATGCCGGTGATCCCCAGCTCCCACAGTCCCGCGACGCCGGCGACCGCCACCACCGTGGGGATCAGCAGCAGGAGGAAGACCGTCGACGGCTGCAGCACGAGTGAAGCGAGCAGGTGCGGCGACGGCACCTGAACCAATACCTGCTCAGGCGCCGTCGCGACCGGGACTCCCTCCTCCTGACGCAGTCCGGACGCTCTCGCGAGCAGCTCCGCGCGCAGCTGCTGGGCGTCCTCGAGAGCCAGGTACTGCAGCTTGGTGCCTTCGGAGGAAGCACCGGCAACTTCTGGCCGAAGTTCGGCCAGCCCGAAGAGTCGGGCGAGAATTGGCTGTGTCACGTCCACCGACTGGAGACGCGACAGCTGCACGCGTCGCTCGTTACGAACGAACACCCCAGAGTTGATCCGCAGGTCGCCATCGTCGTCGTAGAAGAAGGTGAGTCGCGTCCACGAGAAGAAGGCGTAGACGCCGACCCCGATCAAGATCAGCAAGATCAGCCCGCCAGTGCCCAGACCACCGAGGAAGTGGGTGGCCTCGCCTCCGCCGGTCACGAAGATGCCGATGATCAAGACAGGTGCCGCACGCACCATGGTGACCAGTGGCGTTACCGGATGGGTGTGGCGGGGCTCGGTCACAGACCGGCGCTCCGCTGTTCGCCGAGGGCCGCGAGCTGGTCGCGAAGCCTGCCGGCCGCCTCCGGCCGGAGGCCGGGAATGGTGGCATCGGTTGTCGCCGCCGCGGTGTGCAGCTGGACGGTGGCGAGACCGAAGTAGCGCTCCAGCGGACCTCGTCGAACGTCGACCAGCTGCATCCGGCCGTACGGGACGAGTACGAGACGCCGAAACACGATGCCGGATACGACCAGCAAGTCGTCGGTGCGTTCGGAGTACCCGATGGCCCGAACCTGACGGCCAATCAGCCACCAGAGCCACCCCGTGACGCCAAGGCCGACAAGCAAGGCGACGAAGCCGAGCTCAGGGAAACCACCAACGGCAAGCGCAATGACAGCGACCAACGTGACCAGGACAGTCAGGGTCAGCCCCACCAACCGACGGACCGTGGCGAGGCGCGAGTTGACTGGGGTCCAGCCCCGTGCGTCGGCAACAAACGGATCAACACTCATGCTGGGCAACCTACCTTCCAGACGCCTCGGAGCCGACATGGAAGGATCACCTCGTGACCGAGGAGCGGGTGGTGAGTACCGGGGGCGGCATCGTCGCCACCGACATGGTGCTCAACATCGGCCCACAACACCCGGCGACCCACGGCGTCTTGCGCCTGCGGCTCGTCCTTGACGGGGAACGAATCGTGTCGGCCGAACCGATCATCGGCTACATGCACCGAGGAGCTGAGAAACTCTTCGAAGTGCGTGACTACCGGCAGATCATCATGCTGGCCAACCGGCATGACTGGCTCTCGGCATTCTCAAACGAGCTCGGTGTTGTGCTGGCCGTCGAGCGAATGCTCGGTATGGAAGTGCCCGAGCGGGCGGTGTGGGCGCGGACGCTGCTGGCCGAGCTGAACCGGGTGTTGAACCACCTGATGTTCCTGGGTTCGTACCCGCTTGAGATCGGTGCGATCACTCCGGTGTTCTACGCGTTCCGCGAGCGCGAGGCGATCCAGGAGGTCATGGAGGAGATCTCCGGCGGCCGGATGCACTTCATGTTCAACCGCGTCGGCGGACTCAAAGAAGACCTCCCGAACGGTTGGCTCGGGAGGGTGCGGACGTCAGTCGCCAGCGTGCGCGACCGACTGCCTCAGCTGGAAAATCTTGTCTTCGGCAACGAGATATTTGCGGCCCGCACGCAGGGTGTCGGAGTTCTGTCGCAGGAGCAGGTGCTGCAGTACGGGCTCTCTGGGCCAATTGCACGGGCGTCCGGCGTCGACATCGACCTCCGACGCGACGAGCCGTATCTCGCGTATGGGGAGCTGCAGGACGTCCTGCGGGTGGTGACGCGTACGCAGGGAGACTGCTACGCGCGCTTTGAGGTGCTGCGCGAGCAGGTGCACGTCTCACTCGACCTCGTGGACGCCTGCATCGAGCGGCTGGAGCAACTACCGCAAGGTCCGATCAACCAACGGCTGCCGAAGGTGCTGAAGGCGCCGGAGGGTTACACCTACGCGTGGACAGAGAACCCCCTCGGTCTCAACGGCTACTTCCTGGTGTCACGGGGCGAGAAGACTCCGTATCGGCTCAAGCTGCGTTCGGCGTCCTTCAACAACGTGCAGGTTCTGGGCGAGATGCTCCCAGGGCAGCTGGTGGCCGACATGGTGGCGATCCTGGGGTCGATGTTCTTCGTCGTTGGCGACGTCGACAAGTAACCCCGAGTTCCGCCGAGTGTCAGTTGAGGACGATGGGTGCGCGGTCACCGGTGGGTCTGACTCGCCGGGTGAGGCGGCGTGAGCAGACCCCCCAATGAGGACTTAGGCACGGTTCTCAGCGGTCGACGACGCGAGAAGAGTGACTAACGCTTCACCCCAACGCGTCAACGAGGTGCCCACTTGACGCGAATGTGGCTGCCTCTAGTTGGCGGGGCGCAGCCTGGCGATCTCGGACGCCGTGAGGTCAAGCAGCTGACGCGGCGGTTGCGCCTCAAACCCTGTGGTCGACTCACGCTGCAACCCCGGCGATGCCGGACGCGGCGTCGCGATCGGCGCCGCGGGAAGCTCGGTCGAAAAGGCTGCTCGAACTAGCGGCAGATGCAGCGACGGGTAGACCGGGTCCAACAACTGCTGGCGCGGCTGCGTCAACTGATGCAGGAGTGCTCGCTGATCGGCTTCGTCGCTCGCGACCTGCGCAGCCACCCGGGCAGCGTCCTGCGCAGCAACCGCAGTCTCATCACGCATGGCCCGCAGCTCGAGCAGGAGCTCGACGTACTGGGTCTTCAGTCCCGCGAGTTCGCGATAGGTGTCGGCGAGGGCGTGGCGGCGCTCTCGCGACTCGCGGCGAAGTTGCTCGGCAGCGCGCGCTGAGGAGCGTGATGCGGCCCAAATGCCAACCAGAGCCAGGACGACGATCCCCGTGACACCCACCTGCAAGGCCCAGGTTTCGTCAACAACCCAGACGGCGGCGATGACCGCCGCGGCGATCAACAGCGCAAGCACCAGGAGTGGATTGTCGGAGCGGGGGGGCGCTGGTGGCGCGTGGCGTCCTCGTGACATGGCCCCAGGGTACGCCGAACTGGTGAGCAGAACCGGGGATTGGCCCTCTCCGACAGCGCGCCTCAGTCAGGCAGGCGCAGACGCCTGGCCGCCCGGCTCATCATCGTCGCCCTTCACCCGGCAGATTCGCTCGAGCCAGAGGGCTGCAGCGGCCATGGCCAGGCCGGCAGCCGCCGCCGCCAGGGCAATGATCACCATGCGCCGGCGGTAGTCGTTCACCAGGTCAAGGAGGAGGAATCCGGCATAGCCCAGGTAAACACCAGCGACAGCCGCCCCCGTCCGCGAGCCAGCCAACGCCAGCACCGCTGTGCGGGCTGCGACGAAGGGGTCGAGCGGTCGATACCCCTCGCGGCGCTGGATTCGCGGACGCAACGTCCACGCCGCCACCACGAACCCCACGGCGAGGACGAACAACATCAGGGGCGCAGCCCACGGGACGGCCGGCGGCGACCCCGTCCATAGATCCCAGAACCGAGCGCCCAGGAATCCCACGGCGAAACCGATCGCACCTGTGGCCAGCAGGAGGCGCCATGACGTCGGATGCATCAGTCCTCCCCCAACTGGACGAACGGTCGAACCCCGCTGGTGTCGACGGCCGCAGCCCAGTCCGCCACCGACCGTCCGTTGACCACGAAGACGGGGTCGATGGCAGCCCACGGCACCAGGACGAACGCACGTTCCGTGGCTCGCGGATGTGGCAACGTCAGCTCGGGGTTGGTGGACACAACGTCTCCATAGGCCAGGACATCCACGTCGAGTGTTCGCGGACCCCATCGCTCCTCGCGTTGACGACCTGCCCCCTGCTCGCACTGATGTGCCAGGGCAAGCAACGCCTCAGGAGTCAGCGTCGTTTCGACAACGACAACAGCGTTTAAGAAGTCTGGCTGGTCGGGTCCACCGACCGGAACTGTCTCGACAAACGGTGACACCTCAACGACGACGACCTTAGGGGTCGTCCGCACAGTCGCCATGGCATTCTTCAGGTGACTTTGACGGTCACCGACGTTGGAGCCGAGCCCCAAGGCCGCACGGACTTGCATGGTCACCGGACCCGCTCCACCGTGACGGCAACGTCAGCGAAGGGGACGCCGACCGGTGCTTGCGGCTTGTGCACGGTCACCTCGACGGAAGAGACGCGGTCATGGGTCAGAACCTGCTGAGCGATGAGGACAGCCAGTGTCTCGATCAGGTCGTGGGGCTCTCCCTGCACGATGCTTGCCGCTTCCTTGGCCAGCAACGAGTAGTCGATCGTCTTCGCGAGATCGTCGGTAGCCGCAGCGTCCGACACGTCGGTACGAACTTCCAGATCGACGACGAAAAGTTGCCCGTTCTTTCGCTCCTCAGGCAGAACCCCGTGATAGCCGAAGGCCTCAATCCCTCGCACGGCGATGCGGTCAGTCATCACTCGTCATCACCTCGTCCGGAGTCGCTCATCACTGGCGAGGCATGATGCAACCACATGCGCCACTGGTCGCTGACCCGGATGAACCCATTGGTCGCCACAGCCTGGCTCGAGGTGAACGGGTCGAGCCCACCACCCGGCCGGAGGATGATCTCGGTACAGGTAACCGTGGCCATCTGGCCCTGCACCACACTCTCGACATCGGTCACGATGAACTGCAAATCGTCAGCGTTGGCCATGACCAGCGCCCACGACCTCAACACCGCATCGACTCCCCGGATGAACCCTCCCCCGGGGTGAACGCATCTGGCCATCACACCATCGGCCCCGCCGACCCAGAGCGCAGTCATTCGGTCGAGGTCACCAGCCTCGAAAGCGGCATAGAGCTCCTCGTTGGCCACCTCGACGCCGTCGATGTCGTTGCTCACGCCCGGCCAGCCTTCCACGACTGGGCGACCCGCACTGCGTCGACGTTTCCCCGTGCGTCGTGCACCCGAACGCACCACGCCCCAGCGGCAGCTGACAGCGCGGTGACCGCCAAGGTCGCGTCATCACGTCCGTCAACCGGCCGTGGACCCTGATCGTCGCCGAGCAGCTCACCGAGAAAGCGCTTACGTGACGCACCGACGAGCAACGGCTGGCCAATGCCGACCAGAGCTTCGAGAGACTGCAGCAGCGCCCAGTTGTGCTCGGCTTCCTTGGCGAAACCAAGACCAGGGTCCAAAACCACTCGATCTGCCGATACGCCGGCGGCGACAGCGGCGTCGAGGCGAGCGCACAGCTCATCGGTGACCTCGTGGACAACTCCTGCCGGATACACCGCGCGTAGGTGCATCTGGGTGCTGTGTCCCCGCCAGTGCATCAGCACCATCGGAACATCGGTATCGGACATCAACGGCAGCATCGCCTCGTCGGCTAGGCCACCCGAGACGTCGTTCACCAGAACCGCTCCTGCCTCGAGGGCGGCCTCAGCCACTGCAGCGCGCATGGTGTCGATGGACACAGCAACGCCCTCCTCGGACAGCGTCCTAATCACCGGTAGTACACGGTTCAGCTCTTCGGCAACGGGGATTCGCTCGGCACCGGGACGCGTTGATTCACCCCCTACGTCGACGAGGTCCGCTCCGAGATTCACCTGGTGCACGGCACGCTCGATGGCTCGGTCGACGTGTAGAAACTGGCCACCGTCAGAGAAAGAGTCTGGAGTGACGTTGAGAACGGCCATCACCACGGTGCGGTGGGTCGACGCCAGAGAGGGCGGCAGCCCGACGGGAACGTGAAGTGAGGGCACGATGTGAGCCTAGAGGACCGCCGAGGGGCGGCCGCGACTTCAGCGGGAGTCGAGGATGAGGCTCATCGCCTCAGCGCGGGTCGCAGTGTCGCGCAGCTGACCACGCACCGCCGAGGTCACGGTGCGGGCCCCCGGCTTGCGGACTCCACGCATCGACATGCACAGGTGCTCGCACTCAAGAACGACGATCACACCCTGAGGCTCCAAGATCTCGAGCAACGAGTCGGCGATCTGGGTGGTGAGCCGCTCTTGCACCTGAGGGCGCTTGGCGTAGACGTCGACCAACCGGGCCAGCTTGGAGAGCCCGGTGATGTGGCCTTTGGCGCTGGGGATGTAGCCGACGTGGGCCACGCCGTGGAACGGTACGAGGTGGTGCTCACAGAGTGAGTACACCTCGATGTCTTTCACCAGCACCAGCTCGTCGTGACCGAGATCGAACGTTGTGGTGAGGACGTCCTCAGCCCGGAGACGCAACCCTGCCAAGGTCTCGGCGTACATCCGGGCCACTCTTGCTGGCGTTTCGCGAAGTCCTTCACGCTCAGGGTCTTCGCCTATCGCGATCAGCAGCTCGCGGATCGCCGCGGCAGCCCGGTCGTGGTCGAACGGAGCTGTCACGACTTCAGCCTCGGACAAGCCAATGGGATCGACCACCTGCGTTACTCGTCCGACTCGGGCTGGCCACCAACTGGCTCACCGGCCGCCGGGATCTCACCGCTGACCGAGCCGTTCGCCGCATGACCGTTCTCGCTGGCCAGCTCTTTGCGGCTGCGCACCGGGCCACGGTCAGAGACCGGGCGGTCCATCGACGAGAGCCAGATCTCGCGGTAGTCACGCTTGCGAAGGTCGCTGAAGATCTCAGCGACCTCCTTCTGGTCGAGCGTCTCGCGGTCGAGGAGCTCGACGACGAGGCGGTCGAGGACGTCGCGGTTCTCGCTGAGGATCTCGTACGCCTCCTGGTGTGCGGTCTCCAGGAAGGTGCGAACCTCGCCGTCAATCACTTCGGCCATCTGCTCGGAGTAGTCGCGCTTGTGGCCCATGTCGCGTCCGAGGAAGATCTCGCCCTCACCCTCGCCCAGGCGCACGGCTCCGACCTTGTCGCTCATGCCGTATTGCATGACCATGGCGCGAGCGAGCTGCGTGGCTTTCTCAATGTCATTCGACGCCCCGGTGGTGGGGTCGTGGAAGACCATCTCTTCAGCGGCGCGGCCGCCGAGCATGTAGGCGAGCTTGTCGAGCATCTCGTTGCGCGTTGTCGAGTATCTGTCTTCGGTGGGCAGCACCATCGTGTACCCGAGAGCGCGCCCGCGGGGAAGGATCGTCACCTTGTGCACCGGGTCGGTGTTGTTTAGCGCCGCCGCGACCAGAGCGTGCCCACCCTCGTGGTAGGCGGTGATCTTCGTCTCCTTCGCGTTCATCAGTCGGGTGCGCTTCTGTGGGCCGGCGACAACGCGATCGATGGCCTCATCGAGTGCGTCGTCGTCGACCAGCGTCTTGCCCTCACGTGCGGTCAGCAGTGCCGCCTCGTTCAGCACGTTGGCGAGGTCGGCTCCGGTAAAGCCGGGGGTGCGCCGCGCAACCGCGACGAGATCAACGTTCTCGGCCAGCGGCTTGCCCTTGGCGTGCACCTCGAGGATCTGCTGGCGTCCCGCGAGGTCAGGGCGCTCAACGGCGATCTGACGGTCAAACCGTCCAGGGCGCAGCAGCGCTGGGTCGAGGATGTCGGGGCGGTTGGTGGCAGCGATCAAGATGACGCCGCCCTGGACGTCGAAGCCGTCCATCTCGACCAGCAGCTGGTTCAGCGTCTGCTCGCGCTCGTCGTGTCCGCCGCCGAGCCCGGCCCCGCGGTGACGTCCGACCGCATCGATCTCGTCGACGAACACGATCGCAGGGGCGTTGGCCTTGGCCTGCTCGAAGAGGTCGCGAACCCGCGATGCCCCGACGCCGACAAACATCTCGACGAAGTCTGAGCCGGAGATCGAGTAGAACGGGACGCTGGCCTCACCCGCCACAGCACGCGCCAACAGCGTCTTACCCGTTCCTGGCGGACCGTAGAGAAGGACGCCCTTCGGGATCTTGGCGCCGACCGCCTGGAACTTGGCAGGGTCTTGCAGGAACTCTTTAATCTCCTCGAGCTCTTCGACGGCCTCGTCGGCCCCGGCCACATCGGCGAACGTGGTCTTGGGCATGTCCTTGTTGACCATCTTGGCCTTGGATTTGCCGAAGTTCATGACGCGTGAGCCACCGCCCTGCATCTGCGTCATGAAGAAGAAGAGGAGCCCCAGGATCAAGATGATCGGACCGAAGGTGAAGAGCAGGGTGACCAACCAACCTTGCGTTGGCACCTTCGAGATCTGGCCGTCCGGCGGCGGAACATCTTGTACGAGGCTAGCGAGCAGGTCTCCTTGCTGGGCAATGTAGTTCGCCTTGATCTTCTCGCCGTTCACCAGCTCGACCCGGATCTCCTGGTCGCGGTCGACCAAGGTGACCTGGGCGGCGTCACCGTTCTGAATCGCGGCGATGACCGCCGAGGTATCCCTATCCTCGTAGCCACCCGCAGCCGTCATCACCTGGGCCAGGATGAGGGCGAGCATGACGACGACAACGATCCAGAAGATCGGGCCGCGGACGATGCGCTTGATGTTCATGGCGAGGGCGCAGGCGCCCTAAACCTCCTACTACAGGGGAAGACGTGGGAGTTCGACGGTACACCGCCACCCTCCGGCGCGCGCCAACAGGAAGGCCAGATGACCCTGCGTTCGCCGCCAGCGATCAGCTGCCAGGGCGGTAGACGTGGCGGGCGAGACTGCCGACGAACGGCAGCGATCGATACTTCTCGGCGTAGTCGAGGCCATAGCCGACGACGAACTCAGGTGGGATGTCGAATCCCACGTACTTGACCGGGGCCTGGCCGCCCTTGCCGGGATGGCCTTTCTGGGCGTCCGGCTTACGCAGCAGCGTGCAGACCTCGAGGGAAGCCGGACCGCGCGAGGAGAGGTTGCGCATCAGCCATGACAGCGTCAGGCCAGAGTCCACGATGTCCTCGACCACGAGCACGTGCCGGTCGGTGAGGTCGGCATCGAGGTCCTTGATGATGCGCACCACACCGCTGGAGCGAGTACCTGATCCGTACGACGACACCGCCATCCAGTCCATTTCAACGGTCGTGTGCAGCGCCCTGGCGAGGTCGGCCATGACCATCACGGCGCCCTTCAGGACGCCAACCAGCAACAGCTCGCGCCCCGCGTAGTCACGGTCGATCTCTGCCGCCAGCTCACGCAGCCGGGCCTGGATCTGGTCTGCGTCGATCAGCACGGCCGCTAGGTCGTCACCCATGTCCTTGGCGTCCACAGTGCTGCCTTCCTACGACTGGCGCTCAGCCGCTTCCTGCGGCGCGAGTTGGAGCCTGCCACAGTCTCGGGTAGCGCGGACACCGCCCGGCAGGTGTACCGCCCCCTGCCCCTTCCATCGAGTCACCAAGGCATCGATATCTGCAAGGTGGGACGCCCGCAGGTCGCCGCCCGGAACACCAGACTCCAACGCCTTGAACCGCAGGACTCTTCGGCGGACGGCCGCAGGAACGGCGGCTAGCACCTCGACGTCCAACGCCGCACGGCCTACGTCGTCGAGACACCGCGCATCTGCCAGCACCTCGTCGGCCCACTGCTCCAGAGCGCCATCGTCCTCGCGCAGCAGGTCAGCCGTGCGCGCCAGAGCGTCGGACACCCCTGGGCCGAGCTCACGCTCGATCACCGGCATCACGCGGTGACGCAGCCGCACCCGGGTGAACGCATCATCGACGTTGTGCGGGTCGTCCCAGATCGGGACTCCCTCGGCGACGCAAGCCGCGTGGGTGGTCGCTCGGTCGATCTCCAGAATCGGACGCCGGTACACCCCCCGCACCGGCGCCATCCCGCTCATTGACCTGGCGCCCGATCCGCGAGACAACCCCAGCAACACCGACTCAGCTTGGTCGTCGCGGGTGTGGCCGAGAAGAACCGTTACTGCCTCTAGCTCGGTGGCAACAGCGTCGATCGCGGCGTACCTCGCGCTCCGGGCAGCGGCTTCAGGGCCGCCCGCTGTCCCAACCTCAACGGCGCGGACGCGCACAGGGTCGAAACCCAGCGCGGACAACGCGTCGGCAGCCTGCTGCGCTGCCGCGGCCGAGCCAGGCTGCAGCTGATGGTCGACCACTACCGCCGCATATCGCCAGCCGGCCGCACGCGACTCGAACGCAGTGGCAGCAGCGAGCGCCATCGAGTCGGCACCTCCGCTGGCCGCAACGAGGACCACCGAGCCAGGAGCGATGTCGCTGAGCGCCACCCGCACCGCAAGCCGCAGTTGCGCAACGGCAGGGGGCGGCCCCGTCATTGCGCCGTCGCGACCCGCGCGATCCACTGGTCAGGTGCGTGCAGCTCGTCGCGCGTCGGCAGGTGGTCCGGTGACTGCCAGATGAGGTTGAAGCCGTCCATACCGACGCCATCAACGACGGATCGGACGAATGCGGCGCCGTCCCGGTACTGCGCGAGCTTCGCCTCCATTCCCAGAAGCCGCCGCACAAAGGCCTCGGTGGCCTTGGGGTTGGCGCGGCGCTCAGACATTCGCAGACGCAACACTTCGACAGTGGGGATCACATCGGTGCCAACGGCGTCCATCATCACGTCAGCGTGACCTTCGAGCAGCGACATGACAGCGGTGAGGCGACCGAGCATCTCGCGGTCGTCGTCGGACATCTGCTCTTCGAGGGCCTTGACCACGTCGAGACCGCGCAGGGCACCGATGACCGCGGCAAAGACTTGCTGCAGCCGTTTCCCGAGATCGCCAGGCTCAGCCGTGATGCCATCGAGCGAGGTGAGAATCTGCTCGCGCAACCAAGGCCCCAGCCATGGCACCGCCGTGAACTGGACGCGGTGCGTCTCTTCGTGCAAACAGACCCAGAGCCGGAAGTCAGACCCGTTCACACCCAGTCGCTGCTCGACGTCGACGATGTTCGGCGCCACCAACAGCAGGTGTGGCTCGGCGCCCGGCGCAGTGAAGAGCTCGTACTGCCCGAGCACACGTGATGACAAAAACCCCAACGCGGCACCGACCTCAGCGCCAGCCAACCGGGAACCAACCGCGCCGACAGTGGTGTCCCTGCGAAGTCGCTGGGTGAGCGGCTCGAGAAGCGTGGCGAACGAGGCAGCGTTGGCGTCGACCCAGCGGGATCTGTCGACGACCCGGACAGCTTCGGGGGCCGCGTCGGCGTGTAATCCGGTGAGTTCGCGCACCACGTGCACCGCCCGCTCAGCACCCGAACGCAATTCTTCGACGGCTTGCCGTGCACCCTCGCGGCCGATCGTCGGTCCGTTGCCGCCGACTCGACGCGCGACCGTGCGCGCCAGGCCCCAGTCGACGGCAGATGCTTCAGTCATCACCCCACCGTACGGGGCGTCCTCAACGCCGCCACCGGCACGAGGCCAAAACCGCCGCGGCATCGTCAAGCGCAGCCCTGGCCGCTTCGGTATCGACGACATCGTCAGCGATGAAGGCGTACGCCAGCATGCTTCCGTCACAGGTGGTCGCGACGCCGGCTTCGGCGGAGATGCCCGTGAGAGTGCCGGTCTTGGCGCGTACGGCGCCTGCCCCCTGGGCAGCATCTCCCACGACGAAGCGGTCGGCCAGCGTGCCGTCAAAGCCGGCTACAGCAAGGCCCGAAAGGATCGATGCCAGCTGCGGCTCCGCGCTGGCTGAGTGGAGCGCCTCGACCAGCGACTGAGGAGGCAGGGTGTCGTCGCGAGAGAGCCCACTGGCGTCGTAGAGGTCGGACGCGCCAAGGTCGACGCCCTGATCTGCCCCCGCCTGTTCGATGGCCCGCACCGCCCCGGCGAAGCTTCCAGGTTTGCCCTGCGCGAGTGCCGCCATCCGGCCCAGCGACTCGGCCAGCTGGTTGTCACTGTCCCGCAGCATGCGTTCGACGAGGTCGCTCATCGGGGGCGATGACACCGATGCCACCGGTTCGCTGGTCGGAGACGTCACCTGGCTGACGGCGCCCCGTACCGGGACGCCGGCGTCCTCGAGCAAGGCCGCAAAGCTCTCGGCAGCGCCCAACGCCGGATCAGGCAGCCGAGCGTCGCCAGCTGGATTCGCCCTGCCCTGATCTGCCATCAGTGCTGTAACAGGCGCAATGACGCCAGACGTCACGTAAGTGGGCTCCCATGCCGGCGACACTGCTGGGCCGGTGAAGAGGCCGTCGTCATACCCCAGCCGCACCGCGGCGACGTCTTCGCGACGCAAAGCCCGAGCTGTGGCCGTGGCCAGCTCAGCAAGAGACGCGGTGCCTGCGGCACGATCGGGGTCAGTCGTGAGAGTGGCGTCTCCCCCGCCGACCAGGACAAGCCGCTCGGCTGCGGCGTTCCAGACGACCGACGTCTCCAGCCGGCTCTGCGGCGCGTAGGCGTCAAGCGCCGCCGTTGCGGTCCAGAGCTTGAGCGTGGACGCCGGTGTGGCCAGACCAGCACCGTCGACGTCCACCCAGGGGGACGCTGGCTCAGCCAGCGGGGCCACGAAGCCGTGCACCGAGCCGCCCAGAGCGTCAGACTTCAGCGCCTGCTCGACGTCGCGCACCACCCGAGGGTCGGCAGCAACAGGTTCCGGCTCCACGGCGGCAGGCGCCGCAGCGGCCGCGTCCGGCAGCGCCGGGACGACCACTGCGGGAGGCGGGAGCGGAGCCGCCTCCTCAGCGAAGATGACCCCGGTGGCATCGAGCAGCACCACCAGCAAAGTGACCACCGACAGGGCGCCGATCACCCACCAGCGGGCTCGCGGCACCTGGACCCCCTCATGGCGGGTAGGTAGTCGTGCGGGACACTCACGATGTCGTGTGAAAGCGACCCTAAGCCACCGCAACGAACCACCGAGAAGGGACCGTCGTGGAGTTCGACGTCTTCATCGAGATCCCGCAGGGCCACCGCAACAAGTACGAGCTCGACAAGGAGACCGGCCGGATCCGCCTCGATCGGATGCTGTTCACCTCAACGCGGTACCCGGCCGACTACGGCTTCATCGAGAACACCCTCGGCCTTGACAGCGACCCCCTGGACGCGCTGGTTCTGCTCGACGAACCAACGTTCCCCGGCTGCGTGATCATGTGCCGGGCCATCGGAATGTTCCGGATGACCGACGAGGCCGGCGGCGACGACAAGGTCATCTGCGTCCCCGCCCGTGACCCTCGCAAGGAGCACCTGCGCGACATTCACCACATGCCTGAGTTCGACAAGCTTGAGATCCAGCACTTCTTCGAGGTCTACAAGGACCTCGAGCCCGGCAAGTCCGTCGAAGGCGCCAGCTGGGAAGGCCGCTCAGAGACCGAGAAAGAGATCCAGGCCTCTTTCAAGCGCTACAAGCCGTAGGCCCTAGTCGGAACCGCCGCGCTCTTGCCGCAGTTGTTCACAGCAATTGTGGACAAACCTGGGGACGCGTTGGGGACACAAGCGTAGCGATCTGTGGACGAATCTGTGGGTAGAAAAAGTTCTCGAGATTCATCGTGAAATCCCTTGCGCGGCTTGACGCATCTGGCGTAGAACACTCCCACGACGCCGTGAGGCGCACCCGATCCGAAGGGCAACTTAAGGATCAATCCGGAGGGGTAACTCGCCGGATCAGGCCAGTGGGCAACTACTGGACGAGTTGGACCGCAGGGGCAACCCAGGCGGACCATCTTGCGGGGACGCTCAGCGATGTCGGGCCCGGCTTCGGTCGGGTCGTCGGCCTTCGGGTCGGCAGGGCCAGCCCTCGGGCCGGTCCGCGGTTCACCTCCGGGTGAGCCGCAGAAGGCCCCTCCAATGCCTAGTTGGAGGGGCCTTTCTGCGTCTCGAACCATTCTGGGTGATGCCGTCCGCCATCATCGGCACCGACACGACAGCGCGCCCGACCGCGGCCGCCGACGGGCTGGAATTGGGGCCGCCAGTGCGCCGGGCCGCCGGTGCGCCCGGCGGACGCCGCACCGAGACCAGAGTTCGGCTGGGATCGGGACCATTCCGGAGCTCAGAACCCAGCCGAACTCTCGTTTCGAGGAGGTAGCGGACGTCGTATCTTCTCAAGTCCCGGCGGAGGTACCCACGGTTTGTCATCTCGACGCACCGCATCACGATGAGGCCAAGCTCGTTCGCCATCCATTCCTGTCTTCACTTCTCAGACCAGAGGGTCGTTTCGTCAGCGGGCCCCTCGTACTTCGGGCGACCGTCCGCCTCCCCGCTATCCCCAACGAATCCCACAAGTCGTCCGGCCGAACTTCGACTCCCTGGAATCGGAGCGTGGGGTTGCATTGCGGTCGTGGCACCCCGCGAATCATCGGCGCACCTTGTCCGCGTGGCTCAATGGGAGTCTCGGCATGCCCATCGGCCCAGTCGATGCTCTGCCTCGCGCGTCGACAACCCCGGACCGAGCCCCCTTGCGCCAGAGCTTCGATGAACAACGAGCGCGGAACGCGCCTCCGCAAGATTGCGTCAAGCGTCAACGAGGCCTCAGGCTGCGGAAGGTCGAGGGCGGTGTCGACCCCGGTACGCCCCTCGCCGGTCGCGGCGGTCGGATGACCTCAGGCAGCCGCGGAATCGTGGAGACGGGCAGGCCTAGCACCAACGCAACCGTACGAAAACCGGCGACCGTTTCGGGCGCTGCCACCGCAGCCATGTCTCGCAGGTGCCTTTCTCGCGCTCGCGTCCACACGCTTCCCTGATTTGGCGCGAGCGGGCGCCGGTAGCAACCACGCGCGACGCTAACCAGTTTCCCCGTCACGGACGAGACGCTCCAGATCCCAGCGGGTGAGACCCCACGTGTGGAGTTCCTGACGGCTGGCGCCTCCGCCACGCTGAGCGAGTGCCCGAACGATGGCATCTGGCAGATGTGGGTGCATCGACGCAGAATCCCGCTAGCGCTCGTTCGCGCCAGCCACATCAGCACTGCTGTGGACAGCCGACACCCCGAGGTGAGGGCGCTGCTGCGCCGAGGCGAGAGTTTGGCTGGAGATTCGGCCCTACCCGCCACAAATTCTCTGCCGAACTCTCGTATCGGCCCGAATCAGCCGCCGAGGTACGGCCAGCACCAGGGGCCGACCGTCGGCCCGCGTGCCCCTACGAGACCACGCGCATCAGGTCGTCGATCGACTTGCCCAAGATCGCGAACTTTTCTGTGTAGCAGACCCCCGAGTTGAAACAGGGCTTACCGGGAGAGTCGGCCTGCGACGCGTCGCTGTACCGGTACCCCAGGTTGGTGAATATAGTCACGATGTACCGGCGACCGTCTTCACCGCTGAGCGCCTTCACGATGCCGGCGTCGGAGCCGTAGTTCTCGGTCAGCCCGGTCTTGTGCATGAACTTGACCTCAGCCGTGTCATTGCACGGTCTCACGTCGTAGCCATAGGGGATTCCGTGCACGGTGACGGTGCCGTCGGTGGGGTCAATCCAGCGGCTGGGAACCTTGGCCGGCATCCCCTGGACCGGGTAGGTGGCTCCGCACCAGTTGGGGGTCGACAACACCTCGTTCCAACCCTGCTGCCCGAGCAGGTCGCGCAGCTCAGCCTGGTAGTCGGGCCCCAGGACGCGGTCGGCAATAACCTTGCGCCCCTCAGAGGTCGTCCACGCAACGCCATCAGTGCCGTTCACCAGCAGCAGCAGCCGGGCGGTGTCGATCGCGGTCATGCTGATCTCACCGGGGTTCCACGTGCCGCCAGCGCCAGCATCGGTGCCCTTCACCTGGAGCGTCGGCAGGCCCAAAGCGGCGAAGCGCTCGTTCATCGGCTTCATCTCGCCTAGGCCATGGAGCTGCTGAAGCAGCGCACACGTGGCGGTATTGCTCGAATAGGTGATGGACTTCTCGAGCAACTGCGTTGTGGTGTCCGTGAACTCTTTGGTGTTTCCGAGGCAGGTCTTACCGTTGCGCTGCTTGTAGGCATAGTCGCGGTTCGGCTTGATCGTGCCCTTCTCGATCAGCCTGAGGGTGTGATACGCCACCAACAGTTTGAACGTCGACGCGGGGTACGGAACCATGAACTTCTCACCAGACGTGCCAGCAACCAGGCGCGAACCCTTCGGCCATGCCGCGTTCCAGTCGCCGTCCCACCGCGCCAGATCCCACGCTCGCCAGTCGACACCGCTCGGGGCGAAGTTCGCATCGAGCGTGACGACCTTGCCGTCGGGGAAGTCACGGGAGAAGAGGACGTTGGCGGCGGCGGTCGGGTTGCCGGCCGCATCCAGCTCGATCACAGCAACATCGACGTTCGGCTGGTTGGCGACTCGCGGCGCCGGGCCGTTCTTCGTGTCGTACTCGAAGTCGACCACCTCGTCGAACGCGGCGTTCTGCACCGCCAGCTGCAGGTCGGCCGCCAACTGCTCGTTCGGCGTCAGACCAGCGGACGCCGCCGAACCGGGCGCCATGAGGGCCGCTCCGGTGGCGAGGGTCACGACAAGCGCGGCGGCCTGGAGTGAGGTCATTCGGCGCATCTGGATCTCCCGTGAGGTAGGTCGGCACCTTCACCCTAGGTGGTTGGTCAGCTACGCACGAGGAACGCGCATGACTCGACGAACTCCTCGATCTCCAGGCGCCACTCGTACCGCCCTGGCTGCAGGGGCATCGAGCCGAAGCTCACGACCAGCGGCGCGTCCAGTGGCGTGCCTTCTGGCAAGCCGGCCGGGCGGCCCACCTCCAGTTGACCGGTGACCTCGACAGGGCGGTCGTCGGAGGTCTGAACGGGACGCCCGTCCTCGTCGACCAGGGCCAGCCGCCAGTCATGTCCGACGTTGGTGCGGTCCCAGGGGACCTCAATCTTGATGGCGACCGCCATGGGCGCGGTGGGCGATCCAGTGGTCGACCATCCGCCGCCGAGGATGTAGAGCTTCCCGCCAACCTGCTGGGCGGCATCGGCGAGCATCATGGTGATCTTCACACCCCCATTGTGCAGGCCAACTCGATCGGCCCTTCCGCGGCCGATCTCATTATCTGAGATCGCTGCTCGACAAATGGACACTCCGGCTGTTGGCGCCTAGCCTCGCCCCTATGACTTCTGCCGCGACCCTCGTGACGCCTCCTAGCGCACGAATGCGTTGTCGCTGTATGTGTCCCTGCATGGTCTGACGGACCCGGGCTCCATCCTTCGCCGTCACCTGCGCTGCGAGCACTGCTCGCCGGCCACCCCGGGTTCGTGCCCAGCACGACGCGCTTCCGCTTTGACGCACCCCACCTACTGACATCAGGAGCACCCCATGACGACCGACCCCGATGCCTGGTCCTTCGAGACCAAGCAGATTCACGCCGGCCAGAGCGCCGACACTGCCACCGGCGCCCGC
>JAJAYZ010000071.1 GCA_027118455.1 Actinomycetes bacterium
GGCCGACTCTGCTGGGGCCGGCTCTGCTGGGGCCGGCTCTGCTGGGGCCGGCTCTGCTGGGGCCGGCTCTGCTGGGGCCGGCTCTGCTGGGGCCGGCTCTGCTGGGGCCGGCTCTGCTGGGGCCGGCTCTGCTGGGGCCGGCTCTGCTGGGGCATCGATTGACTTGTCCGTCGACTCGTCAGCCTTGGTGGCTACCTTCTTCTTCGCCCTAGGGGTCGTTGCCGCCTTCTCGTTGATCCCGGCCGCTTCCTTGGCTGCCGCTTCGAAGAGCGCCTTCTTGTCAGGCTTGGGCTCGGCCACGAGCATCGCCGGCGGAGCCGGCTCACCCTTAAAGGCCTGCCAATCGCCGGTGACCCGAAAGATGGCCCTTACCGCCTCGGTCGGCTGGGCACCAACGCCGAGCCAGTACTGGGCGCGCTCGGAGTCGACCTGGATGCGCGAGGGGTTCTCGACCGGGTGGTACTGGCCGATCTCCTCGATCGCTCGACCATCACGCGCGGTGCGGGCGTCGGCGACGACGATGCGGTAGTGCGGTTCGTGCATCTTGCCGATGCGCTTGAGCTTGATCTTGACAGCCACGGTTGGGCGAACTCCTGGTTCTGGTGGGTTCTGCGCTGGCACCTGGCGTGGGGTTGCCCAGTGTCACCGCAAAGGGACTCGTCGGTGCAAAGCGGTGAGAGGGCCGCCTGCCCGTCGGGTTCAGCTCCTGAGTCTGCCAGAGGAGCGGCCACCTGCCCAAACCGCCTCAGCGGCCGAGCAGGTCGGTGAAGGCATCGGGTAGCTCGGTCAAGGTGGTTGACGGAGCATCGGCGGGGCTATCGCCTTGGTCGGCGAGCTGCTGGGCACGCTTGGCCGGGTTGCCGCTGACGCGCCTTTTCTTGGCCTTGGCGCCCTTCTTGCCCTTCTTCGGACGCCCACCGCCGGGCGCGCCGCCCAATCCGCCGGGGAGTCCAGGCATTCCGGGCATCCCTGGGATGCCGCCGCCCTTGGCCATCTGGCTCATCATCTTGCGGGCCTCGAGGAAGCGATTGACCAGTTGGTTCACGTCGCTCACCTGGGTCCCCGACCCCGACGCGATGCGCAGCCTGCGTGAGGCGTTGAGGACCTTGACGTCGGCGCGTTCGCCGGGAGTCATCGACTGGATGATTGCCCTGATGCGGTCGAACTCACGGTCGTCGAGATTGTCGATGGCCTCCTTGTGCTCACCCATCCCAGGCAGCATCCCGAGTAGTTTGCCGATCGAGCCCATCTTTTGGACGGCCTGCAGTTGCGCCAGGAAGTCGGCCAGCGTGAAATCGGTACCCGTTGCGAGCTTGGCTGCCATCTGCTCGGCCTGGTCGGCATCGAAGACCTTCTCGGCTTGCTCGATCAAGGTGAGCAGGTCACCCATGTCGAGGATCCGGGAGGCCATCCGCTCAGGGTGGAAGACGTCGAAGTCCTCGAGCTTCTCCCCATTGCTGGCGAACATGATTGGCTTTCCGGTCACCCCGCGCACCGAGAGAGCCGCGCCACCGCGGGCGTCACCGTCGAGCTTGGTCAGAACGACACCGTCGAACCCGACGCCGTGGAGGAAGGCCTGCGCCGTGGCGAGCGCGTCTTGGCCGATCATGGCGTCCAGGACGAAGAGCACTTCGTCGGGCTGGACGGCGTCCCGGATCTGCCGTGCCTGCTGCATCATCTCTTCGTCGACGCCCGTCCGCCCTGCGGTGTCAACAACGACGACGTCGTGCATCTTGTCGCGGGCATAGGTGATGGCGTCCCGGGAGACGCGCACAGGGTCGCCGACCCCACTGCCGGGCTCTGGTGCGAACACCGCCACCTCGGCCCGCTCCCCCACCACCTGCAGCTGCTGCACAGCGTTGGGGCGTTGCAGGTCAGCTGCGACCAGAAGCGGCTGGTGGCCTTGGCTCTTCAACCACAGCGCGAGCTTACCGGCCAGAGTGGTCTTCCCTGCGCCCTGCAAGCCGGCGAGCATAATCACCGTTGGCGGGGTCTTGGCGAAGCGAATGCGCCGTGTCTCGCCGCCGAGGATCTCAATGAGTTCCTCGTTGACGATCTTGACGATCTGTTGCGCCGGGTTCAGCGCCTGTGACACCTCAGCACCCTTGGCTCGCGCGCGGACGGCAGCGACGAACTCCTTGACCACGGGCAGAGCAACGTCCGCCTCGAGGAGGGCTACCCGGATCTCGCGCAGAGTAGCGTCGATGTCGGCGTCGGAGAGTTTGCCCTTACCGCGGAGGTTCTTGAACGTGGCGGTGAGGCGGTCCTGGAGCGTGGTGAACACGGGCAACCTTCGTCTGGCCGGCGATACGAGATGACCTCACGAGGGTAACCGCTCGACACATCGGCGGTGCTTGAGCCACAGGGCTACTCGCGTGAGGGCGTTCCTCCAGCCAGTTGTCCTCGATGCCGTCGGCTGCGCCGATCGACGACAGCCTGAGCGCGGGCAAGACCAAACCGGCTTGTCAGTGGTCACCGCTAACGTCTGAGTTACGTTCGAAGGCGGACGACATCCAGCGAATCAGACACGGCGACGCGATGCAGACACGGCGAACTCTCACCGCCTTCTCCCCCTTGACCCCCGAGAGGTCGCAGCCGTGTACCGTCCCAATGCGCTCCCCGCTCCGCTGGCAGCAGTGGTCGAGCAGGTACGTGCATGGGCGCGCCTCGATGACCTCCCGGCGTCAACACCTGATGAGCGCGCGGCCTGGGTCGCTGGGCTCCAACAACTGTCCGACGCCGTCGCCGCAGCCACGTTGTCAGCGGTTTCCGCGTTCGACGCAGCTGGCGACGGCGAGGTCCTGCACGGTGCGGCCAGCACCGCCAGCTGGCTCCGTGGCGCCCTCGGCGTGGCACCGGGTGAGGCAAGCGAGCGGGTCCGGATGGCTCGTCGCTCGCGCGACCTGCTCGCCCAACCGGTCGACCAGCTGCGCGCCGGAACGGTCACTTACGACCACGTGCGTGCGATCGAGCGATCCACACGCTTCCTACCGGCAGAACAACAGGAGCAGGCAGTTGACCTTCTGCTCGACCTTGCAACGGTCGCACCGGTCGCCGATGTCCGCAACGCCGGCCGGCACCTGAGGTTCGTCTGCGACCCAGACGGTTCCCTCGCCGACACCGAGCGGCAGTTCGATCGCCGCTACCTCACGCTCGCTCCGCTCATGGACGGAATGACTGCCGTCGAAGGCCTCCTCGACCTTGAGTCTGCGGCGCTGATGACCGCCGCTCTTGAGCCATTTCTGGTGCCGACAGGCCCAGAGGACGTTCGGACCGCTGCCCAGCGGCGCGCCGACGGGCTCGTCGACGTTGTCCGTGCGTCGTGCGACCACCGGCTGCTACCCGTAGTCGGCGGCGAGCGACCTCACTTGCAGGTGCTGGTCGCGACGCCCGACGCAGGCTCAATGCTTCCGGGATTGCTGCCACGAGCCCCAGGCGGTCCAGCAATTCTTCATCCGGTCGGGGTGACGCGAGTTTCCTGCGACGCCCAGGTGCTTCCGGTGCTGCTCGACGGGTTCGGAGTACCGACCGCTCTGGGGCGGACCCGGCGAGTCTTCTCGGCAGATCAGCGACGGCTACTCGCGCTCCGCGACGGTCACTGTCGGTTCCCAGGATGCTCGCGAGCACCGGCGTACACCGATGCCCATCACGTTGTCACCTGGTCGGAGGGTGGCGCCACCGATATCGACAACGCCGCGCTGCTCTGCCGATTCCACCACCGACTCGTACACGAGGGTGGTTGGTCGATCAGCTGCAGCGACCCGGTCCGCAGGACGAACGGGCCTATCACCTTCACCGGTCCCCGCGGCCAACAGATGGACAGCAGTCCTCGCGGTCCGTGAGCCGCTCTCGACCAAGGGTACCCAAAGTCGATGCTCAACCCACAAGCGCGTCGACGAATACCTCTGGGTCGAACGGCGCCAGGTCGTCCGGGCCTTCACCCAGGCCGACGAGCTTGACGGGAACACCGAGCTCGCGCTGCACCGACACCACGATGCCACCTTTGGCGGTGCCGTCGAGCTTGGTCAGCACGACCCCAGTCACGTCGACGACCTCGGCGAACACCTTGGCCTGGGCCATGCCGTTCTGCCCAGTCGTGGCATCGAGGACGAGCAACACCTCGTCGACGGGAGCTTTCTTCTCGATCACTCGCTTGACCTTGCCCAGCTCGTCCATGAGGCCCGTCTTGGTGTGCAGGCGCCCCGCGGTGTCGACTAGAAGCACATCTGCCTCGGACTCGATGGCAGCGGTCACTGCGTCGAAAGCGACGCTGGCCGGATCACCCCCTTCGGGTCCGCGAACGACCGGTACGCCGACCCGGTCGCCCCAGGTCTGCAGCTGGTCAGCAGCAGCAGCACGGAAGGTGTCTGCCGCCCCCAAGATCACATCACGGTCCTCGGCGACGAGCACTCGGGCCAACTTCCCCGTCGTTGTGGTCTTCCCCGTGCCGTTGACCCCGACGATGAGGATCACCGCCGGTCGACCGACAGCCTCAACGGCCAGCGACCGGTCAGCGCTCGGGTCAAGAAGATCGAGTAGCTGGGCCCGCAGCAACTCACGAGGAGAAACATCTGGCTCGGCGCGAACAGCAGCACGGAGACCTTCGACGACCTCGGCGGCTACAGCAACGCCGATGTCCGCGGCAATCAGCGAGTCTTCGATCTCCTCCCAGGTCGCATCATCGACGGTCGGGCGCGAGAGCAAGGCGACGATCCCCTGCCCCAGGCTGCTCGAACGAGCGAGACGGTCACGCAGCCGGGACATCCTTCCCGCCACCGGTGCTGGGCGCTCCAGCGTGACCAGGTCCCCGGCCGGCCCAGCACCGACGTCACTCTCATCGGGCAGCGGCACATTCTCGATCGTCCGCTTCTGGGTGTCGCGCGGGGGTGCCGCATCGTCACCAACGCCAGGAATGCGCGTCGCATCTGGAGCAACCGGTCCTGACGGAGCCGAGCGCCCGCGACCGGCGCGGAAGGCCAACATCCCCAGCCCAAAGACGAAGGCGACTGCGAGCACAGCAATGACCACGATGACGGCGATGGATTCCACAGCCGGAGTCTCTCAGAGGTGCATCGATGTCAGGCAGCGGTGTGCTGACGGCCGACGGTCAGTGGCCAGTCACCGGATCGAGCAGCCGCCGTGCCCACACACCGAAACCGCCAGCCGCTGCCATCGCAGCCACCAGCCCATAAAGGCCGAACTGCAAGAGGAAGATCAGCGCAGCGAGGGATCCGCAGAAGACGACAACGGCCGCCCACCATTTGCGTCCGGTCTCCAATCGATTCACGACAGCCCACGCGGCGGCAGCCGCGACCCCCGGGAGCGGGGTGACAAAGACGCACACCACACCGGCGTTGCAGCTGGCGTCGCGCGCCAGGAGTGCAGCCATCAGGGCGACGACGAACCCGGAGA
>JAJAYZ010000072.1 GCA_027118455.1 Actinomycetes bacterium
CGCCCGCGCCCGCGGGTTCTCACACAATTATGGAAGTTACGGCTGCCGCCACCGCGACCAGGCGGCCTGCTTGGTGGTGCCGGCGACGTCGGCCACCTGCGTCCACGACCCACTCCCAGCGAGGGTGCGCGCCGAGAGCCCGAGGCACCGTCCCACCTCATCACTAGCCCGTAGCAGCTCTTCGAACGCTCGGCGATCGGGACGCGAAGCCAAGTCGCGCAGCGCACGCACGACAAGGTCACCGATCTGGTCGACCGACTGTGGACTGAGCTGCTCGCGACCCTGCGTCATGCCTCCACTGTCTACTGCAACGCGGCCTCGGGCAAGTGCGAGCTGACACGTGGTCTACCTAAGCTGGACACGAATCTCGTCGTCCTCCGACGCGAAGGTACGACGCCACGTCGCACCAGGCCAGCGGTACGTGACCACACCGTCGTCCGGCCGGTAGTCCGCGGTGTAGATGGTGCCAAAGCCTCCTTCGAAGTCGGTGCTTCGCAGCGACGGGGAAAGAAACTCCTCAGCAGCAACGTCCGCGGGTCGTGACTCTTGATCGAGCAGGCGTAGCACGTCCTGACGTTCAACGCTCCGGAACCTGCGCGCCAGGTCGGGTCGGTCCGGCACCAGGCCGCGGTGGTTGGTCGCCAACGGCATATCGAAGTACTCCGGGACTCGTCCCGGCCCCACGAATGCGGTGACCACAGCCCCCGACCGGTCGGTCATCGTCAGGTTGTAGCTGGCAGCAACGGGGATGCGGTCGATCACGCGACGCGCATCGGCGACGCTGTCACACACCTCAAGCAGGTAGCGCACCACCAGGGGAATGGCGAAACCGTCGCCGGTTCCGGGCAGCCCACCGAAGGTCAGTGAGACGGCCAGGCCCCGATCGTTCATCCCGTCCAAGAGGCCCCACAGACAGTCACTGGTACCGATGACGCGTCGTTCACCCCACCGGCTCGACAGGCTCACACCTTCGAACAAGGCAGGGTCGTAGTCGTAGTTGCGCAGTAGCGCACGGCTCTGGCCGGACGCAACAAGCTGCGAGCACCCCGGTGCGAACGCCGGGGGGTTCCACAGCGCAAGCACCCGCGCAACATCACTGTCGTCGCCGGCCAACCGGACGAGGTGCTGCCACATGGGGAGGAGCTCGGGCAGGTGTTGCTCGAGGGCTGAGCGGGACTCCTCCAGCGTGGACCGGCGGTCCCAGCCTTCGGATGCGTACCACGCCCGGTACGACGGCCAGGTCGCCTCAAGCAGGGCGCTCCAGGCCGGACCGGGACGATCCTCATGGACGCCCTGCATGCTGAGGACCACCGGGACCAGAACTGCCACCGGTTCCACCATCGAAGGACGGCGGAGGGAGCTGGTCCGGCACTCTGCAGCACGTGCGGCAGTGGGTGAAGAGCGGGTCTGCCGGTGGGTGGGTGCGGTCCAAGATAAGGCTCCGAGGCAGCGGCCGAGGTCACCCATGGATCGGCCGAGCTGCTCGATGGTGCGCAGCAGCTGCGCCGCATCGTGGTCGGAACGGCGTCCCAGCTCTTCACAGACCAGAGTGAGTTGACCCGCAAGCTCGGGCGTCGTGAGGGACTTGGGTGAGGTTGGTTGTGTCGTCATGTCGTCAAGTTTGCCTTGACGCAAGGGCGATCGTCAAGTTCGCCTTGACGCTGGTCATCTCTGCGGGCCGGGCACCAACGAACGGGGTTGGCAACCCCAAACCCGGGGGGTTTCAGAGGGTCAACGGATGGGTACTTGGGGGGCGAGAAGAAACTAGACATCGGCTTGTAACGAGTGCCGCGAGCGATTGGGGTGAACAATGACGCGTATGCAGAAGGAGCTAGACAGTCCTCAAGATCTGTCCGTGCCATGGCGGCTCCCCGCTGACCCCGCCAGCGTCACCTTGGCGCGGCACGCCACCCGACGTCACCTGACCGCAGTCGGCGTCAAGAACCCAGACCTCATCGATACCGCAGAACTGCTCGTCAGTGAGCTCACCTCCAACGTTGTGAAGCACACCGGAGGCCGGCCCACCCTGCGTGTCGTGCAGCGTGGCGACCTCATCCGCATCGAGGTCAGTGACGACCGGCCGAGCGAGATCCCTGTCGAACAAGACATGGACATCGACGCTGAGTCCGGACGCGGCCTCCTGCTGGTCTCATCCCTGGCAACCTCATGGGGTTACGAGCGCGACGGCGCGGAAAAGCGCACCTGGGTCGAGCTCGCGTCCACCGGTGACCACGGCTAGCAGAACAGCGCCTGGGTCGCCTGCTCAACCGTCGTGCAGCAGCTGGTCGCGAAGTCTTCCGAGCGTGCGCGTGAGCAGTCGCGACACGTGCATCTGTGAAATCTCGAGCTGGTCGGCGATCTCAGTCTGCGACATGTTCTGAAAGAAGCGCATCTCCAGCAGCCGACGTTCTCTCTCGGGCAGTTCAGCCATCAGCGGCCTGAGAGCGTGGCGCTCCTCCACCCGAGCGAATGCTGGATCGAGGCCACCCACGACTCCGGCAAGCGGCGCGGAGTCGTCGTCAGGATCGATCAGGGGGTCGATGCTCAGGGTGCTGTAGGCGCGGCCACATTCCAGCCCTTGAATGACCTCGTCCTCGCTCACCGACAGCCGCTCAGCCAGCTCAGAAACTGTCGGCGAACGGTGCAGCTCGTGAGTCAGGTCCTCCACGGACTTCGTCAGAGCTATCCGCAGCTCTTGCAGCTGGCGCGGCACCCGGATCGCCCAACCCTTGTCCCGGAAGTGCCGCTTGATCTCCCCCAGCACAGTGGGTGTGGCAAAGGTGGCGAACTCGGCCCCGCGCGACTCATCGAATCGATCTGCCGCCTTCACCAGCGCCAGGTAGGCCACCTGAGTGAGGTCCTCCAAAGACTCGCCCCGTCCGGTGAAGCGACGTGCCAGGTGATGCGCGAGCCCCATGTGCGAGCGTACGAGGTCGTCGCGGGCCTCCGTGCCTTCAGCCATAACGTCCTGCGGCGTCAAAGTACGGAGTCGAGAACGGGACCGCGGCGGCGGGTCACCGCGATGACCTGTCCCTCAGCGTCAGTCTCGCTCGTCACCTCGTGAGCAAGAGCCCGCAGGATGCTCCAAGCGAACCCCTCCTCCGGTAACGTCCCGCCCGACGGAACATCAGCACGTATTTGGAAGCGGATCGTCTCCCCAGCCGCCTCGATCACGCAGTGCAGCGCCCCCTCTGCACCCGACGTCAGAAGCACCGACGCCGCTTCGTCGATTAAGATTCGCAAGTCGTCGATGTCGTCCAAAGTAAAATCAAGCCGGCTCGCAATCACTGCAGCGGCGGCTCTCAGAACTGCCACGTACTCCGCTTGCGCCGGCACCTCGATGGTGACCGCGCCAGGCCTATCAGCCATCGATGGTGACCGATGTGACAGCGGCTAACTCGTCGTGGTGCATGTCGAAGACCGCGTCCATGCCCGTGACGTGCAGGATCTTGCGCATGGTCCCGTCCGGAACCACAAAGGCTAGGGCGACGCCAGCGTCCAGACAACGACGTCGACAGCCGACCAGCTCGCCGATTCCCGTCGAGTCAATGAACCCAACACCTCGAAGGTCGATCACCATGCTCGTGTCGGCGTCTGACTCTCCGGCCACCAACCCGCTGCGCAACTGTTCGGCACTGGCGAGGTCGATCTCACCAGATAGAGCCACTACCACCGTCGTGCCGACAAGCCGCTGAGAGATCTTCAGTTCCACGGTCTGAACCTACTCCTGTTCGAGGGGCCCGACGGACCCCGGTCAGCACACATCTGGACAGGTGAGGCTAGGACGACGAGGCGACGCGTGCGGGCACACCCGGTGCACAGCCCACCTAAACGCGTCCAACCCGGTTATCTGCGCGAGGGGGACGGGGAGATCCCGGGCACACTAACCCTGATCAGGAGGCCCGAGATGGCACTGTTCCACACAGTCCAGCGACCTCCGAGGTTTAAGCCTGCCGCCCCGGGGTATCTACGGTGAACATTCAACGTTTGGGAGGACGGCATGGAGCTGTTGCTGTGGATATTGGCCGTGATCTTGGTGGTGTCCGGGATCGTCGCGCTCGTCCGCGGGCAGGTCTTGTGGGGCGTGGTTCTGGTCATCGTCGGGCTGTTGGTCGGCCCCGGCGGCGTAAGCCTGTTCACCTGATTCGTGACAAGAGAGGTTAGATCAATGATTCCTTTCGGAGGTTTTCTCCTCGCAGCCGGTCTCATCATGGCCCTGGCTGTCGCTGACCGCCTGGACGCCGTCGACCTCTCTTCGGCGGGGTGGATCGTGGCAGCCGTCGGCGCCTTGCTGATGCTCGCGGGTCTGTTCACGGCCAACGCAGCGCGTCGCTCGGAGCACCGCGTTGTCGAGGACAAGCACGTCACGACCGACTGACAACCCTGGTCACCGGAGGCCCGCGATGCAGTACGGACAAGTGTTGGACGACAAACAGCTGGCACCCTCTGCATTACCACCGGCGCGCGGACCCCTCACTAATGCACTCTTCGACCTCCTGACGCGAGCAGCAGACCGCCCAAGAACAGTGCTGCCCCGCATCGACGAGGGCGACGACGACCCCCTCTTCGGCGACGACTCCGCACTTGCCCTTTATGCCCTCTATGAGTTGCACTACCGCGGGTTCGGAGCGGTAGACGTGACCTGGGAATGGCAACCGGACCTGCTGTCCTGGCGGCGCGACCTCGAGCAGGCAGTCGTGAGGCGTCTGCAGGACGAGGTGGGCCCCCTGCCTCAGCAGCCGCAGATTCCCGACGCGCTACACGCGCTCATGGACGACGCCGACGGCCCCAGTCTCTCCGGCTTCCTGCAGGAGCGTGGCACCGCTGACCAGTTCCGTGAGATGGCAATGCACCGATCGATCTACCAGTTGAAGGAAGCCGACCCGCACACCTGGACGATCCCTCGGCTCGCGGGTTATCCAAAGGCGGCCGCCGTCGAGATCCAGGCTGACGAATACGGCGATGGAGTGGCACGCGACATGCACCAGAACCTCTTCGGGCTCACGATGACCGAGTTGGGCCTCGACCCGTCGTACCACGCCTATCTCCCTTTGGTCCCCGGCTGGACACTCGCCAGCGTCAACATCGTGAGTCTTTTCAGCCTGCACCGTCGCTGGTTGGGAGCGGCCGTCGGCCACCTGGCCCTCTTTGAGATGACCTCGGTGGAGCCGATGGGCGCTAGTGCCGCAGCGCTGCGACGTCTGGGATTCGGAGCGGATGCCCGCCACTTCTACTCGGTGCACGTCGTAGCCGATGCGCACCACCAGCATGTGGCTGCCGACAAGCTCGCAAAGGGGCTCGTGAACCAGCAACCCGAGCTCGCCCATGATGTGCTCTTCGGCGGGGCTGCTGTGATGGCGCTGGAGACCGAGGCGGCACGACGGATGATCGAGTTATGGGAACGCGACCGGTCGTCCCTCCTTGGTGACCCGGCTCTCAGTTGACGCTTAAGTTCTGGACCTCGTCGGGAAGATGCTCGACGAACCGAGTCACCCTGAGTGCGACCAGGGCAACGTCGTCCTCCAGATCGTCCTCGACGAAGTCGCGCAGCTCTTCGAGGATGCCGTCAGCACACTCCTCGACGGAAGCGGCGTGTGCGGCGACTCGAACCAGGGAGTCCCCCACGTCGAAGAAGTCACCGCGGACGTTGCGCGAGTCGGTCAGCCCGTCACTGAACATCAGGATCAAATCATCGCGCCGTACTCGGAGGGCAGAAACCTCCGGCGTCACGTCCCCGGGGATGAGCGAGAGTGGCGGCACCGGGTTCACCTCCAGCTCGCGAGCCGACCCGTTGCGGAGCAGCACGGGTTGGGGATGTCCGGCGCAGACATAGCGCAGCTGGTCGTCACAAAACTCCGCCACCAAGGCGGTGACGAAGTCTGCATCGTCGACCTCTCGGGCCACCGACGTGTTCATCCGACCGATCAGGTCGCCGAGATCAGCCTCGACAAAGGCCCACTGGCGGAAGGCACCTACCGCGACGGCGGACGACAGGACCGCCGGCAGCCCTTTTCCACGCGCGTCGGCAACGAGCACCCGGAGACCGAACGGCGTGAGGAGAGCTTCGTAAGCGTCTCCCCCGATTCTCGCCTCCATCGAGGCCGACACATACCTGACGGCAGCGTCCACACCCTCGGCTTTCGGCGGATCGATCCGCATGATCGCCCGCTGGGCCATCTTGGCGACCTCGCCGATGGCGACCAGCCGACTGGCATCGTTCAGCCGTGACTGGGCGGCCACGAACCCGACGACGACGCCGACGATCAGCGACGTCAGGCGAACGAGTTGGGAATCGTCCCAGCTCACGTCCAGATAAGCCGAGCCAATTGCGAAGGCCGCCATGGCGATCACCGCGGCGATGAACACTCGCCAGGCCCGCTGCACGAGCACAGCAGCCAACATTGGTGACACCGCAAGGACCCCGTAGACCTGCTGACTGCCCCCATCGGCGACGACGACGTTGAAGACGCTGACCGCAACGGTGAATGCTGTGCTTACCTGCACACCACGGTCGCGGTACCACGGCTGGACGCGTCCTACCGTCTCGGAGATCACCCGTCGAGGATTGTGGGTTGACGCCGGTGCGTCAATTGCTCATGCACGCGCCAGCTCGCCCGCTGGGGACGCGGCCACGCGCTCCTGCTCGAGCTGCGCCGTGACGGCGATCCCATAGTGCCCAGAAGCGGCAACCGCGTAGCACCCACAGCAACAGACCGATCATCCCGGCGGTGGGGCCGTAGGTGTCGACAAATGTTGTGCTCCACCGGAGGAACAGCGCCAGCACGGCCGAGGCACCCACCATGAGCAGCACGATCGCCAGTGGCCACCGCACGATCAGCCACACGTCGACCGCCCATGAGGCTGCGACGGCCTCTGCGATTGGACGCCCGAGCGCCGGCATCGTGATACCGATGCTCGCGACCATACCGACGGTGACCGCGAGTACGGCTGCCCGGGTATATTTCTGCACGCTGGCGCGATCCTGTTCGACACCGTAGATCCGGTTGAACGAGCGCTCGAACTGACCCAACGCCGTCATACCGGTGATCAGACTTGCTACACGACCGACCAGAAGCACCGCGTACTGATGGTCCGAACCGGCTTCCTGCGCCTGCCGAGCGGCGACGGTCAGCAAGTGACCAGCAGAGGATGGAGGGCCTGGACGAGCCGGTGTTGCCACCGAACGCAGCTGACCGTGGTGACGACGTCGTCCCCGGTCAGCTGGCAGGTCTGAGGCACCCGCTGTGCGTGGCTTATCAGTGAGCCTGCTCGTTCGGGACACACACCAGTAGGGCCTTCGGTTCAACGCGCACCTTCAGACGCTCAGTCTTCGTGCGGTCACCACCGTCGACCTGGTAGAGGCGGCGCGACTTCAACCGTATGTCGATCTTGCGTGCTGTCGTCATCTCCACGTACTTGGCGTTGGCAGTCCGACCGACCGCAGCCCGCCCTAACACTCGGGCCCACTGCGCGGCGTTGGTCGCGGTGACCACAGCGACGTCTAACTTTCCGTCACGTGGAGTTGCGTCGTCGAAGGCATCGATGCCGCCGAGGACATGACTCACATTGCCCACGATCACGCATCCGGCCCTGCCTGAGTAGAACTTCTTTCCGTCAACCTCCACGCGCACCTTCACCAGAGCCTTGTTGACGTTCTTGACGCCGGTCAGCACGTAAGCACCCCTTCCCAGTCGATCTTTCAGGCCACCATCAGCATCACGGATCATGAGTGCGTCAGCGCCAACGCCGGCCATTACCCCAAAGCGCTCACCGTTGATCCGGCCGACGTCGATCGGCCGCACATCACCGGCTAACCCGATCTGTACCGCTTGCTCGAGGTCGACCGGTATTCCCAAGTTGGTTGCGAACAGATTGCCAGTACCTGCCGGGAGCACCGCCATCGCGATCCCAGTGCCAGCCAGGAGGTTTAGGCTCCGCTGGACAGTTCCGTCACCGCCCCAGACGAAAACGCGGTCCACCCCGGCATCGATCGCCTTTTGAACGTACTTAGGAGCCTTCTTGCTCTTGGGCACCTCGGACCACAACGGGTCGGCGACCCCGTAACGAGCGAGGAGCTCGCGTAGCTCGGCTAGCCCGCCTCCCAGCGACTTCTTACTATGGGCGATAACGGCGACCTTCATCGGACTGTCTCCTCAATAGAATGTGATCCACGGACGCCATCACGGTTTCCGGAGGAGCCCACCCACGCGCGCACCGCGAAGAACGCGAGGGTTGCACAGGCAGCACCAATCACCAGACCGACCACCACATCAGTCGGATGATGCATGCCGCGGTAGACACGTGAGAAGGCGACTACCGGACCCACGAGCACGGCCAGCACCCAGGCCAGCCACCGCGCCACCATCGATCGAGTGTTCCAACCAACGAGCAGCGCCAGGGTCAGCGCGAGGGCGGTAGCGGCTGCGGTATGACCGGAGGGAAACGAAGAGGTCGGGGGGGAGACGTCCAGCTGTTCGACGTCAGGGCGGTCCCGCGGAATCAGGATCGTGGTAACGACAAAGACGCTTACCTCTGCGAGGAGCGCCGTAGCCAGCAGCAGGGCCGAGGCCCACCTTCGTGCGATCAAGAACACAATCCCGATGGCGACCGCCACGCCAACGACCGTGAGAGTCTCTCCCATGCCGCTACCAACCTGAGACCAGCTCTCACCGGTCGACGTCCGAGCCGCCTCAAGATCAACCGGGTAGTTCTCATCCCAATTGACGAAACCCGTGTCGGCCAAGGGGCCGGTTATCAGCGCCCCCAGACCGGCGGCGAAGCCGAGCAACAACAGCCAGCCACTCATCACGGTAAGAGCGAAGGGGCCCCAGCGCTTCTGGGCCGAACGACTGAGTTCGGCCTCGACAGCGTCGTAGGTTCTTAGTTCATTGGTATTGGGCACAAGAAGGGGCACTGGAGAGGTGTACCCACCCGTCAACCGGGGTAAACCTTGCGAATGACCCCCGCATTGGTGACGGTCCTCGTCGCAGTCACAGCCGCCGCCGTCACCTACGCCGCCCTGGGCCTCCGCCATCGGCACGCCGGCTTGAAAGGTGGGATTGACCTAGAAACCACGGAGGCTTCAGATGGCAGTGCGGTCGATGCAGTGCCGTCGCCATCGCGGTTTGTTGGCGCCGCTGTCGCTCTCTCGATGCTCATCTTCGCCGGGATCGTCCTGGGGGGCCTGGCGCAGGGCATCGAACGCGAGACCGTGGTCGTACGCTGGGACGAGCGCGTTGAGCGTTGGGCGTCACAGAACGCCGGCGTCCTTGGTAGCGACGCACTACGGTTGATTACCCACCTCGGGGACACGGTCGTGATCGTTGCTCTCGCGGCGGTCGTTGCCTTGACGCTACTGGCCCTACGGCGACGCAGACTCTCGCTGTTCGTCGTGCTGGTGGTGTTCGGGCAGTGGGCCCTCTCCAATCTGATCAAAGAGGCAGCGGCCCGCGCGCGTCCTGATCTCGATCCGCTGGCCCCCTTCAGTGGCTACTCTTTCCCGTCTGGTCACGCGACCGCCGCGGCGGCCAGCTACCTGGCGCTTGCGCTCGTTCTCGTAGCGGTCCGTCCCAGCTGGAACGAGCGACTCATCGTCGCCGCAGGTGTCGGTATCGCGGTGGCGGTTGCGGCGAGCCGCGCCATGCTCGGGGTCCACTGGTTCAGCGATGTCCTCGGCGGACTGGTTCTCGGTTGGACGTGGTGCGTGGCGTGCGCGTGGCTCATGCGATTGACCCGGACGTCGAGAGAGCAGAAGCTCACCGCCACGTGAGCCATCCGAGTGGCAGGTCAAGACCAGAAGGCGGAACCGCGGATGCGGCCCCGCCTTCTGGTCTTCGGTGGAGCGTTCTTGCTCAGCGCTTTGCGGCGTCCTTGAGCTTCTCGCCAGCCTGCTTCACATCAGCCTTCGACTGCTCGGCGCGCCCTTCATCCTTGAGCTCGCGATCGCCAGTTACGCCACCTGCCGCTTCTTTGGCCTTGCCCTTAGCGCTCTCCGCGGCGTTTCGTGCTTTGTTCTCGGTACTCACGGTGATCTCCTCTCCGACTGTCGGGCTTTCGGTCTGTCATGAGAGACATTCCCGCGCGTACGCTCGCCTAAACCTCATCGGCTGGGGTCAGGCCCAACTCGTCCGCACAGACTCCAATCACCCAAACGTGGCAGGAACGCTGTAGACAAGAGTCGTGCTCCCCCTCATCGCTGCGGCGCTGCTCTTCTTCGCCACTCTGACGACACTCGTCGAGTTGAGCCCGCGAGTGCGCGCGTGGGATGAGTCCATCGCCCAGTGGGCTGCCGACGATGCTTCACCCTGGGCCACCGACCTGGCCCGGTGGGCGACGCACTTGGCCGACACCAACGTCTATGTCGCGCTCACGACCGTTGTCATCGTTGCGCTACTGGTCGCGCGCCGCAGTCGGCTTGCCGGCTTCGTCGCGTCGGTGGCCATCGGACAGTGGATCCTCTCGAACAGCATCAAACACCTTGTCGGACGCGGGCGCCCCCAGGTGTACCGGCTCATCGCCGCCGCTGGTTCCTCATTTCCGTCGGGGCACGCTACCGCAGCGGCTTCGCTGTATCTCGCGCTTGCCCTGGTGGCGGCTGCGCTATGGCCGCGCCTAAGCCAGGTAGCTCTCATCGCCGCGGCGATCGCAATCGCCATAGTCGTTGCCGCATCACGTGTGCTGGTAGGAGTGCACTGGACGACCGACGTGCTCGCCGGCCTCGCCCTCGGTTGGGCGTGGTGCCTACTCCTCGCCTGGGTGTTCCGGATGCCCGTTCTGATCACCGCTTCCACCGAAACAGCGATGGTGCAGAAATGAGGTGGGTCCCCTACGCGGTCAGCGCGGCGGCAGTGGTAGCGACGCTCGCGGTCGCCGGCGCGGGTACCCGCCCGACAACCGACTGGTATGCCGCTCTCACAAAACCACCTTGGCAGCCTGACCCTTCACTCATCGGTCTGGCGTGGGCGGTCATCTACCCGCTGATTGCGATCGTTGGCGGCTTCGTCTGGACCCGGCTCGAGGGGCGCCAACAACTGACCTGGGCCCTGCTGCTGGCGCTGAACCTCGTCCTCAACGCCGCCTGGTCGTTGGTCTTCTTCGTCGCCCAAGAGCCGTGGTGGGCCGTAGCCGAGATCACACTCCTGCTGGTGAGCACCCTCGCGCTCGTCGTGATGGCGTGGAGCGTTTCGCTCGGGGCCGGTGGCGCGTTAATGCTGTACGCAGCCTGGGTAGCCTTCGCTGGCTGGTTGACCTTCACCCTCGCTCGGCTCAACTCCGGACAAGGGTGAGTGAGGCCCCATCGGCAGCGGCATCGACTGAGACCGTGTCCCCGTCGTGTACTTCGCCACCGATGATCAGCCTGGCCAACGCGTCACCGATCTCGTTCTGGATCAGCCGGCGCAGCGGGCGCGCCCCGTAGGCCGGGTCGTAGCCTTCGCGCGCCAGCCAAGCGCTCGCGGTGCCAGAGACCTCGAGCGCGATACGGCGGTCCGCCAGCCGCTTGCCGAGCAGCGCCACCTGGAGAGTCACGATCTCGGTGAGCTCGGCCTCAGAAAGCGCGTCGAAGAGCACGACATCGTCAAGGCGGTTGAGGAACTCAGGCTTGAACGTCATGCGAACCACCGCCATCACTCGCTCGCGTTTGGTGGCAACGTCAAGGTCGGGATCGACCAAGTACATAGATCCCAGGTTCGACGTCAGGATCAAGAGCGCGTTGGTGAAGTCGACGACTCGGCCCTGACCATCCGTCAGACGGCCGTCGTCGAGCACCTGGAGCAGCACGTCGAAGACCTCCGGGTGCGCCTTCTCGACCTCGTCGAGCAGCACCACAGAGTAGGGACGCCGGCGTACAGCCTCGGTCAGCTGCCCACCCTCCTCGTAGCCGACATACCCGGGGGGTGCGCCCATCAGCCGCGCGACCGAGTGCTTCTCGCCGTACTCGCTCATGTCGATCCGCACCATCGCGTGCGGATCGTCGAAGAGGAAGTCGGCCAGCGCCTTCGCCAGCTCGGTCTTCCCGACACCGGTGGGCCCGAGGAAGAGGAACGACCCAGTGGGACGGTTCGGGTCTGAGATCCCCGCGCGAGCGCGACGGACGGCGTCCGAGACGGCGCCGATCGCCACGCGCTGGCCAATCACCTGCTGGCCCAACGCGTCCTCCATGCGCAGCAGCTTGGCTGCCTCGCCTTCGAGCAACCGGCCGGCCGGAATGCCCGTCCATGCAGCGACTACCTCGGCAATGTCATCTGGACCAACGGTTTCTTTCACCATCGGCGCAATCTCGTCGGCAGTCGCTGACGCCTCGACAATCTGCTTCTCCAGGGCAGGGATCTCGCCGTAAAGCAGAGCAGATGCCGTGGCCAGGTCGCCTTCGCGCTGGGCGCGATCGGCCTCGATCCGCTTGGAGTCGACCAGTTCTTTGAGCTCACCGACCCGGTTCAGTCCGGCCTTCTCCTGCTCCCACCTCGCCTGAAGCGCGCTCAACTGCTCCTGCAAGTCGGCGAGGTCGGCGCGCAACTTCTTAAGTCGCTCTTTAGACGCCACGTCGGTCTCGCGCGCGAGCGCCATCTCCTCCATGAGCATCCGGTCAACCTGGCGTTGCAGTTGGTCGACCTCCACCGGGCTGGAGTCGATCTCCATGCGCAGGCGAGACGCCGCCTCATCAACTAGGTCGATGGCTTTGTCTGGCAGCTGCCTCGCGGGGATGTAGCGCTGCGAGAGGTTCGCTGCTGCGACGAGAGCCGCGTCCTCGATCTGCACCTTGTGGTGCGCCTCGTACCGTTCTTTCAGGCCGCGCAAGATCGCAACGGTGTCCTCGACACTCGGCTCGTCAACGAGAACCTGCTGGAAGCGCCGCTCGAGGGCAGGGTCCTTCTCGACGTGCTCACGGAACTCGTCCAGCGTGGTGGCGCCGATCATCCGGAGTTCGCCGCGAGCCAGCATCGGCTTGAGCATGTTGCTGGCATCCATGGCTGAGTCACCTGTCGCGCCGGCACCGACCACGGTGTGCATCTCGTCGATGAAGGTGACCACCTGGCCGTCGGAGCCCTTGATCTCATCGAGGACCGCCTTGAGTCGCTCTTCGAACTCGCCGCGGAACTTGGCACCGGCCACCATGGCGCCGAGGTCGAGTGCGATCAGGCGCTTTCCACGCAACGATTCGGGGACGTCGCCGGCGACCATGCGGGACGCCAGGCCTTCGACGACGGCGGTCTTCCCGACCCCCGGCTCACCGATCAAGACCGGGTTGTTCTTCGTACGCCGCGACAGCACTTGGACGACACGGCGGATCTCGGCGTCCCGGCCGATCACCGGATCGATCTTGCCCTCTCGGGCACGCGCGGTGAGGTCTACCCCAAACTTCTCCAACGCCTGAAACGTTCCCTCGGGGTCTGCAGTCGTCACGCGAGCGCTGCCGCGCACGCGCTCGAGGGCATCACCCAGCGCGATTTCCGTTGCCCCGGTAGCCGTCAGCACCTCGGCCGCGTCGCTGGGAACACTGGCCAGCGCCAGCAACAGGTGCTCAGTGCTGACGTAGTCGTCGCCGCGCTCCTGCGCGCGTTCTTGCGCACGGGCGAGGACTCGCTGCAGAGCGCCGGACGCCTGGGGCCCTGATGCCGTGGCCCCAGCCACCTGCGGCAGTCGGGACACGGCGGCGTCCGTCCTCGCAGAGACGTCGGGCCGGTCGACTCCGATGGCCTGCAGCAGCGCGGCAGGGATACCGTCTCTCTCGGCCAACAAGGCGGCAAGCAGGTGGATGGAGTCGAGCTGCGGGTTGCCAGCGGAGACTGCTGCTTGCTGGGCGCTAGCCAGAGCCTCTCGGCTCCGGGTCGTGAAGTCCATGGGTGCTCCTGGGAAGAAGAGGCTAGAGGGACGAACGTGGTGGACGGCGCCACACAACGACTGCTGCGCTGTCGCGGAGCACGACGTCGGATCCCGGTGTCGTTCTCTGCTGAAGTTGGGTCAGAGCGCGGTGTGCAGTCTCGAGGTCGGCCTCGAGCTGGCGCACCCGCGCCTGCAACTGGTCGGCGAGGGACTCAAGGTCGAGGATCCGCTTGACGCCGGTCAACCCAACGCCCGCACCGGAGAGGTGCTGGATCTCGCGCAGCCGTTCGACGTCACGCGCTGAGTAGCGACGTCCGCCCCCGGAGGTGCGCTGCGGTGTCACCAGTCCCACGCGGTCGTACTGGCGCAACGTCTGGGGGTGCATCCCGGTGAGTTGAGCGACCACTGAGATGGCGAAAACTGGGGCGGTGTCGAAGTCGTCGAAGGTCATCGGCACAGTCACTCCCTTCCCGCTCGGGCAATCAGGTCGGCTCGGGGGTCGTCGGACGCGGTGGCCTCTGCGTACTCGTCCAGCGCCTTGCGGGCTTTCCCGTCGATACGCTGAGGAATGGCCAACTCGACAGTGACGAGAAGGTCTCCCTTCTTGCCCTTCATCGCCAGCCCACGCCCCTTGACGCGGAAGGTGCGTCCAGAAGGTGTCCCGGCAGGGATCTTCAGGCTCACCGTTTCGCCGTCAAGCGTCGGCACCGTGATCTTCGACCCGATGGCAGCCTCGACGAACGTGATCGGAACCGTCAGCGTGAGGTTCCCACCCTTGCGGCCGAACACCGGGTGAGAAGTGACATGCACGGTGACCAGGAGGTCTCCAGCTGGTCCGCCGCTGCGTCCGGGTGCACCCTTGCCAGGAACCCTGAGGGTGGCGCCGTCCTTGATGCCGGAGGGGACGCGAACTCTGACGACGCGCGTCTGCATGGTGGCACCAACACCCGCACAGGAGACGCACGGGTCGTCCACGACCTGTCCGCGTCCGTGACAGGCTCGGCAGGGTTCGGCAAACCCGAACCCACCTTGCTGCCTGACCGTCTGGCCGCTTCCACTGCACGACGAGCACGTGTGGGGCGACGTCCCCGGTTTGGCGCCGCTGCCGCCACACGCGGGGCAGGCCGCCTCTGCGCGCAGTTGGACCGTCGTCGTGACCCCAGCCGCCGCGTCGCGGAAGCTCAGTGAGACACGTCCGGGGAGGTCCTCGCCCTTGGTGGCTCGATGGGCGTTTGGCCGACCGCCGAAGAGCCCACCCAGCATGTCGTCGAGATTGGAGTCACCGAAGAGGTCACCGAGGTTGACCGAGGTTGCGCCGCCCGGTCCGCCGGAACCGAAGCCTCCAGGCATACCTCCGCCGAACGAGCCACCGTACTGGCGCATCTCGTCGTACTCACGCCGTTTGGTGTCGTCGGAGAGGACGTCGTAAGCCTCCGATATCTCTTTGAACTTCTCCTCGGACTTGGGGTCTCCGGCGTTGGCATCGGGGTGGAACTGGCGGGCCAGCTTGCGGTACGACTTCTTGATTTCGTCAGCCGAAGCGGTCTTGATGACCCCGAGCACGGCGTAGAAGTCTTTGTCGAGGTAATCGCGTGCGCTCATCGGTCACCTCCTTCGGCTCTGTCAGTGGTCGGGTGGCGGCTATCCCCAGGATGAGTGCGGAGTTTGTTGTCTGAGAGCGGGTAAGTGCGCCGTTCGCGGGTTAGGTGGGGGGGTCCGCGACGGCGACGCGGGCGGGACGCAGCACCCGGCCGGCGTATCGGTAGCCCGGCTGCAGAACAGCCACGCACGTCGTCTCGGTTACCGAGTCGTCCTCTGAGTGGATGAGCGCTTCATGCACGGTCGGGTCGAAGGGCTCGCCAGCGGTTCCATACTTCTCCAGTCCAAGCTTGTCGACCGTCGCCTCGAGCGCCTCGGCGACGGACTTGAAGCCGCCGCTCAACTCGTCGTGCTCTCGAGCCCGGTCGATGTCGTCGAGGACTGTGAGCAGCTCGGCCAGCACTGCTGCAGCTGCCTGCTCGCGGACCAGGTCGCGATCGCGGTCGACCCGCTTGCGGTAGTTGGCGTACTCGGCGTGAACCCGCTGCACGTCAGCGGTTCGCTCGGATAGCTCGGCCTCCAACGCAGCGAGATCGACCTCGACCAACTCAGCGGCAGCTTCCTCAGCCGCGGTTGCTTCGGCAGAGGAGGCGGATGCCGAAGCAACCGCCTCCCGCAGCTTGCCGGTCACGGGGTCGATCCTCCGCTTGTCGCGGATGACCAGGCCCTCGCTGCCGTCTTCGTGCTCGCTCATGCCTTCGAACCTTCGTCCGTAGCGTCTGCATCGCTGCCATCGTCGACGACCTCGGCGTCGACGATGTCGTCGTCGCTGCCGCTCTCGTCCGTCGCGGTCGCCGCACCCGGTGCATCCCCGGACTGGTACATCGCCGCTCCGAGCGCCTGGCTGGCGGTCGCCACCCTCTCGGCAGCGGCCTTGATCGCCTCGGTGTCGGTGCCGTCCAACGCCTTCTTCAACTCGGCGAGCGGCTCGTCGACGTTGGACTTCGCGTCGTCCGGGATCTTGTCAGCGTTCTCAGAGATGAACCGCTCGGTCTGGTACACCAACGCGTCCGCCGAGTTGCGCACCTCGGCCGCTTCCTTACGCGCAGCGTCATCGGCAGCGTGGCTTTCGGCGTCCGACATCATCCGGTCGATCTCTTCCTTCGACAGCGCTGAGCCGCCGGAGATCTTGACCGAGTTCTCCTTGCCGGTTGCGAGGTCCTTGGCGTGCACGTGGACGATGCCGTTGGCGTCGATGTCGAAGGTGACCTCGATCTGCGGGATGCCGCGTGGTGCCGGGGGAAGCCCGGTGAGCTCGAAGTCTCCGAGCTTCTTGTTGTACGCCGCAATCTCGCGCTCGCCCTGGTACACCTGGATCTGCACCTGGGGCTGGTTGTCGTCAGCGGTGGTAAAGATCTCCGACTTCTTCGTCGGAATCGTCGTGTTGCGCTCGATGAGCTTGGTCATGATGCCGCCCTTGGTCTCGATACCGAGCGACAGCGGCGTGACATCGAGCAGCAGCACGTCCTTGACCTCGCCCTTGAGGACGCCGGCCTGCAGCGCTGCACCGACCGAGACAACCTCGTCGGGGTTGACCGACTTGTTCGGCTCTTTGCCACCGGTGAGCTCGCGTACGAGGTCGGCAACGGCAGGCATGCGCGTTGATCCACCGACGAGGATCATCTGGTCGATGTCGGCCACCTTCACACCGCCGTCTTTGATCACGGTCTCAAAGGGACGACGGGTGCGCTCGAGCAGGTCGTGCGACAGGTTCTGGAACTGCGCGCGGGTGAGCGTCTCGTCGAGGAAGAGCGGGTTCTTCTCGGCGTCAATGGTGATGTAGGGCAGGTTGATCGACGTCTGCATCGACGACGAGAGCTCGATCTTGGCCTTCTCGGCAGCTTCGCGAACTCGCTGCATCGCCATCTTGTCCTTGGTGAGGTCGATGCCGTTGGCTGCCTTGAAGCGGTCGACCAGGTGGGTCACGATCGCGTCGTCCCAGTCATCACCACCGAGGTGGTTGTCTCCACTGGTGGCCTTGACCTCGACGACGCCCTCACCGATCTCCAGCAGGGAAACGTCGAAGGTGCCGCCACCGAGGTCGAAGACGAGCACGGTCTGCTCGATGTCGCCCTTGTCGAGGCCATAGGCGAGGGCAGCCGACGTCGGCTCGTTGATGATGCGCAGGACGTTGAGTCCAGCGACCTCGCCCGCCTCCTTGGTGGCCTGGCGCTGGGCGTCGTTGAAGTAGGCAGGGACTGTGACGACGGCCTCTGTGACGGGCTCGCCGAGGTAGGCCTCAGCGTCCCTCTTGAGCTTCTGCAGCACCCGGGCGCTGATCTCCTGCGGGGTGTACGCCTTGCCGTCGATGTCGACAGTCCAGGTGGTGCCCATGTGCCGCTTGACCGACCGGATGGTGCGGTCGGGGTTGGTGACGGCCTGGCGCTTAGCAACTTCCCCGACGAGAACCTCGCCGTTCTTGGCGAATGCCACGATGCTCGGGGTCGTTCGGGCGCCCTCGGCGTTCGCGATCACGGTGGGTTCGCCACCTTCGAGGACCGAGACGACCGAGTTGGTCGTCCCGAGGTCGATTCCGACGGCTCGGCCCATGGTGTTTCTCCTTCTGAGTTCCAGCACGGTGTGCCGGGTGGTCTGCGGTGGGCTCTATCAAAGAACATGAGTCGGCTCGACGCAAGTTCTTGTATTGACATAACGGCGAGGGGCCCCCCCGAATTTCGGGGGGCCCGCGCGATGGGCCGGAGCAAAGTGACAAGACGAAATGGGTAAGGGGCGGGTGCTGGGTGACCCGGGCGACCCCAAACACCACCACAAGGCCCACCGCCC
>JAJAYZ010000073.1 GCA_027118455.1 Actinomycetes bacterium
CCCCACGCCCCAAAACCCTCGCATCAGCCATGGCCAGTCCTCTCCCCAGTACTTTGCACTCATCATGGATGAGTTGCTACCCGAAATCACCAGCGCACCGTCGCTGGTCATGACAGCTCCCCATCCTGAGGACCCTGACCGTATGGCCGCTGAGCTTGCCAGTCAACCAATCCCTGGACCCCGCTAGCCAACGACTGTTGCCGTGCGTCACCTCCCCTGGACTGGCCGGCCGCGAGCGTCGCACCCAGCTCGTCAGCCCACCACTGCAGGTCTTCAAGCGCGTACGCGTAAACCGACTGGTCATCACCGCCATGGTTGCGGCGGTCGCCGATGAAGTCACCGACCAGACCGCCGCCGAGGCCGTGCTCCTTGCTCCCGGGTGCTCGCACCTCGACGGGGACGTCGACCGGCCGCTTGTCGATCCCGGTGCGCGCGGCGTCCTTGAAGGGGTTGTCGCGGACGACCGCGAGGTTCACGCTGAGCAGGCGGGGACCTGATGAGGTCACGACGCCACCGTAAGGCGGCTTCTCCTCCAACGCGAGGGAGTTCCCGCCTCCGCGGTCACACTCGGCGCATGAAAGTGGCGCCCAGGCGGACACTCGGCGAGTCAGACCCATCGGTGGCCCCGCACCCATCCTCACTGACAGTCGGCAGGCTTTAGGGGGTGCTGAGTTCGCTGGCAACGACCTCGGCGATCTGGGCGGTGTTGAGGGCCGCCCCCTTGCGGAGGTTGTCACCGCAGACGAAGAGGTCGAGCGCATGTGGATCGTCGACCGAACGCCGCACGCGTCCGACCCAGGTGGGATCGGTACCGACGACGTCGTTCGGCGTTGGGAACTCGCCAGCCGCCGGATCGTCGAGCAGGACGACACCTTCGGCCTCGCGCAAGATGTCTTGGGCTCGCACCTGGTCGACCTCTTGGCCAAACCGTGCGTGCACGGCCAGCGAGTGCGTGGTGATCACCGGCACTCGGACACAGGTGGCCGAGACACGGAGGTCTCGCAGTCCGAGAATCTTCCGCGACTCGTTGCGCACCTTAAGCTCTTCGCTGCTCCAGCCGTCATCCTGCAGCGATCCAGCCCACGGGACGACGTTCATGGCCAGCGGCGCTGGGAAGGGTCCCATGTCGCCGACGATGCCCCGCAGATCACCGGCTCGGTTGCCGGCGTCTGGCGACGCTGCGACCTTGGCGTACTGCTCACGGAGAGTGTCGATGCCTTCTTGTCCCGCGCCCGACGCCGCCTGGTACGACGCGACGACAAGCTCTTCAAGCCCGTACTCACGGTGCAGCGCACCCATGGCCACGATCATTGACAGCGTGGTGCAGTTGGGATTGCTGATGATCCCCTTCGGGCGCATAAGCGCAGCGTGCGCGTTAACCTCAGGTACGACCAACGGAACGTCTGGGTCCATCCGAAACGCGCCGGAGTTGTCAACGACCACCGCTCCGCGCGCTGCCGCGATCGGCGCCCACTTCGTTGATACCTCGTCAGGGACGTCAAACATGGCGACATCGACACCATCGAAGACCTCTGGTGCAAGCGCCTGGACAACAACATCCTCACCGCGCACCTGCAGCACCCTGCCGGCTGAGCGTGCTGATGCAACCAACCGGATCTCGCCCCAGACGTTCTCGCGCGAGCTGAGGATGTCGAGCATGACTGTGCCAACAGCACCGGTTGCGCCGACCACTGCCAGAGTCGGCTTGCTCATCGGCCCGTCCCCCCGTAAACGACGGCCTCACCGTCAGCGCCATCCAACCCAAACGCGGTGTGGATCGCTGACACCGCAGCATCGAGGTCGTCGGCTCGCGTGACAACTGAGATGCGAATCTCCGACGTCGAGATCATCTCGACGTTGACGCCAGCATCGGCCAGAGCCCGGAAGAAAGTGGCCGATACCCCTGCGTTCGTTCGCATTGCCGCGCCAATCAACGACACCTTGCCGATCTGGTCGTCAACAAGCAGCTCAGTGAAGCCAGCCGCTTCCTTGACCTTATCCAAGGCAATGACAGCCCGGCCGGTATCGGTGTGCGGCATGGTGAAAGAGATGTCGGTAAGCGCGGTCGCTGCAGTTGAGATGTTCTGCACGATCATGTCGACGTTCACCTCACCATCAGCGAGAGCCTCGAAGATGAGGGCTGCCTCGCCCGGCTTGTCCGGGACACCGACAACGGTCACCTTCGCCTCGCTGCGGTCATGTGCGACACCCGCGATGATCGGCTGCTCCACTGTTTCTCCCTGGTTGGTGGGGGCGGCTGACGCATTGGCTACCACCCAGGTGCCCCCACGATTGCTGAACGACGAACGGACATGAATCGGCAGGTTGCAGCGCCGCGCATACTCGACGCAGCGAAGATGCAGCACCTTGGCACCACAGGCCGCCATCTCGAGCATCTCCTCGTAGGTGATGTACGGCAGCTTGCGAGCGGCAGGAACGATGCGCGGGTCGGCGCTGAAGATGCCGTCGACATCGGTGTAGATCTCGCACACCTCGGCGTCCAGCGCGACCGCAAGCGCGACAGCTGTCGTGTCTGACCCACCGCGTCCGAGCGTCGTGATGTCCTTGGTATCGAGGCTCACGCCCTGAAAGCCCGCAACGATCGCGACCGCGCCTTCGTCCAGCGCGCCGCGGATGCGGCCGGGAGTGACATCCATGATGCGCGCCTTGCCGTGCGACGAGGTCGTGATGACACCGGCCTGGCTGCCGGTGAACGACCTCGCTTCGACTCCGAGGTCGTGGATCGCCATCGCCAGGAGCGCCATCGAGATGCGCTCACCAGCGGTCAGGAGCATGTCGAGCTCGCGGCCCGGCGGCATCGGAGACACCTGCTCGGCGAGATTGATCAACTCATCGGTAGTGTCACCCATGGCCGACACGACCACACAGACGTCGTTACCAGCCTTGCGGGCTTCGACGATGCGGGACGCGACTCGCTTGATGCTGGTGGCATCCGCGACGCTGGAGCCGCCGTACTTCTGGACGACGAGTCCCACGACACAATCCTCTCCCGATCCCACCGTGCGAGGCACCGGAGACGCAAGTCTACCGATGGCCGTCTTCGCGCCCCCCAGTCGGCGGTGGCGAGCACTGGCGGGCCGCCCTTCTAGAGTGACGTGATGAACACCAAGGCCGTTTGGGCATTAGCGCTGGTCAGCGCGTTGGTGTTGGCCGGGTGCACCGGGTCGGAGCCCCAGGAGGCCACTCCCAGCGCGTCACCGACTCGCCCTGCTGACCCCATTCCCTCCCGCGAGCCACTCACCGCCGGCGAGCGTGCGCAGCAGCTCACTGCCCTCAGCCCTGAGCAGTTCGACCTCACGTACCGGCTCACCGGCAAGGGGCCGCGTCCAGACGCCAAGGTGCGGATGCGGGCCAAAGGCGAGCGGTTCCGGCTAGACGTGACGCGCGGACGAAGCACCGCTGTCCTTGTCAACGGTCCCCGCGGAGTCGTCTCATGTCAGATCCTCCAGCCGAAGAAGGGTCGCGCCGACAAGTCCTGCTTCTTGGTCGCCAAGTCCCCGAAAGGGTTGCCCAACCTCTTCGATCCCGAGGTGCAGCGCCTCTTCCGCAGCGCCACGCGCACGATCTCGGCGGGACGCAAGCAACTGGCCGTCAAGGATGCCGGTGTCTGGCGGGCGCCTCGAGGGCTGGGACCAGCGGAGTGTTTTGCGGTCAAAGGCAAGGGCCTCGACGACGGTACGTACTGCTACCTCTCCAAGCCAGCTCCCACCATCGGGCTACTGGCGCGTGCGGTGTTCCCGAGCGGCAAGCTCGAACTGCGTGAGGTCAAGAACGTCCGTCTCCAAGGATTGTTCCGGCCACCGGTGCAGCCGACCCCACTGCCAGCCAGGGGCTAGACCGCATAAGCCGCTAGGCGTCAGTCGATGGCGCGAGGCGACTGTGCGCCACTGCCGAGTGCAACGCTCGAAGCGCTGAGCTTGCGGTCGAACCCCAGTTAGCGAGGTAGGAGTACTGCCACCACCACAGCGCTTCGTCAGCTCGGCCCGCTTTGAAGTGGGCGAGGCCGTGATACAGATCTGCCGCAACGTCAGCGATATCGTCGGAAAGCCGCGACTGGACGATCTCACCGTCGCGGATGTAGGGGTCGAATACCTCGATGTACTCGTCGGCCGGCCCGAGCAACTCGGCCAGCCGCTCGCGAAGGCCGTCGGCATCGGGGTCGACGCCGGCGTCCGGCTCGTAACGTTCAGCCGGTACGACGTCAACGACGGCGCCCAGCCGCCCACCGGCGAGCAGCAGCTGTGAGACCTCCAGCAGGAGAATGGCGAGCGTGCCGCCGGGGAAATCACCACGCGCCACTGCGCCGAGCGCGATCAGGAAGCTCTCGATCTGGTCGGCGACATCAACGGTGAACTCATCGACCTCGTCCGAAAGCCGCTTGCCTGACGCTGCTGTCACCACTCACCTCGCTGCTCGTGGGGCATCGCTGCGACGCCCGACATCCTTGTCTACACCTCGATGCTGCGTCGGCCCTCGAAGGCACGCCCGAGGGTGACCTCGTCGGCGTACTCGAGGTCTCCTCCGACGGGCAGTCCACTGGCCAGGCGCGAAACGATCAAGCCCATCGGCTTGACCAGTCGGGCCAGGTACGTGGCCGTGGCCTCACCTTCGAGGTTGGGGTCGGTGGCCAAGATCAGCTCGGTGACCCCTCCGTCTGCGAGTCGGGTCATCAGCTCTTTGACGCGGAGGTCGTCCGGGCCGATGCCTTCGATGGGACTGATCGCACCACCGAGGACGTGGTACCGGCCACGGAACTCACGCGTTCGTTCAACAGCGACGACGTCCTTGGACTCCTCGACGACACAGATCACCGAGAGGTCGCGCCGCGGGTCAAGGCAGATGCGGCACTCTTCGGACTCGGCGACATTGCCGCACACCCGGCAGAAGCGCACTTTGGCCTTCACTTCGAGGAGCACTTCGGCCAACCTGCGAACGTCGGCCGGTTCCGCAGCGAGCAGGTGGAAGGCGATGCGCTGTGCCGACTTCGGACCGACGCCCGGAAGGCGACCGAGCTCGTCGATAAGGTCTTGGACGATGCCCTCGTACATCAGCGACATCCTCCGTATCCGAGGTGGCCAAGGTGGCCGAGGTGGCCGAGGTGGCCGAGCGTGCGAACGTTCATCGTTGCTCCCGTCATCGCTGCGCCCACTCTACGGCGACCCTCCGACGAGGCTCGTCGCCAGCGAGGGAGCGCCGGCGCGTCAAGCGTGGTCGATCTCACCGATCACGGTGCCGCCAAGCTGTTGGGCGATCAGCTCAGGACCAGCCAGGCCGTCGTCATCGGCATCGGCATCATCGAGTGCCACCTCGTCGTCATCGACCTCGGTGGACCGGTCCTTGCCGACAACGGGGCCACCGACGGCCGCTGCGGCAGCGCGCGCCTCGGCAGCAGCGGCGGGAGGCGGGGCATCGGTCTTGGTCGGCGATCCGGCTGCCGGCCCAGGGGGGGGGGCCGCCCCCGCGGCCGCGGGGGGGCGCCCGGCGCCCCCCCCGCGGGGGCGCCCCCCCCCCTC
>JAJAYZ010000074.1 GCA_027118455.1 Actinomycetes bacterium
ACGACTAACGCGGCGGGTTGGGCGCGAGGAGCCCCAGCAACCGGCACGCGGGCCAGGGGCGCCGCGCGTCGGCGGACCCGCAGGGGCCAGACTGGCACCATGCACGTGTCAGCGAAGGTCGACTACGCCATGCGTGCGCTCTTGGTGATCGCGCAGGAGGCCGATGCCAAGGGCACTCTGATCAAGGGTGACCACCTGGCGTCGGAGCAGGACATCCCTGCAAGATTCCTCGAAGGAATCCTTCGTCAGCTGCGTCAGGCGGGCATCATCGCCAGCCAGCGCGGCGCCGACGGCGGCTATCGCTTGGCCAGGCCAGCAGCGTCGATCACGGTGGCAGACGTCGTTCGCGCACTCGATGGCCCGCTCGCAGACGTGCGCGGTGGTCGCCCCGAGAACGCTGACTACGAAGGTGCTGCCGAGCACCTGCGCGAGGTCTGGGTCGCTACCAGAGCCGCGCTCCGCGGCGTCCTCGACCACGTCACCCTCGACGAGATCGCGAGCGGCAATCTCCCAGAGACGGTCACCGACTTCACCAACGATCCCTCCGCCTGGACCTGACCCTCCCATTTCGGGGCCATGTCACACCGGTTCGGTCATTTCGAACTGCCGCCGTCACCACGTATCCACAGACGGACTCCAGTAGTACCGGCACCGGGATCGGTTGCGCCACTCTGAGGCATGGCCCGACCCCGTCTGTTCGAGATCAATGCGATTCACGACGCAGCCACCACCCAAGGCGGCACCGTCAGCCACGCCCAGCTGGTGGACCTGGGCGTATCGAAGGCGACGATCAGCAGCTGGACGCGTACGGGTGGACGATGGCAGCGAGTACTGCCTGGTACCTACCTCCTCCACCGCGGTACCCCCACGGTGGACGAGCGGCTCAGCGCGGGTCTGCTGTACGCCGGACCAGATGCCGTGCTCACCGGTGGACTTGCCGCGCACCTTCTCGGCCTCCGCAATCTTCCCATGCCGGTGGACGCACTTCCTGTTCACATCCTCGTCCCCCCCGCCAGACAAGTGAGGTCTGCTGGGTTCGTCGTGATCGAGCGCACCCAGCGGCTTCCTGAACCAGAAACGATCAGGGGGTACCCGGTTGCACCGCTCCCGCGTGCAGTCTTCGACGTGGGTCGGCGTCACACCTCCCGCATCGCGATCCGCGCCATCACCTTGGAAGCGGTCCAGCGCAAAATGCTTGAGATCGACGACCTCGCTGAGGAAATCCGCTCCGGGCAGAGGCAGTGGACCGCGGTCATGCGGGACGTGCTCGGTGACGCCATCGCGGGCGTTCGATCGGTCCCGGAGGCGGGTCTTCGCGACATTGTGATCGCAAGCGACCTTCCGGAGCCGCTGTGGAACTGCCAGCTTGAGACCCTCGGCGGTGAGTTCATCGCCGAGCCAGACGGTTACTACGAGGACATTGGCCTCGCTCTGGAAGTCGACTCCCGCGAGCACCACTACAAGAGAGTGGACAACTTCGCAGCGACGTGGAGCCGCCATGGGGTCTACAACCGTCACAGGGTCCTGGCTGAACGAATACTGCCCGAAACCATTAGAGACGACCCGGACTCGGTGATCTCGGCCATCCGGGCCACTCGCGTTGCTAATACCGGGCGAGTTCAGCCAAATGTGCGCGTCGTCATGCCGGCGATGGGATCAGCTCAAGGGCTGCCCCGGCCCGGTCGCTGATCTCATCGGCCCCACGTTCAACCGTCGAGATGATGGCGGCGCCAGTTCGATATGACCGAACCTGTGTGGCATAGCCCCGGTGTGGCATGGCCCCGGTGTGGTTGGTCAGCGGGGGGTGAGGATGGCTGCCGCGGTGTAGGGGTCGGTCTCGCCGGAGACGACATCGGCGGCCAGACGGTCCAACTGCTGAGCGGCATCGCCACGAGAAAGGCCGGAGCGCACGCCTGCGACCACCAGGGCCTCGATCTCAGCCCGAGCACGGAGTCGCCTGCGAAGTTCCAACTCCTCATGTTCGACGAGGTGAGATCGGTGCCGGTCGATCTCGTCAAGGAGCTCGTCGATCCCCTCCCCTCGTGAAGCAACCGTCTTGAGGATCGGCGGACGCCATTGCGGCGCATCCTCGCCCTCGACGTTACGACCGATGGCCAGCATGGAGCGCAGCTCGCGCGCGGTGACGTCGGCACCGTCACGGTCAGCCTTGTTCACGCAGTACACGTTGCCGATCTCAAGGATTCCGGCCTTGGCGGCCTGGATGGCATCACCCATGCCGGGCGCGAGCAGCACCACAGTGGTGTCAGCCAAGCCGGCAACTTCGACCTCGGACTGCCCAACACCGACCGTCTCGATTAGGACCACGTCACAGCCAGCAGCGTCCAGGACGCGCACTGCCTGAGGCGCAGCAGCAGCGAGGCCACCGAGGTGACCACGGGTGGCCATCGACCGAATGAAAACTCCCACATCGGTGGCGTGCTCTTGCATGCGCACGCGGTCACCGAGCAACGCCCCGCCGGTGAAGGGCGACGACGGGTCGACAGCCAGCACCCCAACGCGGCGTCCAGATGCGCGCAACGCCGTCACCAGCGCTGACGTCGTTGTCGACTTTCCAACACCCGGTGCGCCCGTGAGCCCCACCACGTGCGCACGCCCGGTGTGCGGCGCGAGCGCGCGAGCCACCTCGCCCAACAGGGGCGACTGGTCCTCGACCAGCGAGATCAGCCGCGCCACGGCCCGAGCATCTCCATCCCTGGCCCGGGTGACGAGCTCGGCCGGGTCACCCGCTGGCGACCGGCTCAGGCTGGCACCCGCAGGATGAGGGCGTCACCTTGACCGCCGCCGCCACAGAGCGCCGCAGCACCGACACCGCCGCCACGCCGCTTCAACTCAAGCGCGAGCGTCAGTGCCAGCCGGGCTCCACTCATGCCGATGGGGTGGCCAAGAGCGATGGCTCCCCCGTTGGGGTTGACCTTCTCCTCGGAGAGGCCCAGCGCCCGCGCAGACACGATGCCGACTGCGGCGAACGCCTCATTGATCTCGACGACGTCGAGGTCGTCAACTGACAACCCGTCACGTTCGAGCACCTTCTTGATGGCGTTCGACGGCTGCTCGTGCAGCGCCGTATCCGGGCCTGCAACGATCCCGTGTGCTCCGATCTCGGCAAGCCAGCTCAGGCCTAGCCGCTCAGCCCTTTCCTTGCTCATCACAACAACTGCTGCAGCGCCATCGGAGATCTGCGATGCCGAACCCGCGGTGATCGTGCCGTCCTTGCGGAACGCCGGACGGAGCCGGCCCAGCGACTCGACAGTGGTGTCAGCGCGAATCCCCTCATCATCGGAGAAGAGGATTGGGTCACCGCGGCGCTGGGGAATCTCGACCGGCACGATCTCCTCAGCGAAGACACCGTTCTTTTGGGCTACTGCAGCGCGTTGGTGCGAACGGGCGGAAAAGGCGTCCTGCTCCTCGCGGGTCAACGAGTAGCGCTCGTTGTGTCCCTCGGTGGACGACCCCATGGGCTCACCATCGAAGGCGTCGGTCAGGCCGTCGAACGCCATAGCGTCCACGAGCTCGGTGTTGCCGTACTTGAAGCCCTCACGCGACTTCGGCAGAAGGTGTGGAGCGTTGGTCATCGACTCCATGCCGCCGGCCACCACGACTTCGACCTCGCCGACGCGAATCAGCTGGTCGGCCAGTGCGATGGCGTCGAGCCCGCTGAGACACACTTTGTTGATAAGGATCGACGGCACCGTCATGGGGATGCCCGCATCTGCGGACGCCTTGCGCACCGGAAGCTGGCCGGCTCCGGCCTGAAGCACCTGGCCCATGATCACGTAGTCAACCTGATCGCCGCTGACCCCGGAGCGTTCGAGGGCCGCCTTGATGGCAACCGACCCCAGCTCGGCCGCGGTAAAATCTTTGAGCGAGCCGAGCAACCGCCCCATGGGGGTACGCGCGCCGGCAACGATGACAGAGATGACAGACGAGGTCATGAACTGACCCTCCCATCCGAGATGCGGGAATTCGAGGTACGGGTGATCACTACCCAGCCTAGGGCAGCCGGGCGACAACTCTGGCGACGGTCGCCAGATCGATGATCTGTGGAACAGTTGGACCCCCGGCCTGCTTCCCGGGCGCCGCCCTGCCACGATGTCAGCCGGACCTCGACTCCACCGAGAGGGGATCTGGTGATGGCACCTGCCACCCTGACCAGCCTGTTCACCGCGATCGACCACGTCGGTGTCGCCGTCAGCGACCTCGACGAGGCCATCGCTTATTATCGCGACGTCTTCGGCATGCAGCTCGCGCATGAGGAGAGCAACCATGACCAGGGGGTGCGCGAGGCGATGATGCGCGTAGGCAACTCCGGCTCGTACGTGCAACTGCTCGCCCCCCTGTCCCCGGATTCACCGATCGGCAAGTTCTTAGAACGCAGCGGCCCTGGACTGCAGCAGGTGGCTTACCGGGTCGACAACATCGAGGCAGTCAGCGCAACCCTGCGTGAGCGCGGCTGCCGACTCCTCTACGACGAGCCACGTCAGGGCACGGCCGGCGCCCGCATCAACTTCGTCCACCCCAAGGACGCCGGTGGCGTCCTGCTCGAACTCGTCCAGGCGCCTGAGCAAGCGCACTAGAGTCCTGACCCTGCGACCATCCGTCCTGGAGGCCGACGTGCACCCCATGCAGCAGATCATTGACGCCATCAACTCAGGCGAGGCTTCATCGGCTGACTTCGCCGCCATCGCGGTGCCCGAGTCGCACACTGGGGCGCTCCTCCGCCAGGAGGACGAGAAGATGTTCGAAGGCGTGCCAACCTTCGACCGCGACCCCCGCAAGTCACTACGCATCGAGGAAGTCCCGGTTCCCGAGGTCGGCCCCGGCGAGGCCCTCATCGCGGTCATGGCCTCGTCGATCAACTACAACACAGTCTGGTCAAGCATCTTCGAACCGGTGTCGACCTTCGGATTCCTGCGCCGCTACGGACGCACCTCACCGCTCGCGAAGCGTCACGACCTTCCCTACCACGTCATCGGCTCCGACCTGTCCGGCGTCGTGCTGCGCACCGGGCCAGGCGTCCATGTCTGGCACCCCGGCGACGAAGTGGTCGCACACTGCCAGTCGGTCGAGCTCGAGAGCCCGCTCGGCCACAACGACACGATGCTCGACCCCGAGCAGCGGATCTGGGGCTTCGAGACCAACTTCGGTGGCCTTGCGCAACTGGCCCTCGTCAAGTCGAACCAACTGCTGGAGAAGCCGGCCCACCTTAACTGGGAGGAAGCCGCATCGCCTGGCCTGGTCAACAGCACCGCGTACCGCCAGCTGGTCAGCCGCAACGGCGCTGGGATGAAGCAGGGCGACATCGTCCTGATCTGGGGCGCGAGCGGTGGACTCGGCTCATACGCCACGCAGATGGCGCTCAACGGCGGAGCCACTCCCGTCTGCGTCGTGTCATCGCCGGAGAAAGCCGAGATCGTCCGCAGCATGGGCGCAGACCTCATCATCGACCGCAGCGCCGAGGGCTATCGGTTCTGGAAGGACGAGACGACCCAAGACCCGTCGGAGTGGAAGAGGTTCGGCAGCAAGATCCGCGAGCTCACTGGTGGCGACGACGTCGACATCGTCTTCGAGCACCCAGGACGCGAGACGTTCGGTGCCAGCGTCTACGTCGCGCGCAAGGGCGGAACGATCGTCACGTGCGCGTCGACCTCCGGTTACATGCACGAGTACGACAACAGGTACTTCTGGATGAACCTCAAGCGCATTGTCGGATCGCACTTCGCCAACTACCGGGAAGCGTGGGAGGCCAACCGACTTATCCAGCGGGGAAAGGTGCACCCGACATTGTCGAAGTCCTACCCCCTGGCGGAGACCGGTCAAGCCGCCTTTGAGGTGCACCGAAACATGCACCAAGGGAAGGTCGGCGTGCTCTGCTTGGCCCCGGAAGAGGGGCTTGGAGTCCGCGACCCAGAGCTTCGGGCTAAGCACCTGGACGCCATCAATCGCTTTCGAGAGACGTAGACCGATCAAGCGGCTTTGGACGACGCGCTCACCCGTCTACGCTCACCATCAGGGCAGTCAACGCGTCCGCCACATGCCGGGGCGCCTCGACCGGCGTGAGGTGTCCAACTCCCGGGATCTCAACGACAACAGCACCATGCAGGGCCGACGCCATAGCCGCAGCGTCCGTCGGAGGCGACAACACGTCCTCTGCTCCCACGACGACCAGCGATGGCACGTTGAGCCCAGCCAAGGTCCCGAGCGAGTCGGGACGGACGGCCATCGCTCGCTGCGCCCACGCAGCGGCCGCGGGATCGGCATCGGCAACCCAACCCCGCACCAACTCTGCAATGTCTGACTGGTCGCGCACCGTCGTGGCCCCGAGGAGTTTGGGGAAGACGTTGGTCAACAGGGGTTCGGTCGTCTGCCCGTCCACCATCGTCTGCGCCATGGCGCGGCGCCCCTCTGCTGCGGCAGCAGGGTCGGCTGTCGCCTTCGTGTCGATGAGCGCAAGCCCGGCCACCCGGGAACCGTGGCGACGACAGAACGCCATGGCGGCATACCCGCCCATCGAGGTGCCGCCGATGACGATCCGGTCGAGCCCGGCAGCGTCGATTTCTCGAGCGACGCGGTCGGCGTAGACGTCCATGCTCGGCTCGCTCGCAGAGATGGACGTGCCGCCGAATCCGGGCAAGTGCGGTATCAGCAGATCACTGTCGAAACCGTCCGCGACCTCGCCGTACATCGAGGCGTCCAGCGGAAAGGCGTGAAGCAGTACAAGGGTCGTCATGAGGTCTCCTCCTCACTCCACGTCGCCGGAAGGGCGACGGTCCTGCCAAGTGCGACAGACGCGACCGCGTCTAGCACATTAGTGACGTACTTCTCCCCTACCCAGAGGTGCTTGGCGCCGTCGACCCCAATCACCTCGGCGTGCGGCACCGCTGCAAACCGACGACGTGCTTCGTCGGGGCGAAGGAAATCGTCGAGCTCGGGAACGATGACGGTCATGAGGATGTCACTCTGCGACCACGCGGCAAGCTCATCGTCCGACGTGTACCGCAGCGGTGGCGAGAGCAAGACGACCCGATCGACGCCAGGCTGACGGCCGTACTTGAGCACAAGGTCGGTGCCGAACGACCAGCCGAGAAGGACCGCCGGAGGGGCGTCGAGATGGAGACCCTCAGCCAACGCGGCGTCGACGTCGAGCCGTTCACCACGCGCCTCGTCGAAGGTTCCGTCGCTGGTCCCCTGGGGCGAGGTGGTGCCCCGCGTGTTGAACCGCAGCACAGCGATGTCAGCCAGGGCAGGCAGGCGGTTGGACGCCTTGCGCAGCACGTGCGAGTCCATGAAGCCGCCGGCGGTCGGCAGCGGGTGGAAGGTCACAACGGTCGCCAGTGGATCGGCCTCCAGCGGCAACGCCCACTCAGCCACCAGGGAGAGCCCGTCAGCGGTGTGCAGCGCGAACTCCTCACGCCGAGCCGGCAGCACGGTGTTGGCCCGCACCTCGATCGTCATCGCGGGCCGCGGCGGTCTCGAGCGTTCCAGCAGGTCGTGTGCCAGTGGCGTCGACGGTCGATGCCGTCACCAACGATCGCGGTTTCTGGCCACACGACCATATGCGGCGTCGCAGGCGGGATGAGCTGGTCACAACCTGGGCACCGATAGGGCTTGGTCGACGTCGATCCGCGGATCGGCCGGACAACCCATGGCTCCCCCTGCCAGTCGACGGTCGTCTCGACCGACGACGCCCGGGTAGGCGGTCGCGACTTCGGCCGGCGCTTGCTCATGGCTATACGTAGACGCGGAACCCGCGCGTTGACTTCCGCCCGAGGTATCCGGCTGTGACCAGGTGCTCGAGGAGCGGCGCCGGGGCGTACCCCGGCTCACGAAACTCTAGGTAGAGCGTGCGCTGGATAGCCAGTGCGACGTCCAGCCCCACCACATCGAGCAGCTCGAACGGCCCCATCGGGTAGCCGCAGCCGACCTTCATCGCATTGTCGATGTCATCAGCGGTGGCATAGTGCGCTTCGAGCATGCGAACTGCGTCGTTGAGGTACGGAAAGAGCAAGGCGTTGACGATGAAGCCAGCGCGATCACCGCACGAGACCGGATGCTTGCCGATCCGATCACAGACCTGACGAATGGTGTCCACCACCTCAGGAGCGGTGTTGATCGTGTGCACTACCTCAACAAGCTTCATCACCGGTGCCGGATTGAAGAAGTGCATCCCGACAACGTCACGCATACGCGACGTCGAGGCCGCGATCTCGACGACGGACAGGCTCGACGTCGTGGTCGCCAAGATCGCTCCCGGCTTGGCCAACTCGTCCAGAGTTGCAAAGATCGCCTGCTTGACCGAGAGCTCCTCGACGGTGGCCTCGATGAAAAGATCGCAATCGGCAAGGTCGTCGAAGGACGTGCTGCCGCTGAAACGCGCAAGAGCAGCATCGCGCTCATCCTCGGTGAGCTTGCCTCGCACGACGGCCTTCTCCAGCGACTTGCCGATCGTAACGCGGGCCTTGTCGATCTGCTCGGTACCGCGCGCTCTGAGCACGACGTCGTACCCGGCTTTGGCGAGTACCTCAGCGATGCCGACCGCCATGGTTCCCGACCCCACAACACCGACACGCTGGATCGGTCGCGTCTCGGCGTCCGCACCGTTAGGCACCGGCGTCTGGGCGTCGGCAATCACAGCGGGTGACCCCGGTGCCTCGTAGCTGTAGAAGCCGCGGCCGGTCTTCCTGCCCTTCACTCCTGCAGTAACCATCTGCTTGATGATCGGGGCCGGCGCGTGTAGTCGATCACGCGTCTGCTTGTACATCGTGTCGAGGATTTCGTAGGCAGTGTCGAGCCCGATCAGGTCGAGCAGTGCCAACGGTCCCATCGGGAGCCCGCAGCCGAGCTTCATGGCTGCGTCGAGGTCTTCGCGCGTCGCATAGCGCTGCTCATACATCGATGCCGCGTGATTCAGATACCCGAAGAGCAGCGCGTTGGCGATGAACCCAGCCTTGTCGCCGACCACCACAGGCACCTTGCCGAGCCGCTCACTCAGCGCCTTGACGTCGTCGATCACCTGCGCGTCAGTAACTACGGTCCGAATGACCTCGACCAACTTCAGCACGGGCGCGGGGTTGAAGAAGTGCAACCCCACCACCTGCGCTGGGCGATGAGTGGCAACCGAGATCTCGGTGACCGACAGGGACGAGGTGTTGGTGGCCAAAATGGCATCCGGCGCGGTGATGCGGTCGAGTTCGGTGAAGATCTCACGCTTGAGCTCGAGCTTCTCCGGAACCGCCTCAACGACCAGGTGACAGTCGGCGAGATCCTCCAGTGATGAGGTGAAAGTGATCCGGTCGAAGATCGCCTGCTTCTCCTCTTCGGAGAGCTTGCCGCGCTTCACCGCACGCGACGTGGACGTCTCGACGTGCTCGACGCCACCGGCAAGGGCGTTCTCGTCTCGCTCCACGGCAACGACCTCGAGACCATTGCGGGCGAAAACCTCACAGATCCCCGCCCCCATGGTGCCGAGACCGACGACCCCGACCCGGGTGAACTCACGTGCCATGACCGACTCCTGTGCTTGGTCCTACCGTTGCCGTTTCGGCGCCACCTGATCCTCCCACCCCTGGGCCAGGGCAGTGGGCACCCGGGTAGCGTGATGCCGTGCGCCTTGTCATCGCTCGTTGCTCGGTGGACTACACCGGACGCCTCAGCGCCCACCTTCCACTCGCCACGCGACTGATCTTGGTGAAGTCCGATGGGTCGGTCTCGATTCACGCCGATGACCGCGCCTACAAGCCGCTCAACTGGATGAGCCCTCCATGCCGGACGACGGCGGAAGTTGATGAGGCTGGTGTCGGCACATGGACGGTGGCCCACACCAAGACCGGCGACCGGCTCATCATTACGATCGATGAGGTCATCCACGACAGCCAACACGCGCTTGGCATCGACCCGGGGTTGCAGAAGGACGGCGTCGAGGCTCACCTTCAGCGGCTGCTCGCCGAGCACATCGAGTCAATGGGCGAGGGGTGGTCGCTAGTCCGCCGCGAGTACGGGACGGCGATCGGCCCGGTCGACATCCTCGCCAGGGACGCTGATGGTGCATCGGTGGCGATCGAGATCAAGCGCCGAGGTGAGATCGACGGCGTCGAACAACTCACCCGCTACCTCGAACTGCTCAACCGAGACCCGCTGCTAGCCCCGGTCCGAGGCGTCTTCGCCGCGCAAGAGATCAAGCCGCAGGCCCGGGTCCTGGCCACTGACCGCGGCATCGACTGCGTCACTCTCGACTACGACGCGCTCCGCGGACTCGACAAGTCTGAGGAGCGCCTCTTCTAGCCGCTACGAAGACAGGTGCTCAAGGCATCGCGCCAGGGACTCGGCGGTAATAGGCTGGTCCTATGGCTGGATTCCTGAACAAAGCAAAGGCAGTGGCACAACAGGCGCTCGACGAGGCCAAGAAGGGCGTCGAGACCGGGCAGACCAAGCTCGACGAGGCTCAGGCGAAACGGGAGGCAGCCAAGCTGCTGGCCATCCTCGGCGCTGCGTTCTACGCCGATCAGCGCGCTGGTGGACCGCGGACCGACGTAGACGACGCCCTCTCAGCTGTTGACCAGTACGTCGCAGTCAATGGAACCACCGGGTTCCCCACCGAGGAGGAGTCCGCACCGCCTCCCATGCCACCACCACCGGCGCCGACGCCAGCCCCAACCCCTCCGCCGGTGCCACCTGCTCCTCCGGGCCCGCCGGCGCAGGGCGGCGGCACGAGTTACGACATGCCTCCGAACTCTTAGCGGATAGATCGGTCAAACCGCTCCGTCCCGCTCGTCCCAGACCGCTGCCTCGGTGCGGGACGGCTAGTTGTCGGCCATTTCGAGGCCGTGTGCGTGCCGAATCTCGGCAACAATGCGGAGCATGATGTCGTCGATCGTGTAGTCCTTCGGGGTGAAGACTGCTGCGACACCCAGAGCCTCGAGGGCGACGGCGTCGGACTGCGAGATGATGCCCCCCACGACGAGCGGAACGTCGCTCATACCGGCAGCGCGGATCCGAGTCAGCACCTCGGGAACTAGTTCCATATGCGAGCCGGAGAGCACCGACAGCCCAACGACGTGGACGTCTTCCGCTATGGCCGCCGCGGCAATCTGTTCTGGCGTCAGCCGAATTCCCTGGTAGACCACCTCGAAACCGGCGTCCCGTGCGCGCACGGCAATCTGCTCAGCTCCGTTGGAGTGTCCATCCAGCCCTGGCTTACCCACGAGGAACCTCAGCCGACCTCCGAGTTCGGCAGCCGTCTTCTCAACGGCCGCCCGAACCGCTTCGCCGGAAGAGGAGTCGCCAGCAGGGGCCGTTTGCGACGAGACCCCCGTTGGTGCTCGGTACTCACCGAACACGCTGCGCAGCGCATCTGCCCATTCGCCCGTCGTCGCACCAGCTCTGGCGCAGGTCAAGCTCGCCGGCATCAGGTTCTCGGCCGAAGCCGCATCCTTGCTGAGCTTCTCCAGAGCATCAGCGACAGCCGCGTCGTCCCGGCCAGCCCGCCAAACGGCAAGTGCCTCGACTGCCCGTTCTTCGACGTCGGCCGCGACCGTCAGGATCGCGGTGTCGAGGTCGGAGAGCAATGGGTTCGGCTCAGTGGTGGTGAACCGGTTGAGCCCGACCACAACATCCTCACCTGACTCGATGGCCCGTCGACGCTCGGCATGTGACTGGACGAGCGCTGTCTTCATGTAGCCGGACTCGACGGCAGCCAAGGCACCGCCCAACTGCTCGATCCGCGCCATCTCCTCGCGCGCGCCGACCACGAGCTCGTCAACCTTGGCTGCCACGACGGGTGATCCATCAAACAGGTCGCCGTACTCCAACAGGTCCGACTCAAACGCCAACACCTGCTGCATGCGCAACGACCACTGCTGGTCCCACGGCCGAGGCAGGCCAAGAGCCTCGTTCCAGGCGGGCAGCTGGATTGCCCGAGCGCGGGCATCCTTGGACAACGTGACCGCAAGCATCTCAAGCATGATGCGCGGCACGTTGTTCTCCGGCTGAGCCTCGGTGAGCCCCAGGGAGTTCACCTGCACTCCGTAGCGGAACCGGCGCTGCTTGTCGTCGGTGACGCCATAGCGCTCTGCAGTGATCTCGTCCCAAAGCTGCACGAAGGCGCGCATCTTGCACATCTCCTCGACGAAACGCACGCCAGCGTTGACGAAGAACGAGATGCGTTGGACTACCTCGCCGAAACGTTCAGGTGGCACCTGGCCGGAGTCGCGCACGGCGTCGAGAACCGCGATCGCCGTGCTCAGTGAGAAGGCCAGCTCTTGGACGGGGGTAGCCCCGGCCTCCTGCAGGTGGTAACTGCAGATGTTCGTCGGGTTCCACTTGGGAACGTTCGCCACCGTGTAGGTCACCATGTCGGTGATCAACCGCAGTGAAGGACCGGGTGGAAAGACGTACGTGCCGCGCGACAGATACTCCTTGATGATGTCGTTCTGCGTCGTCCCCTGCAGTTCTGCTGGATCTACTCCCTGTTCCTCCGCCACCACGATGTAAAGGGACAACAGCCACATAGCGGTGGCGTTGATCGTCATCGACGTGTTCATCTCGTCGAGCGGGATGGCCTCCATCAGCGAGCGCAGGTCGCCGAGGTGGGTGACCGGAACGCCGACCTTGCCGACTTCCCCACGGGCCAGCTCGTCATCGGGGTCGTAGCCGGTCTGCGTCGGCAGGTCGAAGGCAATCGAGAGCCCGGTCTGCCCCTTCGCCAGGTTCCTGCGGAAGAGCGCGTTCGACGCAGCAGCCGACGAGTGGCCGGCATACGTGCGCATGACCCAAGGTTGGGTCGCGCGAGCAGGGGTTGATGGATCGTTCGCCATCCAAGCCTCCGTGAGGTCCCGGTGGAATCGACCCTCAGCCTAGCCGAACCTAACCGGCCTCCGCGGCGACCCGATCCAAGTTCAGCACTCGGTGCAGACGGGTCACCGCGAGAATCCGCACCACTCGCGGCTGTGGGTCGCAGATCACGAGCCGCACACCGCGTTGGCGGGCCTTTCGGTGCGCAGCCACCAGCACACCAAGCCCGGCGACATCTAGGCTGATAACGGCGGATGCGTCGACTGTCAGGTCACCTTCAGACACGGAGTCAAGCGCCACTTGCAAGGCGTAGCGCACGTCTCCCGACGTCGTCGCGTCCACACGGGACGGCAGCGACACGTCGAATGGGTACATAGAACCCTCCGAACCCGGGCCAGTCAACGCCCACAGCTGTGGGCCGCGGGAGGGAAGTCGCCGACAAACTCCGAGTGGCCGCACGCTAGCGTCGGAGGCGATCAAGAACCGGCAGACACGCCGTTCAGCCATCCTGTGGTCACGTGACTACCGTCAGTAACGATAGAACCCCTGCCCTGTTTTCCGCCCCAGCGTCCGGGCCAGGACCATCTCGCGAAGCAAGGCAGGAGCGGCGAAGGTATCGCCGGGGGTCTCGGCCGCGATGTTGTCTGCTGCGCTGACCATCACGTCGATCCCGACCAGGTCGAGAGTCTCCATCGGTCCCATCGGATGGCCGAAGCCGAGCCGACAGGCGGTGTCGACGTCTTCAGCCGTTGCTACTCCAGACTCGACCAGTCGGGTTGCTTCAACGATCAGAGCAGTGATCAGACGAGTCGTCACGAACCCAGCGATATCATGGTTGACGACCACGCACGTCTTGCCCAAGCGCTCAGCAAAGGTGCGCGCCACCGACAGGGTTGCGTCACTGGTATGGACCCCACGGACGAGCTCACAGAGCTGCATGAGGGGCACCGGGGAGAAGAAATGGGTACCGACGACCCGTTCAGGTCTGCCGGTTACCGCTGCGAGCCCGGTGATGGGGAGTGCCGACGTGTTCGTGGCGAGCACGGCCTCGGGCGCGAGTACCGAATCCAAGGCGCGGAAGACCTCCTGCTTCACCTCGATCTGCTCGAACACCGCCTCAACGGCTATGACGGCCATACCGAGATCGGCAAGCGATGTGGTCGGTTCGATGCGCCCCAGCACCACGTCGACGTCTTCGCTCAACGCGCCCTTGGCGGCAAGTTTGCCGAGCGAGGCCGCAATCGACTGCACCCCGCGCTCCAACGACCGGTTGTCAACGTCGTAGAGGTGGACCTGATAGCCAGCCTGCGCGGAGACCTGGGCGATCCCAGCTCCCATGAGACCGGCCCCGACAACTCCGACCACATCCACCACTTGGCTCCCTCCGCCGTCTACTGCCCTGAAGGCTAAAGGTCAGCGCCCCCGGTGGCATCGGCGGGCGCGTCGGCGCAGAATCTAGGTATGCCAACTTGGGGTAGCTACTCCTACGTCTATGGGCCACTGATGGCCCTGGTTGCTATCGGCGTCCTCGTTCTGGTGCTGCGCTGGGCTTTCGGACGCGGCAACTCGGTCGTGGAACGCCCACCACTGAGTGGCAACCCCGACCAGTACGGACTACTCGACTCCATCGCCTCCCCCGGCACCTACATCGAGGCCGAGATCCTGAGGCAGCGGTTGGAAGCCAGCGGGATCAAGGCGACCGTTGCGATGACCAACGACGGTCCTCGCGTCATGGTCTGGCCCGAGGACCGAACCCGCGCCGAGACGATCGTCAGGACATAACGACGCCAGAGGCGACATCCGTCAGTCGAATGTGACAGCCGGCTCGGCCTCGCGGATGACGGTCGCGCCCAAGGCGCAGAGCTGCTCGTCGAACTTGGGGTACCCACGGTCGATGTGATGAATTTCGCTTACGATCGTCTCGCCCTCGGCCACCAGTCCAGCAATCACGAGCCCAGCGCCAGCGCGGATGTCCGGGGTCGTGACCGGCGCACCCGACAGCAGTGGACGCCCGCGCACGACCGCGTGGTGCCCGTCGGTGCGGATGTCAGCGCCCAGCCGGGCGAGCTCGTTCACGAACGAGAAGCGGGACTCGTACACGTTCTCGGTGACCATCGCAGTGCCGGACGCCACCGCGTTGAGGGCTAGCGCCATCGGCAGCAGGTCGGTGGGGAACCCGGGAAACGGCAGGGTTACTGCATCAACAGCCGTTGGTCGACGGTCCATCATGACCCGGAAGCCGTCGTGAATCCGGTCAACCGTCGCGCCAGCTGTCACAAGCTTGTCGAGTGCGATCTCCAGGTGGGCCGGGTCAGCGTTATGCACCGTGACATCGCCGAGCGTCATCACCGCTGCCATCGCCCACGTGCCGGCCACGATGCGGTCAGCAACGGTCGCGTGGCTCACCGGCTGCAGCGAGTCGACGCCTTCGATGATGAGCGTCGACGTTCCTGCGCCATCGATCTTTGCGCCCATGCGACCCAGCATCACGCAGAGATCGACGATCTCGGGCTCGCGGGCCGCGTTGTCGATCTCCGTGCGCCCCTCCGCAAGAACGGCCGCCATCACCAAGTTCTCGGTGGCTCCCACACTCGGGAAGTCGAGCCAGATGGTGGCGCCGGTCAGCCGCTTGACCTTGGCAACGATGAAGCCGTGCTCGTTCTCCACCGTCGCACCCATCTTGACGAGACCGGCGATGTGGAAGTCGAGGGGGCGTGAGCCGATAGCGTCGCCACCGGGGAGTGCGACGTCGGCCTCACCCGTCCTGGCCAGCAGCGGCCCCAGGACGGCAATGGAAGCCCGCATCCGCCGGACGAGGTCGTAGTCGGCACGGTGCTCAATCCGCTGCGGGACGTCGATGGTGAGGGTGCTCGCGTCGCGGTCGCGCTGCACGTCACAACCGAGTCTGCGTAGCAGCTCAGACATGATCGCGACGTCCAGGATATCTGGCACCTCGCTGAGCCTGGTCACGCCGGGAGCCAGCAGGGCCGCAGCCATCAACTTCAGAACCGAGTTCTTGGCCCCCGTGACCCGAACCTCACCAACGAGGCTGGCGCCGCCGGTCACCCGGAACCGCTGCGGGTGCGCGAGGGATGCGTTGGCGGTCTCCACGGGCCCATCGTAGGCGCTCCCCTTAGGGTGGCTGACATGGTCAATCTCACGCGCATCTACACCCGCACTGGCGACGACGGCACCACTGCCCTCGGTGACATGAGCCGGGTGAGCAAGAACGACCATCGCCTGGTGGCCTACGCCGATGTGGACGAGGCCAACTCGGCGATCGGCGTCGTGGTGGCCACCCCAGGGCTCGATTCCGAGCTCGCCGCCCTGTTGACGCGCATCCAGAACGACCTCTTCGACGTCGGGGCAGACCTCTGCACGCCTGTCGTCGAGAACCCCGAGTTCCCACCGCTGCGCGTCGAACAGGGGTACATCGACCGGCTCGAGGCAGCGTGCGACCAATACAACGACACCCTCGAGCCGCTCCGCTCGTTCGTGCTGCCGGGCGGCACCGTCGTCGCAGCGCACCTGCACATAGCCCGCACCGTCGTTCGTCGGGCCGAGCGAAGCACGTGGTCAGCCCTTGCCGAGCATGCCGACTCGATGAGCCGGCTGACGGCCACGTATCTCAACCGACTCAGCGACCTGCTCTTCATCCTCAGCCGCGTGGCAAACCTGCCGGCCCACGGTGGCGCGGGCGACCTGCTGTGGAAGCCAGGCGGCGAACGCTAGCGACAGGCTGCAGTCTCAGCCCTTCAAGGCTGTCTGCAGCATGCGGATCTTGCTCTCGACATCTTCGTGGTTAAGGTACGCCCCGCACAGTTTCCGGCCGCCCTGGTAGGACGCGCGGCCGTGCATGACCCGCCAGTTGTCGAACAGCATGGCCTCGCCGGGTTCGAGTTGGTGGCGCCACTGGAGCCGGTGCTCGTTGGAGAGGTTGTCGAACGCGCGGATGGCGTCGTAGAAGGCCACCATCTCCTCTGGCGGCAACAGAAACGGCGCCCGGTCGGCGTTGTTGAAGGACACCTGCACCAGGTTGCCGTTGTGGTCGTGACGGAGCAGCGGTCGGGCGGCCATCAGGTGTGCGCCGTCGCCGATGTACTGACCAGGAACCAGCACCGTCGCAAGCGTCTCGTAGTGAACAGGATTCTGCTTCTTCAGTTCAGCGGCGACCCCGAAACTGTCGGCGATTGTCGACTCACCACCAGTTCCCTCGAAGTAGAGGCAGTGCAGCAGCTGGACCGGCGCATCGTTGGAGTACGTCGCGTCGGTGTGCGACAGCAGCTCGATGTTGGTGTAGGCGGTGTCTGCCTTGCTCATGTCGGCCTCGAACTCCCAGAAGCCACCGAAGATCGACCGCCTGATGTAGGCAACCCTCTCGAGCAGCTCCTTGGTGGCCTCACCCGTCGCCGGAACACCCACTGCCAGAGCAAACCCGTACTGAGTGACCTTGCTGAGCCAGTCGAGCAAGCCCTCGTCGGAGTTCATGATGGCGTCGTAGGAGGTACTCGGAGTGGGCAAGATGGTTGCGGCATCCCACAGGATCGGCTCGAGACCCAAAGACGTGGTCGCGGCATCTGGAGTGCGGAACTCGGCGAGGAAGCCGACCGGGATCGACGAGCGGTCTCCGTCGCTCCAGTCGATCACCACGTCGCCGTTCGCCAACTCCACTGTTGTGCCGGCGAGGCCGGGGTCAATCGACGCCGTATGGATGTTCCGTTGCATGGTGACTGGGTGGAAGGTCGCCTCGTCGTGGGCGTGGTCACGGAGCCATATCCACGGATAGGTCGTGGTTACCCCGTCCTCCCAGGTCACCGTGAGGGCAGCAGGCTCGGACTTGTGGTCAGTGATGGTCGCCATGCTCGGATGCTAGTCATCGAGATGCCCGCGCGAAAGTGGTTCTCGCCTCTTGCGCCAGGACGAAACAGCGTGTTCCGCTCCCGACTTGCTAGGGGTGCGCCTCGGTGGCACGTAGCCGGGTCTCAGCCCTCGACTGTGCCGCGCTCAGCGACTCGTCGCCCTCACCACCGCTGCTAGCGCGCTCGAGTGCTGCGCGGGCCCGGTCAACGTCGATCTCGTTTGAGAGCTCTGCCACCTCAGCCAGAAGCGAGACGGTGTCGTTCTCAACCGAGATGAAACCGCCGTGCACCGCGGCAGATACGACCTCGCCGTCGGTCGTCTTAATCAGTACAACCCCGTCGGCAAGCTCACCGAGGACCGGCACGTGGCCGGTGAGAATGCCCAGGTCGCCATCGAGGGTGCGCGCAATGACCATGGTGGCCTCGCCGGACCACACCGAACGATCGGCCGCGACCAGCTGTACCTGCAGTGTCACTGCACCGTCTCCTTCACGATCGTCTTGAGTCGCCGATCAGGCGAGCTCTGCCGCCTTGCGCTCGACGTCGTCAATGCCACCGCACATGAAGAACGCCTGCTCCGGCAGGTGGTCGAACTGGCCATCGGCGATGGCGTCGAAGGACGCGAGAGTCTCCGACAACGGGACGGTCGAGCCAGGCTGACCGGTGAAGGCCTCGGCCACGTACATGTTCTGCGACAGGAAGCGCTGGATGCGGCGAGCGCGGCCGACGAGGATCTTGTCCTCTTCGGAGAGCTCGTCGATACCGAGAATGGCGATGATGTCCTGAAGGTCCTTGTAGCGCTGTAGAACCTGCTGGACACGCCGCGCAATCCGGTAGTGCTCCTCGCCGATGTAGGTCGGGTCGAGGATTCGCGATGTGGAGTCCAGCGGGTCAACAGCTGGGTAGATACCGAGTTCAGAAATCGGACGCGAGAGCACCGTGGTGGCGTCGAGGTGGGCGAACGTGGTGTGCGGGGCCGGGTCGGTGATGTCGTCGGCCGGCACGTAGATCGCCTGCATCGAGGTGATCGAGTGACCACGTGTCGAAGTGATCCGCTCCTGTAGCTGACCCATCTCGTCGGCCAAGGTCGGCTGGTATCCGACGGCTGACGGCATCCGGCCGAGCAGCGTAGAGACCTCAGAACCCGCCTGGGTAAAGCGGAAGATGTTGTCGACGAAGAGCAGCACGTCCTGCCCCTGAACGTCGCGGAAGTACTCAGCCATGGTCAGCGCCGACAGGGCAACGCGAAGACGGGTGCCGGGGGGCTCATCCATCTGCCCGAAGACCAGAGCAGTCTTCTCGATGACGCCCGACTCGGTCATCTCTCCGAAGAGGTCGTTGCCCTCGCGGGTACGTTCGCCGACGCCGGCGAAGACCGAGACGCCACCGAAGTTCTCGGCGACGCGGTAGATCATTTCTTGGATGAGAACCGTCTTACCGACACCGGCGCCACCGAACAGACCGATCTTGCCGCCCTGCACGTACGGCGTCATGAGGTCGACGACCTTGATGCCGGTCTCGAACATCTGCGTCTTCGCCTCGAGCTGGTCGAACGGAGGGGCCTGACGGTGGATCGGCCAGCGCTCGGTGATGTCGAGCGATGACGTCGGCACGTCCAGTGACTCGCCGAGCGTGTTCCACACGTGGCCCTTGGTCACGTCACCGACCGGCACCATGATCGGCGAACCGGAGTCCACGACCTCGGCACCGCGCACCAGTCCGTCGGTCGGCTGCAGCGACACCGCACGGATCATGTTGTCGCCGAGGTGCTGTTCGACCTCAAGGGTCAGAGTGTGCGTCTCGCTCGCGCCCTCTCCCGAGCTGAACGACACATCAACGCTCAGCGCGTTGTAGATGGTCGGCATCGCATCCGGCGGGAACTCCACGTCGACGACCGGACCGGTAACGCGGGCGACGCGTCCCACTCCGGTGCTCGACTGGGTGTCCTGGGTGTCCGAGACGGTGGTCATGTTCTTCACTCACTTCCCGCGGTAACAGACGACAGCGCGTCGGATCCACCGACGATCTCACTGATCTCCTGGGTGATCTCCGCCTGGCGGGCCTGGTTGGCCTGGCGGGTCAAGGTCTTGATGAGCTCGTCGGCGTTGTCGGTGGCTGCCTTCATGGCTCGACGACGCGCAGCGTGCTCGGACGCTGCTGATGCCAGCAGCGCGGTGTAGATGACAGTACGCACATACCTCGGCAACAGCGCATCGAGCACTGCATCCGCAGATGGTTCGAAGTCGTAGAGAGCCGTGAGCTCTTGGCCCGCTTCCTCCTGCTCCTCGACAACTTCTAGTGGCAGGATCCGACGAACGCGGACCTCCTGCGACACCATGTTCTTAAAGTTGGTGGAGACGATGTGGATCTGGTCAGCCCCGCCCTCTTCGGTCGGTTGCAGGAACCGCTCGAGCACGGCATCTGCGATCTCGGAGGCGCTCTCGTACGTCGGCTGGTCGGAGATCCCGGTCCACGACCGGGCGATCGCACGTCCGCGGAACCGAAACCAGCCCTCGCCCTTGCGTCCCACGACATAGGGCACGACCTCGTACCCCTCTTCCTGCAGCAGGTTGCTCAACGCCTGGGCCTCGCGAATCGCGTTGGACGAGTAAGCACCAGCGAGTCCGCGGTCAGCAGTGACAACCACTATCGCCGCTCGCTCCTGACGCTTCTGAGCAGCCAGCAGCGGGTGGTCAGCGATCGACACCGAGTTCGATGCAGCGGCCGTGACAGCCCGGCTCAGCTCGATGGCATAGGGGCGCGTTGCGTTAAGCCGGTTCTGGGCCTTGATGATGCGCGAGGCGGCAATGAGCTCCATCGCCTTGGTGATCTTCTTCGTCGCCTGGACGGAGCGGATCCGCCGGCGAACGACCCTTAGCTGCGCACCCATGTCAGATAGCCTCTTCCCCACCCATCAACAAGGTCACTTGACCTTCTTGGTGATCTGGGTCGGGTCGATCTCTTGCTCTTCCAGCGACTCCACAGGAACATCCTTCACGAGCAGTTCCCCAGATCTGGTCGCGAACTGCGACTTGAAGGCATCGATCGCCTTCTCCAGCTCAGCCACTGTGTCATCGCCCAACACCTTGGTCTCACGGATGACGTCGAAGACTCCTGCGTGTCCGGCGTGGATGTAGTCGAGGAATTCTGCGTCGAAGCGCTTGATGTCTTCGACCGGAACCTCGTCGAGCTTGCCCGTCGTTCCGCTCCAGATCGAGACGACCTGGCGCTCGATCGACTGCGGCTGGTATTGCGGCTGCTTCAGCAGCTCAACGAGGCGCGCACCACGCGCAAGAGAGGCCTTGGAAGCCTTGTCGAGGTCCGAGCCGAATGCAGCGAACGCCTCGAGCTCACGGAACTGGGCCAAGCTGAGCCGCAAGTTGCCAGCCACCGAACGCATGGCTTTGACCTGAGCTGAGCCGCCGACTCGAGAGACCGAGATTCCGACGTTGATCGCGGGGCGGACGCCGGAGTTGAACAAGTCAGTCTCGAGGAAGATCTGGCCGTCGGTGATCGAGATGACGTTGGTCGGGATGTAAGCCGAAACGTCGTTGCCCTTGGTCTCGATGATCGGCAGGCCAGTCATCGATCCCGCGCCGAGCTCGTCCGAAAGCTTCGCGCAGCGCTCAAGGAGCCGCGAGTGCAGGTAGAAGACATCACCGGGGTATGCCTCACGGCCCGGTGGGCGGCGCAGCAGCAAAGACACGGTGCGGTAGGCCTCGGCCTGCTTGGAGAGGTCGTCGAACACGATCAGGACGTGCTTGCCCTGGTACATCCAGTGTTGGCCGATGGCCGAGCCGGTGTAGGGCGCGATGTACTTGAAGCCGGCCGGGTCAGAGGCCGGCGCGGCAACGATGGTCGTGTACTCGAGCGCACCGGCTTCTTCGAGGGCGCCACGCACACCGGCGATGGTCGAGCCCTTCTGACCGATAGCGACGTAGATGCAGCGCACCTGTTGATCGGGATCGCCCGATGCCCAGTTCTCGCGCTGATTGATGATCGTGTCGATCGCGACGGCGGTCTTGCCCGTCTGACGGTCACCGATGATGAGCTGGCGCTGGCCGCGGCCAATCGGCGTCATCGCGTCGACGGACTTGAGGCCGGTCTGCAACGGCTCCTTGACCGGTTGGCGCTGCACAACGGACGGAGCCTGCAGCTCGAGGGTGCGGCGCCCCTCAGCTTCAACGGGGCCTAGCCCATCGATGGGGTTACCCAGCGCGTCAACGACGCGGCCGAGGAAGGCATCACCAACGGGGGCGGAGAGAATCTCGCCGGTTCGGTGGACGTCCTGGCCCTCGGCGATGTGGCTGAACTCTCCGAGGAGCACGGTGCCGATCTCGCGCAGGTCGAGGTTGAGTGCGATCCCACGCAGTCCACCCTCGAACTCAAGAATCTCATTGGTCATGGTCGACGGAAGACCCTCAACGCGCGCGATGCCGTCACCACACTCCAGTACCCGACCAACCTCAGTACGAGAGGCAGCCTCCGGGGTGTATGACGAGACGAAACGCGACAACGCGTCCTTGATCTCTTCGGGCCGGATCGTGAGTTCCGCCATGTCCTGATCTCCTTGTTGCTTCTTGGCGCCTGCGCGCCAGTAGGTCGAAAGGTCGTGCTCAGCTGGCGATGCGCCGCTGCGCGTCGCCGATTCGGGATGACAACGTGCCATCGATCAGTTCGCCGCCGAGACTGATCCGCAGCCCGCCGACGACTTCAGGGTCTACCACCACGTTGATCTGGACATCGAAACCGAGCTGCGCCGAAAGTGCGTCGGCAAGTCGATCGCTTTGTTGCTCGGTGAGCGCAACGGCCGCAGTGACGGTTGCTACCTGACGCTGGCGCCGAGCAGCCGCAGCTTCAGACAGTGAGTCGAGGTTGGCCTCCAGCGATCGACCTCGCGGCTCGGTGACCGCATGAACAATAAGCCGTGCCGACTCCACCGTTGTCTTCTCCTTGAGAAGTTCAGTCAGCAGGTCGGACTTGCGCTGGGCCGGGAGTGCTCGGTCGGTCAGGGCCAGCCTCAGGTCCGGCTGGGCCACGACGATGCGCGCGAAGCGGAAGAGCTCGTCCTGCACCTCCGCGAGCCGGTCATGCCGCTGCGCCGAGACCAGAACTGCCTCGACCCCAAGTCGAGTGGCAACCTCAGCGAGGTCGCGTGGCTTGGACCAGCGCGACCGAGCCATTCCAGAGACAAGATCAACGACTTGGTCGGGCACCTTCCCACCGAACAGCGAGTGGACCAATGTGGCTTTGTCGTCACCGCTGCGGGCCGGGTCGGTCAAGGCTCCCCTCAGCGACGGCTGGGCGTCCAGCAGTGCGGCAACCGCGAACAGAGCGTCTCCGATGCCGAGCGGGCCGGCTACTGGCAGCACCGTCTCGACCCGCTGGGCGACCGACGGCATGAACCGCCCGACCCAGTGCCTTGCTCGCTCAGCCACATCTCCGGCTTCGGTGATAGGGGACGCAAGAAAAATGTCCAACCGCCCAGTGGCGGCAGACAGCGACTCGCGGCTCGCTCCTTGCATCAGTTGGCCCGCCCCGATGGCTGGCTCTCGAGGTCGGCCAGGAACCGGTCGATCACGCGCTGCTGGATCTCGTCGTTGGCGAGGGACTCACCGACGATCTTCGCTGCCAACTGGCTGGCCAGAGTGCCCACCTCTGCGTGCAGCGAGGCGACCGCCGATGAGCGCTCCGCCTCGATCTGCGCCTGAGCATTGGTGACCAGACGGTCGGCCTCGGCCTGCGCCTGCTGACGCATCTCCACCAGGATCGCTGCGCCCTGGGTGCGGGCCTCCTCGCGGATCTGACCTGCCTCACCGCGAGCATCTGCCAACTGTGCTTGGTACTGCTCGAGTGCTGCAGCCGCACTCGCCTGCGCCTCTTCAGCCTTGGCAAGCCCACCCTCGATGGCCTCGGTACGCTCCGCATACGTCTTCTCAAAACGCGGCACGACAATCTTGGCCACGAACCAATAGAGGATGCCGAACGTGATCAGCGCGACCACGATCTCCGCGGTCTTCGGCACGAGAGGGTTGATCTCTGCAACCAGCACGGTCATCAGCTTGTCCCCAGGTAGTTTCGGTCGTGAGCCAGACGGGTTACTTCAAGAAGAACGGAGCAACCAGACCAATCAGGGCCAGCGCCTCGATCAGCGCGAATGCGGTGAACGCCCAGGTACGCAAGATGTTCAGCGCCTCCGGTTGGCGAGCAATGCCACTGATGAAGGCGGCGAAGACCAGTCCAGCACCGATACCGGAACCGATGGCGGCGAGGCCGAAGGTGACCGGAGTCAGGTTGCCTGACAGTTCCAGCACGTTGGATGAAAGATCCATTGGGTGTTCCCTTTCGGTTCGTGACGCGCCAGTTGCGTCATCGGTCTAGTGACCTTCGTTGACGGCGCCGCTGATGTACAGCGCCGTCAGGAGGGCGAAAATGTAAGCCTGGAAGAGCTCGACGAAGAGCTCGAAGAGACTCATGACTATGGCCAACACGCCGGTGAGCAGCCCGGCAGCCTTCAGCGCCGGATTGCTCACCTCAAAAATCATGTACTCGGCACCGGTGACGAACACCAGAAGCAGCATGTGCCCGGCGAACATGTTGGCGAAGAGTCGCAGGGTGAGAGTGAACGGCCGAATGAACAGGATGGTCAGCAGCTCGATCGGCGCGAGGATCGGGTAGACGAACGCAGGGACACCTGGGATGAACATGACGTCCTTGAAGTACCGGCCCAAGCCCTGTCGACGGATTCCAGCGACGTTGTAGACCACGAGCACGATCAGGGCCAGGACCATCGGGAAGGCGATGTGCGCCATCGGTGGGAAGGAAACGAACGGCGTTACACCCCACAGGTTATTGACCATGATGTAGGTGAACAACGTGAACAGCAGTGGCACGAAGGTCATGTAGTCCTTCGACCCGATGATGTCGCGGCCGATCCCATTGCGCACGAAGTTGTAAAGCAGCTCACCGGTGAACTGCATGCGCCCCGGCACCAGGGCAGGACGGCGGACCGCGGCCCAGAGGAACACGCTTATGACGAAGACGCTGATGATCACCAACAGGATGGCTTTGTCGAACCACGGCACCTGACCGAAGATTTCTGGCGGGAAGACCTCTTCGGCACCAGGAGGGATATAGCCGTCGGCGAGGAACGAACCGATCACCGACTATCTCCTTCAGCCATGGGGGGACTGCTCCCGTTCTGCTCTTCGATCAACGCGTCAGGTGAGGCACGCACGACTCTGAGATACACCAGGTATCCACCCGCCAGGCACCCCACGACGATGCCGAGTGGTGTCAGTACGCCCGTATGAAGCGTGCGGTCCAGCCAAACCCCAACCCCGCCAAAGATGAGAAGTCCGGCGAGGATGTAGCCGCCGGCCGCCTCCGCGCTAGCTGAGGTTGACCCTGATCTCATATCCCCTGATGTACTGCGAGGCGTACGTCCAGGAAGGTCTGCCTGATCCATGGTGTGAGGAATGTAGCAGCCAGGCCATGAGAGCCACAAAGTGAGTCCGGGCCTAGCACTGTGAGACCTATCACTTAGCCGGACGGTCGTCATCACTGGCAGATTCGGGGGCATCATCTGCCGGCCCGTCGAAGTAGAACGATCGCGTGCGAATGGAGGCCACCGTCAGTGCGGCCACCCAGGTGACCGTGGTGACGACCACAGTCACCGCAGAGGCATGCAGGTCGAGTGTGGTCCAGTGGGAAAGGCCCCACAGCAAGGCCGCGATGAAAAGCACCTTGAATACATACTCGGTCAGCAGGGCCAAGGCCGTAAAGGCCGGAGGCATCTTGGCAGAAGCCCTCAGCACCAGGACATCGACACCGAAGAAGAAGACTACGAGTCCGAGCCCGGCCACTGCAGCAGCTGCAGCCTCGATGCCATCGATCAGGAGAAAGGCAAGGATCGTCGAGGCCCCGGCACCCGCAGCCCAGGGAGCCGACCGAAGCAGCAGAGCACGCAGTAAATCCTCCGACCTCAGCCCGCTGGGCGATGCGTTCGACCTCATCGGTCACTCCTGACCGGACGCCTGGTCAAGACGATGGCGAACAGCAGGATGCCCAGGCCAACGAGGACACCGACTTTGACGCCTTCAAATGCTGCGATGGCAGCCCCCACTGCCAGTGCGCTGGCCCAGAGGTACATCACCAGGACCGCCTGCCGCTGGCTATGGCCGATCTCAAGCAAGCGGTGATGCAGGTGCTCCTTGTCTGGTGCGAACGGCGACCGTCTCGCCCTGGTTCGGCGTACAACCGCGAGAAGCAGATCTATCAGAGGAACCGCCAGCACGGCGAACGGCAGGAGCAGCGGCATCAGCGCCGGAAGGAGTGTGGCGTCGCCAACAGAGTAGGGGTCGATCTTGCCGGTCAAGGTGATCACCGACGCCGACAGGAGCAGACCAGCCAGCATCGAGCCTGAGTCGCCCATAAAGATCCGGGCTGGGTTGAAGTTGTGCGGCAGGAACCCGGCGCAGATCCCGGCCAGCACGCTGGAGAGCAGGGCGGCAGTCGTCGCCCTGTCGATGCCTCGATCCACCGAAAGCAAGTAAGCGAAGGCGAAGAAGGCCAGCGAGCCGATGCCGATGATGCCGGCCGCGAGGCCATCGAGGCCGTCGACGAAGTTGATCGCGTTCACCGTGACGACAATGAGCAGCACCGTCAGAATAACACTGGCGTTGTAGGGCAGAACGGTGACGCCGTTGAACGGCAACCAGAGAAGCTGAACGCCCTGCAGGACCATCACCCCAGCCGCGATGATCTGTCCGGCGGCCTTGGTGAGCGCATCCAAGCCCCAGATGTCGTCAACGACGCCGACCAGGAAGATCAATGTCCCCCCGGTGATCACCGCCCACGCGTCGCGCGAGTCGGTGAAGACTGTTGAGACGAACCCGAGTTGGCTAGCGACGAGCATCCCGGCCAGAAAGCCGAGGTACATCGCCACACCCCCCAGGCGGGGGATGGGGATGTCGTGCACGTCACGGTCGCGGATCTCGGCCATGACGTGCCACCTGACCGCATACCAGCGGACCACCGGCACTGTGACGTAGGTGATCGCAGCCGATGCGAGCAGAACCAGGAGGTACTCGCGCACGCTGCGTCCTTAGCTTTCTGGTGAGCCCGGGACAGTCCCGATGTTCGGCAGGTTACGCCGAAGGCGCTGGGTACGCCGGGAACTTCGCGACGAGCGTTGAGACCTCCTCGGCCACAGCTGCTGCCTCGGCTCGTCCTGGGTCGGTCTCGATGTCGGCCTTGATCGCGCGGCCGATGAGCGAGGCGACCTCCTTCATCTCCGACGTCCCCATGCCCTGGGTGGTCACCGACGGCGTTCCCACCCGGACCCCCGACGCAATCATCGGCTTGGCCGGGTCGAAAGGGATCGAGTTCTTGTTCAAGGTGATCCGTGCCGAATCGCAGCGCGCCTCGGCATCGCGTCCGGTGACGTCAACACCGCGAAGGTCGATGAGCGCCAGGTGGGTGTCGGTTCCCCCGGACACCGGCCGCATGCCCTCGTCCTCCAGCCCGCCGACCAGCGACTGGGCATTGGCGATCACCTGCTTGGCGTACTGCTGGTAGGCCGGCGACGCGGCCTCCTTCAGCGCAACAGCCTTGGCCGCCACCACGTGCATCAGCGGACCCCCCTGCAGGAACGGGAAGACAGCCTTGTCGATCTTGGTAGCGAGCTCTTCGCGGCACAAGATCATTCCACCACGCGGGCCCCGCAGCACCTTGTGCGTCGTGAAGGAGACAACATCTGCGTACGGAACCGGCGAGGGGATTGCCTTGCCTGCTACCAGCCCGATGAAGTGCGCTGCGTCCACCATGAGGGAGGCACCGACCTCGTCGGCGATCTCCCGGAAGGCTGCGAAGTCGATCAGCCGAGGGTAGGCCGTGGCACCCGCGATGATCATTTTGGGGCGGTGCTCGCGCGCCTGAGCGCGTACGTGGTCGTAGTCGATCGTCTCGCTGCCCTCAAGAACGCCGTACGAGACGTTGTTGAACCACTGGCCTGAGAAGTTGACCGGTGATCCGTGCGTTAGATGCCCACCGTGCTTGAGGTCCATCGCAAGAACGGTGTCGCCCGGCTTGAGCAGTGCAGCGTAGACAGCGAGGTTGGCCGAAGCGCCTGAGTGCGGCTGCAGGTTGGCGTGGTCGGCCCCGAAGAGCTCTTTGGCCCTCGCAATCCCGATCTCCTCGGCAACGTCGACATCCGCGCAGCCGCCGTAGTAGCGACGACCTGGGTAGCCCTCGGCGTACTTGTTGGACAGCGTCGAACCGGTTGCAGCCAAAACCGCCGGAGAGGTGAAGTTCTCGCTGGCGATCAGCTGAAGCCCGGTGCGGAGGCGATCGAGCTCATCGAGAACAACTCCAGCGATCTCCGGGTCGGACTGCTGCAGGGCGGCGAAGTCTGGACCCCAGTACGGCGTGTTACTCATGCTGATCTCCTGCGGACGGCCGGTGTGCAAACGACGACGCCAATCACTCTAGCCAGGCGGGGTAGCGCCCTGCCTCCCGATCAGGAAGGGAACAATCTGCTCCACCGCTTCGGTGATCGCATCTGCGCGTGCGCGATATACCTCCGTGGGGGCTCCCAGGGGGTCGGCCAGGTCGTCGGTGCTCCCGTGCTGACGCGCCATGCTGCCTCTCATCTGCGCGGCCCACGCCACCGCCTGGCGTGCCCGCTCGGTCGGATCGGCGGAAGCAGGATGGGGCGATACTGGAGCGTCGCCAGCTATGCGGGCGAGCTCGAGCAGCGCGAACGTTCGGCGCACTGCCCCTGGCACCAGGCCGACGACTTGCGACCTGTGCTCACGGGTGGCGGTCACTATGAGGTCGGCCGATCTCACCAGCTCTTCGGTCAGCGGAGTCGCGGTGAACCCAGCAGCGTCAACCCCACGCTCGGTCAACACCGCGGTGGCGAAGGGCTGCATGAGCTCTCCGGCTTGTGCCCAGGTACCCGCGCTGGCGACCGCCGCCGCATCGCCAGCGCCGCGTTGGTCCAAGGCGGCGCGCAGCATCCGCTCCATCATCGGCGACCGGCAGATGTTGCCGGTGCACACCATCAGTACCTGGAGAGGCAGATCGCTCACTCGTCGGCCTCCCCGACCAGTTCGGGGGCTACCTGCCGCAGCAGCTCTTCGGAGAACGCGCCATGGCGCAGCAGCCGCGGCTCGCGCTCGGTGAGGTCGACCACCGTGGAGGGTGGTCCTTCCGGTAGTTCTCCGGCGTCGAGATAGATCGAGACATTGGTATCGAGCTGCGCCTGGGCGTCGTCGCAGGTTCTGGGTACCGGCTCACCCACCCGGTTGGCCGAGACCACCGCCATAGGGCCAACGCCTTGGAGCACCGCGAGCGCGACCGGATGAAGCGGCATGCGGACGGCGACGTGGCGGCCGTCTCCCCCGATATCCCAGTGCAGCGTCGACTGTTGACCGCACAGCGCGGTGAGCGGACCTGGCCAGAAGCCTTCGATGAGCATCTCTCCTTGCGGATGGAGAACCCCGATGAGCGCTCGCGCCGCCTTGACGGACCCGACCATGACCGGCAGGGCATCGACCCCGGCCCGCCCCTTGGCCGCGTTCAGCCGCTCGACGGCAACCGGCGAAAACGCGTCGCAGGCCACCGCGTACGACGTCTCCGTCGGAAACACGATGAGCTGGTGTCGTCCGGCTGCAGCGATGGCCCGGTCGATGCCGCGGCTGCGCTCATCAGGGCGCGCGCAGTCGTAGCGAGGCATCAGCGAGCCGCACGCCGGGCCGAGACGAATCGGTCGCGGCCGGCCAGGTCGACATGGTCGGCGACGTCGAGCCAGGCGCCGGACTGAGTGAATATCTTCGGCACTGAGTCGCCCTGCAGATCGCCGTGCTCGGCCACCACCCACCCACCCGGCCGGAGCAGGCGGGCCGCCGATTGCTCGACGAGCCGCAGGTGCGAGAGCCCATCTGGCCCGGAGTAGAGCGCCATGGCTGGATCGAACCTGGCCACCTCTGGGTCGCGCGGGATGCAGTCGTGCGGGATGTAGGGAGGGTTGGCCACGACGAGGTCCACCCGGCCGGCCAGCTCGGGAAGGCAGCCATTGATATCATCAAGGTGCGCTTCGAAGCCGTAGGCGCCGGCGTTGCGCTCCAACCACGGCCCAGCCCCGGGATCGCGTTCGACCGCATGCACCTGGGCGCCCGGCGCCTCGACGGCGATGGCAGCAGCCATCGTGCCGGTGCCCGCACAGAGGTCGACAACGATCGGGTCTGCGACTTTGAGGCCGGCAAGCAGCTCAAGGCCCTGGCCCACGACCACCTCAGTCTCCGGCCGCGGCGAGAAGACGCCTGGCCCGACTGCGAGGGTGACAGTACGAAAGTACGCCCAGCCTGTCAGGTGCTGAAGGGGGATTCGTTCGGCCCTGCGTGCGACGAAGTCATCAAAGCCCACCGGAACGGGGGCATCGAGGTGGTTCCAGAGACCACCCCGCCCAACTCCGAGAAGGTGGGAGGCGAGCAGCTCGGCATCGACGCGAGGGGATGGCACGCCACTTTCAGCCAGATGTAGCTCTGCGGCCTGGAGCGCGTCCCGCAGTGACCGGCCCTGGCCAGCGGAGTGAGCGGTAGTCGTGAGGCTGGTCACGCGCCGCCTCCGGAGAGCTCAGCCTCGCGGTCTGCTTGCTTGCAGGCGTCAACGACGGCAGTGAGGTCTCCGTCGAGTACCTGGTCGAGGTTGTACGCCTTAAAGCCGACCCGGTGGTCAGATATCCGGTTCTCCGCGAAGTTGTAGGTGCGGATGCGTTCGGAACGGTCGACGGTGCGTACCTGGGAGCGGCGCGCGGCTGACGCCTCGGCGTCGGCTGCTTCCTGCTTGGCAGCAAGGATTCGCGCCCGCAGGATCCGCAGCGCCTGCTCTCGGTTCTGCAACTGAGACTTCTCGTTCTGACAGCTGACGACGATCCCCGTCGGCAGGTGCGTGATCCGGACGGCGGAGTCGGTGGTATTCACGCTCTGCCCCCCGGGACCGCTGCTGCGGTAGACATCGATCCTGAGGTCATTGGGGTCGACGTCCACCTCGACTTCCGCAGCCTCTGGCAGAACCAGAACCCCTGCAGCGCTGGTGTGAATGCGACCCTGGCTCTCGGTAACCGGCACCCGCTGAACGCGGTGCACTCCCCCCTCGTACTTCAAGCTGGCCCAGACGCCCTCGCCAGCAGTTGGTGCTCCCCTGGTCTTGATGGCAACGGACACATCCTTGTATCCACCGAGGTCTGACTCTTGGGCACCGAGCACCTCGGCCTTCCACCCCTGGCGCTCGGCGAAGCGCAGGTACATCCGCAGCAGGTCACCGGCGAAAAGGGCCGACTCATCACCACCTTCACCAGCCTTGACCTCGAGGATGACGTCTTTGTCGTCGTCTGGATCGCGAGGGAGCAGCAGCTCGGTGAGCCGGCCGGCCAACGTGGCTCGCTCATTTTCGAGCCGGGCTGCCTCTTCGGCGAAGGCGCCGTCCTCAGCGGCAAGCTCGCGGGCAGCATCGGCGTCACCGCCGACAGTCTTCCATCGCTGATACGCCGCGACGATGGGGCCGAGCTCGGCGTAGCGGCGCCCCAGGGTGCGGGCGCGTCCAGCGTCTGCGTGCACGCTTGGGTCGGCCAGCTGCCGTTCCAGCTCGGCGTACTCGGCAACGAGCACGTCGATCTGGGTGAACATGGTCACTCCTGGCGTAGCCGTGCGGATGGGGCAGAAACGACGACGACGCCGCAGGCCCAGGGGCCGACGGCGTCGAACGCGAAGCTACTTCTTGCCGTACCGCTTCTCGAAGCGGGCGACCCGGCCTCCGGTGTCCAGGATGCGCTGCTTGCCGGTGTAGAAGGGGTGGCACTGCGAGCACGTCTCGGCACGGATCGCACCGTGCTCGGCGGTGCTGCGGGTGACGAACGTGGAGCCGCAGGTGCAGGTGACCTGGGTCGGCACGTAGGTGGGGTGAATATCGGGCTTCATCGCTTCTCCTCGTTCGGGGCGCCGGGTCGTCTTGGCCAGGTGGCCACGTCGTGAACCGGAACCGCAAAGGATTGTGCCACTTGGGGTGGCGCCAGCCCAAACGCAGTCTTGGCCGACACCATTCCCGACCGACATCGGTCGGGAATGGTCAGCACCTCAGCGCTAGTCGGCGTCTCCGCTGAGCATGGAGCCTGGGGTGGTCTTCTGGACCTGGAGGAGGAACTCGGTGTTGCTGGCCGTCTCCTTCAGCTTCGAGAGCAGCAGCTCGAGTGACTGCTGCGACTCAAGCGCGTGCAGGACGCGTCGGAGGCTCCAGACCACCTTGAGCTCGTCGGCGGCCAGCAGCAGCTCTTCCTTGCGTGTTCCGGACGCGTCAACATCGACGGCCGGGAAGACCCGCTTGTCGGCAAGCCGACGGTCCAGCTTGAGCTCCATGTTCCCGGTGCCCTTGAACTCCTCGAAGATGACCTCGTCCATCTTCGAGCCGGTCTCTACCAGGGCAGTGGCAAGGATCGTCAGCGATCCGCCGTCCTCGATATTGCGAGCAGCACCGAAGAAGCGCTTGGGCGGGTAGAGAGCCGACGAATCGACACCACCGGACAGGATTCGGCCAGACGCCGGAGCCGACAGGTTGTAGGCACGACCCAGGCGCGTCATCGAGTCGAGCAGCACGACGACGTCGTGGCCGAGCTCGACCAGCCGCTTCGCCCGCTCGATCGCCAACTCCGCAACCGTGGTGTGGTCGCCGGCTGGTCGGTCGAAGGTCGAGGCGATGACCTCGCCCTTGACCGTGCGCTGCATGTCGGTGACCTCTTCTGGTCGCTCGTCCACCAGCACCACCATGAGGTGCACCTCTGGGTTGTTCGTGGTGATGGCGTTGGCGATCGCCTGCAGCACCATCGTCTTTCCCGCCTTGGGCGGGGAGACGATCAGGCCACGCTGCCCCTTACCGATCGGAGCAACGAGGTCGATGACCCTGGTGGTCAACAGGTTTGACTCGGTCTCCAGTCGCAGTCGGTCCTGGGGATACAGCGGGGTGAGCTTGTTGAAGTCCGGGCGCTCCTTGGTGGCGTCGGGCTCGGCGCCATTGACGGTGTCGAGGCGGACCAACGCGTTGAACTTCTCGCGGCGCTCGCCCTCCTTCGGCTGGCGCACCGCGCCGGTGACGGCGTCACCACGGCGAAGGCCGTAGCGACGAACCTGGGAGAGCGATATGTAGACGTCGTTGGAGCCAGGCAGGTAGCCCGACGTCCGCACGAAGGCGTAGCTATCGAGGAGGTCGACGATCCCTGCAACCGGAACGAGTACGTCGTCAGGGCTGACCTGGGGCTCGCCTTCGGCAAAGCGATCACGGGTGCCACGCTCGCGGTAGCGGTCGCGGTCGCGGCCACGCCGACGGCGCCGACTGCTGCGGCTGCCATCGATGTCGTTGCGGTCACCTCGGTCGTTGCGGTCCTTGGACTGCTCGGGCTGGTTTGCCTGCGCCGGACGCTCACTGGAGGAGTCGTCCCTGGCTGGCCTGGACTTCGATCTGGGCGGGGAGCTGGTTGCGTCCCCATTCTGTTCAGAACTATCGGCCCGGTCGGGTGAGTCGGGCGAATCGGTTCTTGCGACGGTCTTCGGCTTGCGGGTCGAGGCCCGGGTGCCCTTGTCGCTGTCGGAGGAGGCGCCGCGTGCTGGGGCGGTCTGCCCCTGCTTCTCACGGATTGCCTCAATCAGCTCACCCTTACGCATTCGGGTGGTGCCGGTGATGCCGAGGCCAGACGCGACGGTCTGCAGCTCGGCGAGGACCATGCCGGACAGCCCGGGGCTCTTGCGACGACTGGTCGCGCCCTCAGTGGCAGGCATGGTGTCGGTAGTGTCGCTCACGCGATGTCCTTCCAAATGTTCCGGTACGTCGGAGATGACGCCGGAGGGGATCCTGACGCGTCATTCAGCGCCAAGGGGTAGTGCGTCGCCGGCGTCAGAGAGGCCGACGGAGACCGGTACCGGAGTGAAGGAACCTCAGTTGCTGGGCGATCAGAAAAGATTTCGGACTGAACCGGTTTCGGAGTGAAACAGCTTCGGTCGTACAATCGTCAGAATCTGAGATGAGGAAGACACTCGGGAGACCCGGTGTGATGCCACCTTAACACCTCGCGTCACCCCGGTGTCCCCGGGGGGTCGAGATCTGTATCGGCGTGTCGCCATCTCTGCTTAACCCCCGCCGAAGGGTTGGGGGCTGGCTGATCCGGTCAGAGGGGCAGAATCTCGACGCCCTGACGGTCGGACTCCAGCTGGACCACCCTCCACCCGCGACGCGTTTGCGCCGCCAGATCAGGTGCCGTCGTCCTGTTGCTGAGCGCCAGGACCGTTGGCCCAGCACCAGACACGACGGCGGGCACCCCTGCAGCTCTGAGCTCGTCGACGAGCGCAAGCGAGCGAGGCATGACCGGGCGGCGGTACTGCTGGTGCAAGAAGTCCTCAGTAGCCACCATCAGCAAGTCGGGGCGATCAGTGATCGCGCGGCCCAAGAGCGCAGCTCGTGAGCTGTTCAGGGCTGCGTCGCCATGAGGCACGACATCGGGGAGCGCCCTGCGTGCCTTGGTGGTGCGCAGCTCGGTGCCGGGGATGAACGCGACGGGAAGCAGGTCCGGGTGCGGGTTTGACCTGAGAACCCCCACCTCTCCCCCGTCGGTCCAGGCCACCGTGAACCCGCCGCAGACCGTGGCGGCAACGTTGTCGGGGTGACCCTCCATCTCGGTCGCCACCGCCAGGAGCCGCTCGTCATCGAGACGCTCCTCGCCGCCCACCGTCAGCGCGCGTGCAGCAGCCAGTCCGCCGACGATCGCCGCTGAGGACGACCCCAGCCCTCGACCGTGTGGGATGCGGTTGAGGCAGCGCACCTCGAGGCCCCGCGGTCGACCGCCCATCCGGTCGAAGGCGGTGTTCATCGCCTTGATCACCAGGTTGCGTGAGTCCTTGCGGACCTTGTTGGCGCCTTCACCTGCGACGTCGAGGTCGAGGCCATCCTCGCCGACCCGCACAACAATCTCGTCGTAAAGAGACAGAGCCAGACCGAAGGAGTCGTAGCCAGGCCCAAGGTTGGCGCTGGTGGCTGGGACGCGCACCCGCAAGGTGGCGGCCCGGAACATCGGGGCCGCCACTAGTCAGTCAACCCCAGCAGTGAAGCGGCGGCGCGCGCGTCGTTCTCCACGGTCACGGGCTGCGGAGCGCCGGCGATTGCCCAGTCAGGGTCCTTAAGGCCATGCCCGGTGACGGTGCAGACGACCCTCTGCCCGGAGTCGAGCAGACCGGCGTCGGACTTCTTGAGCAGGCCAGCGACGCCGGACGCCGAGGCCGGTTCGACAAAGACACCCTCCTGGGCCGCCAGCAGGCGATAAGCGGAGAGGATCTCGCGGTCGGTGACGGCATCAATCAGGCCACCGGAGTCGTCGCGTGCCTCGAGTGCGTACTGCCACGAGGCCGGGTTTCCAATTCGAATTGCGGTCGCCACCGTCGACGGCTTCGGTACGACCTCACCACGGACGATCGGTGCGGCCCCTGCCGCTTGGAAGCCCCACATTCGGGGACGGTGCGAGCTCATCGCGTCGTCGGCGTACTCGCGATAGCCCTTCCAGTAAGCAGTGATGTTGCCGGCATTGCCCACCGGGAGGGCGTGGATGTCTGGCGCATCCCCCAGCTGGTCGACGATCTCGAACGCGGCCGTCTTCTGTCCTTCGATCCGCACCGGGTTCACGCTGTTGACCAGGGCAACCGGGTACTGCTCAGAGAGCTCGCGAGCCAGGGTGAGGCAGTCGTCGAAGTTGCCGTCGACCTGCAGCAGCCGGGCGCCGTGGGCGAGGGCCTGGCTCAATTTGCCGAGCGCGATCTTGCCCTGTGGTACCAGGACGGCGCACACCATGCCAGCCCTGACGGCGTAGGCGGCTGCGCTGGCACTGGTGTTACCCGTCGATGCACAAATGACGGCGCGGGCTCCTTCTTCTGCCGCCTTCGAGATCGCCATCGTCATACCGCGGTCCTTGAACGAACCGGTCGGGTTGGCGCCTTCGACCTTCAGCCATACCTCACAGCCAGTGCGCTCGGAGACAACGTTGGCTCGCACCAACGGAGTGCCGCCTTCTCGCAACGAGATCACCGGCGTCGCCTCACTGACGGGCAGCCGTTCCCGGTACTCGGCGATGATTCCGCGCCATTGCTGGGTCTTTTGTGTCAACACAGTGCTCATTCTCCCACCACGCGCATGATCGACGTGATCTTCCGGACCGAGTCAAGACGCCGGAGGCTCTCGCAGGTCTCGGCCAGTTCCTTCTCCTGAGCCTCGTGAGTGACGATTTCCAGGCTGGCGTCGCCTCCGTGACCCTCTTGCCGCAGCGTCTCGATACTCACGTCGTGCTCGGCGAAGACGGCGGCTACCGAGGCCAGGACACCAGCCTTGTCGGTGAGGTCGAGCGCGATGTAATAGCGCGTCAACGACTCGTCCACCGACAGCACAGGAAGCGCCGCGTACGTCGACTCGCGGGGGCCGTGGCCCCCACTCATGCGGTTGCGCGCGACGGCAACAATGTCTCCGACCACGGCACTGGCTGTAGGTGCACCACCGGCGCCGGGGCCGTAGAACATCAGCTGGCCAGCGGCGTCCGACTCGACGAAGACCGCGTTGTACGCGTCACGAACTGCAGCGAGGGGGTGGTGGCGAGGGACCATCGCCGGGTGTACCCGCACGTTGATCCCGCGGCCATCGATGGACCGCTCGGCGACCGCAAGCAACTTGACGACGTGTCCTGAGCCCTTTGCGGCCGAGACGACATCGGCCGTGATTGCAGAGATGCCTTCGCAGTAGACGTCGGCCAGCGTGACGCGCGAATGAAAGGCAAGGCTGGCGATAATCGCGGCCTTGGCCGCCGCGTCATGGCCATCGACATCGGCAGCGGAGTCGGGTTTCTCGGCGTACCCGAGCTCCTGTGCCTCGGCCAACGCGTCGTCGAACGAGGCGCCGCTCTCGTCCATCTGCGTAAGAATGAAGTTGGTCGTCCCGTTCACGATTCCCAGGACCCGCTGCACCCTGTCACCGGCCAACGACTCGCGGAGCGGTCGCAGCAACGGGATCGCGCCAGCGACGCTCGCCTCGAAGTAGAGGTCCAGGCCAGCCGCGTCACAGGCCTCGTGGAGCTCGGCACCATATTGGGCGAGCAGCGCCTTGTTCCCGGTGACGACGCTCGCACCCGAGCCGAAGGCGTCGAGGATGAGCTGGCGGGCAGGGTCGATTCCGCCCATGAGCTCGACAACGATGTCGGCGCCACGGCCAGTCACGAGCTCGTGCAGGTCGTCGGTGACCAACGAAGGGGCGATCCAGGGGCCACGGTCGACTCCGATTCGCCGAACGCCGACCCCCACCAGTTCCAGAGGTGCGCCGATTCGGGCCGTGAGGTCAGGCGCCTGCTCGACCAGCAGCCGGGCCACCTCAGATCCGACGACACCTGCCCCGAGCAGTGCGATCTTGAGCGGCTCTGCGCTCATCGTTCCTCCCCGTCGGTCGGCTCCGGTCGTGGCCCAGAGCGTTCCCGAGCGGCTAGGCGTCGCCCCCGGGAGCTTGCAGGTCAAGCCTCCCATGAGCGACCACGCAGAACTCATGCCCCTCGCGGTCAGCCATCGCCTGCCACTCCACCCCGTCGGCCGCGCCCGGCGTCCCCAGCCGCCGGGCACCGAAGGAATCAAGCCTCCGGATGTGAGCGCCTGGGTCGTCTAGGTGGACGTCAAGGTGCATCCGATTCTTCCCGCTGCGCTCCTCGGGGACAGGCTGCAGGATCAGGATCGGCCCTGGCGGCTCACCATCGGCTGGAGCCAAAATGCGGTACCCCTCAGCCCGGTCGACCAGCCGGTAGCCGAACGCCGATCCCCAGAACGGCACCAGGAAGTGGGGGTCCCGACAGTCCAGAACTACCGAAACAGCCATGCGGCAACCCTAGGCGCATCCGAGGTCACGCGCCGGTGTCGAGCGCCAGCAGGTCGTCAACGGTTTCGCGTCGGATCAGCACCCGTGGCTCGCCGGACGCCGAAACGGCGACCACCGGGGGTCGGCCCAGAAGGTTGTAGGTCGAGGCCATGCTTCGGCAGTAGGCGCCGGTAGCAGCCACGGCCAGGAGGTCATCGGCCCGTACGTCGTCCGGCAACCAAGCATCGCGCACCACGATGTCACCGCTCTCACAGTGCTTCCCAACGACTCGGGCCAACATGGGCGCGGCATCGGAATGCCGATCGGCCACTACGACGGTGTAGTCGGCGTCATAGGGCGCCGTGCGTGGGTTGTCACTCATCCCGCCGTCGACACTGACGTACGTCCGTGAAGCTCCGGCGTCCAACGCCACGTGCTTGACGGTGCCGACCTCGTACACCGTCACCATGCTCGGGCCCACCAGCGCACGGCCGGGTTCGACGGCCAGCCGCGGCACCGAGAGCACGTAGGCCCGACACTCGCGCTCGACGATCGCGTGAAGGCCGATCGCGACGTCGTGGGTGTTTGCGGGGTCATCGGAGTGCACATAGGCGATGCCGAGACCGCCCCCCAGATTGAGCTCGGCGAGCTCGATACCGTGACGCGCCCGCACGTCGGCCAAGAGCTCGACGGCTCGGTGCGCCGCGACCTCGAAGCCCGATGTATCGAAGATTTGTGAGCCGATGTGGGAGTGCACCCCCACCAGCTCGAGCGACGGCTGCAAGAGGACGAGTTCGATGGCCCGCGCCGCGGCCCCAGAGGCGAGCGAGAAACCGAACTTCTGATCCTCATGGGCAGTGGCAATGAACTCGTGAGTGTGCGCTTCGACGCCGACCGTCACGCGCACCAGCACCCGTTGCCGAACTCCTGCCTCCTCTGCGCAACGCGCCAGCCTGCGGATCTCCTCGGTCGAGTCGATGACGACCCGTCCAACGCCCAGGCCGACGGCACGCGTCAGCTCATCGACCGACTTGTTGTTCCCGTGGAACAAGACCCGATCCACCGGGAACCGCGCTCGTTCGGCAACGGCGAGCTCTCCCCCGGTTACGACGTCGAGCCCCGGCCCCTCCTCTGCCACCCACCTCAGGAGCTCCACGCTGCTGAACGCCTTGCTGGCGTAGTAGACGTCGGTGCCGGTGAATGCATCGGCATACGCACGGGACCGACCACGAAAGTCATCCTCGTCGAACAGGAGCACAGGGGTGCCGAAAGAGCGCGCGAGGCTCGAGACCACGTGCCCGTGCAACTGGAGCTCACCCGATTCCGCTCGCCGCACACCGTCCGGCCATACATGGCCACTGAGCGCGTTGAGATCGCCATGCCGAGGGCCAGCGGGATGGGCGCGCATCGGTGGAACTCCTTGCGGTTCGGCGATCAGTTCGGGCTGGCGAAGTGACGAGCCTCGTGCGACGCGTCGGCTGGCCTTCGGGTCGTCCCGTCAGTCGCCAGGGCCCTCAAACAGACCGTTCGCCGCGAACTTCTCGTGCCCCTGCCGCGTCAGAGCCTTGAGCTGTCCAAAGAGCTCGGCGTCAACGGCGGTGAAGTAGGAGCAGCTCGTGCCCAACTTCGCGGTGCCAAAGTAGCCGGGGTAGCCATCCTTTGGGCATCGCCAGTGCGTCAGCAGTTCTTACTCGACATCGGTGTCAGCGTTGACCTTCATCTCGGCCGCATACGGCTCAAGAATGGCGCGGAGCCCGGAGAATACACCCAGGAAGTCCTTCTGGGCTATGAGCTCCTCCATCCAGATCAGCCAGGGTTGAAGATGCTGTGCGCGTCACGGAAGCGCAAGACGTGCCTGCACTCGCGACAGATGTAGAGCGTCATTCGGTGACTGGTGAGCCCCCACCGCCCGTTCTGCCTAGACTCGTGCCGATCGAAGTCGACCCGTCGCAGACCGGGCACTTGAAGCAGATCTGGCCACTCTCGTCCTTCATCCCCATGCGGGGAATCGAGCCGGTCAAGGGCGTCGTGATGCTACATCCGCTCGGGCGCGGTGACGCCGAGGAGGGCAAGCCCGTTGGCAAGCACCTGCCGCGTCGCAGCGCAGAGAACAAGACGCGCCGAATGGGTGGGGCTCGCCTCTTCGTCGCCGCGGGGTAGCACCCGGCAGGAGTCGTAGAACTTGTGGTACGCGCTTGCCAGCTCTTCGAGATAGCGCGCTACCCGGTGTGGCTCCCGCAGCTCTGCAGCACCGGTCACGACGCGAGGGAACTGACCCAGTGAACCCAGCAGGTCGCCTTCGCGGGCGTGCACCAGCAGACCTGCGTCGAAGTCTTCGAGGTTGACGTCCAACCCGAGCTCTGCAGCGTTCCGCAGCAGCGAAGAGATGCGCGCGTGCGCGTACTGGACGTAATACACCGGATTGTCGTTGGTTTGCTTGACCAACAGATCCAAGTCGAGACTGAGAGGCGTATCCACCGGATAGCGGCACAAGGTGTAACGGGCCGCGTCGACACCGACTTCGTCGACCAGGTCCTCTAGCGTCACGATGTCGCCCTTCCGCTTGGATAGGCGCACCTCCTGGCCTCCACGGTACATCTTGACGAGCTGACCAATGAGGACCTCGATCGAAACATTTGGATCGTCGCCAGCGCATGCGGCGATGGCCCTTAGCCGGTTGACGTACCCGTGGTGGTCCGCACCCAGTAGGTAGATGTTGATGTCGAACCCGCGCACGCGCTTGTCGAGGTAGTAGGCGGAGTCGGAAGCGAAGTACGTGGTCTCACCGTCGCTCTTGATCAGCACGCGGTCTTTGTCATCGTCGAAGTCGGTCGTCCGGAGCCACAGCGCGCCGTCCAGCTCGTAGCTGTGACCCTGCTCGCGCAAGGTCACGAGTCCTCGCTCCACCGCGCCCGACTCGTAAAGCGACCGCTCTGAGTACCAGACATCGAACTCGGTGCGGAAAAGTGTAAGCACGTCTTGCTGCTGCTTCAGTTGCAGCACGTATCCGGCCTCGCGGAACACGACGAGTTGCTCACCAGCCGGGAGATCCAGGTACTCCGGGTGATCGGCCACGATCGCGGCTGCAAGGTCGGTGATGTATCCGCCGTGATAACCGTCCTCAGGCGCAGGACGTCCATTCGCTGCCTCGCGGAGCGACTCCCCGAAGCGATCCATCTGGACGCCGCGGTCGTTGATGTAGAACTCCCTGGCGACGTCAGCGCCAGCGGCCTCAAGGACGCGCGCGATCGAATCGCCGACAGCAGCCCACCGGGTATGCCCCAGGTGCAGGGGGCCATTTGGATTAGCGCTGATGAACTCGACGTTGACCCGAACTCCGGACATCGTCGCACCGCGGCCGTAGGCCTCCCCCTCCCCGACGATGGTGCGAGCCAGCTCACCCTGCGCGGCAGCCTCCAGGGTGATGTTGAGGAACCCGGGGCCGGCAACATCGACGGCCGCGATGCCGGGGAGAGCCTGGATTCGCGTCGCCAACACCGACGCCACCTCACGAGGTGGTCGGCCCGCGGACTTTGCCAGCTGCAGGGCGACGTTGGTTGCGTAGTCTCCGTGCTCGGCTGACCTCGGACGCTCGATGGTCACGCTCGCCGGCAGTCGGTCGGCCGGGACATCCAGATCGCCGGACGCCACGGCGGCGTCAAGCACCGACAGCAGGGCAGACGAGAGTTCGGCGGGAGTCACCAGCCCAGGGTAGTCAGCCGCGACTCGACTCCGTCGAGTACCTCAGCCGGCGGAGACGATCGCGGCCGCAGTGCCGAGCGACAAGGCCACCAACACGATGGCAGGTGAAACCACCGCGATAGCCAGCCGACGCGTCAGCTGGCGAAGGGCGAAGGCCGCATACGAAAGCGATAGGACACCGGCCGCGACCGCCGCGACCCCGAGGGCGGCGAAGACCCCGACGACCAAGAAGCCTGCGGCCACCAGCTCGATCCAGCCCGACGCCGTCCACAGTCCCGGAGCAATCCCGGAACGGTCACGTATCTGCAGGGAGGCAGGAAGACGCTGCACCTTGGCCAGGCCGATGATCACGGCGAGGAGAGTGAGGAGGAGGGAGAGACCCACGGCGAGCAGTTGCACGTCGGGGATCCTCTCAGATCACCCTTTGGCGATCAGTCGCCGCACCTCGGCGACCAGCTCGTCGGGGTCGAACGGCTTTGTCAGATACCCGTCAGCGCCAGCGCCCTGGGCCAGCTCGAAGTCGCGGCGTTGCGCCGACGCGCTCACGATCAGAATCGGAATCGATGCCATCGAGGGCGTTGCCTTCAGTTTGGCGGTGAGCTCCACCCCGTCCAGCCCCGGCATCACGACGTCCAGACAGAGCAGCTGGGGTGCGAGAGCCCTGCCCTCGGCGACCTCGTTGAGCAGCCGAAGGCACTGCTGCCCGTCCTCGGCGGTCTGGACGTCGTACCCCTCCAAACCGAGGTTGAGCGCGATCAGCTCACGGATCGTCGGAGAGTCATCGACGACCATCACACGTCCCAGACTCTGTGAGGTCACACCCCTCCTTCGGCCGAACCACGGGCGACCTTCACGCTACGACGGCAAGAACGGCGACCGACACCGCCGCCAGAGCGAGGCCCCAGCGCTGCATCGCTTGCAGGTGCTCCTTAAGGACGAAGCGAGCCATGATCACCGTGGCCGCCGGATACAGCGCGGTGATCACCGCAACTACGGTGAGCAGCCCCTCCCGAGTCGCGAAGATAAACATCGCGGTGGCTGCCACGTCGAGCAGCGTCGATGTGGTGCCCAACCACACGACGTCCCTCGACGGCCGGGTCAGGACCCTCGTCCCCAGAGCAGCAGAGACCAGAAGGACTGACGTGATGATGCGGACGACCACCAAGGGCCACAACCCGCTGTCATCGGGGGCGCGCTCCAGCGCTACCAGGAACACCGAGATGAACACTCCGGCGCCGAACGCCAGCAGCAGAACCCGCAGCGACACCGGATGAGGGGCGTCCTCGTGCACCTGGCTCACCATCACCACCGCCACCATGCCGACAGCGATCCCGACCCAACCCAGCGGCGGAAGCCGCTCGCCGAACGCCAGCCCGGCAAGAACCGGGAGCACCACAGCAACCAGGGCTGAGATCGGTGAGGCGACGCTCATCGGCCCGATCGCCAGGGCCCGGAAGAGCATCACGTATGCGAAGGCCCCGCCGAGGCCCGAAACGGCGCCCCAGAACCAAACCTCAGAGGTGACGGTCCCCCCGACCAGCGGCGCGACGAGCAGCAAGATCACCAACCCCAGCGGCTGCGTCAACGCACCGAGCAGGAAGATGTGCGCGCGACGCGCAGCCAGTCCGCCGAGGAAGTCGGTGAGGCCGAAGGCGATCGACGAGCCAAGCGCCAGCAGGATTGCTGTCACGGGCCGGTCGTACCAAGGATTCGGCGAGCCGAGCGCATCGCTGTCCGGGTCGCGCGGGCTGAGCGCATTCGGTCGTCACCGACCTCGACCTGCAAGGAGAGCCCGTCGACGAGTGCGACCAGTGAGGCGGCGACTTCCTCGGCAGTTCCGTCGATCGCGAAGTCGCCGGTCGTCACGCCGTCTTCGACAGCGCGCCGAACGAGGAGTCGCCAGCCGCGGGCCACACCTGCTGACTCCACGCGCAGTTCTTCGTCGCGAGAGGCGGCTCGCCAGTACTCCATCCAGAGCAGCCACCCTTGGCGACGCTGGCCGTCGTCGATCGAGATTCCGAGTCGGATGAAGGTCTCGATCCTGGTCCAGGGGTCGAGCTCACGCTCGACCGCCGCTCTTAGCCGAGTGAGCTCCTCCGCGACACCGGCTCGCAGAACCTCGCGAACGAGCGCGTCCCTGGTGCCGAAGGCGTACTGCAGCGAACTCACCGGAACACCGGTCGCCTCCGCAACGTCGGCAAACCGCAGCGCCTCAAAGCCCCGCTCCACCGCGACAGTGCGGGCCTGTCGCAAAAGCTCATCGCGGTCATGCGCCGGCGGTCGGCCCTTCCGCTTGACGTCGGTCATACCCACCGTTATACCGTATCCCGATACGGAAACGATGGGGGAGCCATGGACGCCGCACCGCACTCGATCTCGTACTGGCACGACTCCCTCCCCGATGGCGATCTCGACGTCCAGCGTCCGGCGCTTCCCGGGGACATCGACGCTGATGTCGCCATCGTCGGCGGAGGCTTCACCGGGCTCTGGACTGCCTACTACCTCGCGCAGCGCGATGCCTCGCTTCGTATCGTGGTGCTCGAGAAGGAGTTCGCCGGATTTGGCGCATCGGGCCGCAACGGCGGCTGGGCGTCCGCATTTCTGCCCACTAGCTGGGAGGCGGTCGCTCAGGAGTCCTCGCGAGAAGAGGCGCTGCGGATGCAGCGAGCCGCCAACGTAGCTGTTGATGTCGTGGGCAAGGTGGCCGCTGATGAAGGTATTGATGCTCACTACGCCAAGGGTGGCTACCTGCGGCTCGCCACCTCTCCCCTTCAGTGGCACCGGCTGCAGCAGCAGCTCGCCCACGCGCGCGAATGGGACCAGACCGACGATGACATCACGCTCCTCGACCGCCGCGAGGCGACAGCTCGGATCGACGCCGACGGGGTTTTCGGTGGCCTGTACATGCCGCACTGCGCCGCGATCCACCCCGCGCGCATGGTGCGCGGACTAGCAGCCGCCACCGAACGCCGCGGTGTGACCATCTACGAGGGCACCGAGGTCACGGCCATCGAGCCGGGAGTGGTGCGTACCGCACTCGGGACGGTGCGCGCCGAGGTAGTGGTTCGCGCTCTGGAGGGCTACACCGCAACCCTTCCGCAGTACCGACGTGCCATGCTGCCCATGTACTCGCTGATGATCGCCACTGAGCCCCTGCCCGACCATCTCTGGGACGAGATCGGGTGGCGCGATCGCGAGACTCTCAACGACGACCGTCGATTCCTGATCTACGCACAGCGAACAGCCGACGGCCGCATCGCACTCGGCGGTCGCGGAGCGCCCTACCGGTGGGGATCGCGGATGGACCCCGCCTTCGAACACCCTCGCGGCGTGCACGAGGCCTTGCGCCATAGCTTGATCAAACTCTTCCCCGCCCTGCATGACGTTTCCGTCACCCACCGGTGGGGTGGCGTCCTCGGCGTACCGCGCGACTGGTTCCCCGCCGTGCGTTTCGAGCGGTCAACCGGGTTCGCCACCGCTGGCGGGTACGCCGGCGACGGCGTGACGCTCACCAACCTTGCCGGGCGGACGCTGGCCGACCTCATCACCGGGACAGCGAGCGACCTAACCACGCTTCCGTGGGTCGGGCATGAGTCGCGGTCCTTCGAACCGGAGCCGCTGCGCTTCGCCGGCGTCAACGCCGGCATGCGACTTGCCGCGTGGGTCGACAGCCGCGAGGAGCGCACCGGTCGTCACGCGACCGTCCTCGACAAAGCCCTAGACCTACTGAGCGGCCACTAGTTCACAGGACAAGTAGCCCTCGCCCCGCCGAGTGTCCGTCTGGGCGGCCGACTTGGCCCCTGAGTGCGGCGCTGCCCTTGACCGGAGTCACACCCGCACGCCACTCCGCCATGGGCCACAAACCCGATGCGTGAAGACTTACCTTGCCTTTTGCGCTACCCGAACACGCCAGAAGGGTAGATAAGTCTTCATGCCCCGGTCGCGCCGACACGCGGCGGGCAAGGGTTTTAAGTGCGGGCGGCGAGCATGTCTTCCATGGTCGCGATCTCGGCCTGCTGGCCGGCAACGAGCGTGTCGGCCAGGTAGGTCACCTCGCTGCGGTCGGTGAGCGGCAGCACTACCTCGGCCATCTCGACCCCGCCTTTGTGATGCTCGATCATCAACTCGAGAAAGAGCCGCTCAGCCTCTACACCGGACGCGTCCTTCAGTTTCTGCAGATCGGCGTCAGATGCCATGCCCGGCATGTCGTCATAGGACTGCATCATCACACCGCCGTGCCCATGGTCGGTCCACTCCATCGGTGGGCGCACCGAGGTTTGCGGAAGCTCCCACTGCTGGAGCCAGCCACTGAACATCCCGATCTGGGCACGCTGGGTGTTGATGATGTCGTAGGCCATTACACGCACTTCAGGGACTTGCGTGCGGTCGCGAACGATGAAGGAAAGCTCGACCGCCTGGGCGTGGTGCACCGACATGTCACGCGCAAACCCGGCCTCGGGCGACTGGTCCCCTGGCTCGCTCTCATGACCCAGCAGAAGTGCGCCAAGCACGAGACCAAGGATGAGCGCCGCGGCCGCCGCGACCGCCACCGTCAGGATCTTCACTCCAGCAGCCCTGACCCACAGGTGGCGCCGGGCTCTGGTGTCTGGGGGCCGGAACGGTAGGCGGTGAGGAACTCGTCGACGCGCGGGTCGTCAGCGCTTTCAAGACCGAGCTGGACGCCCCAGGCGGTCAACGTGATCGGCGACCCTTGGTCGGGATACGGGCTCATGAATGAGTACGGCTGTCCTTCGACCTTGGCTGCCAAGGCGTCGATGTCGGCTTGAGAGACCGCGTCGGTGTACGTGATCCACACCGCGCCGTGCTCGAGCGAGTGCACCGCGTTCTCGTTCCGGAGCGGCTGCTCGTAGACGGTGCCCGTGCAGTCCATCCACTGGGGGTCATGGTCGCCCCCGACAGGTGGACTATGTGGGTATTCGACGTCGTCCGTGGTGTGATCGCGGGCGAGGTCCCCAAACGTCTGAACGCCTTCGATCCCTCCGTCGGTGGGCTCAGGAGTGGGCTCGGCGTTGATCGAGCAACCCACCAGCGACCCAAGCGCAAACACGACAGAGACAGCGAGCGTAAAGCGCGAACCTGTTTTCATACCCACGATGGAACCACGGCGAGACTCAAGATCAGGACAGCGGGCGGCTCCGTTCGGCGTCGAAGAACGGTCGCAGTGACGCCTTCACGGGTACGCGTGTGCCGGCGATGTCCACCTCGAAGCTTCCACCGTTGATGTCAGCAGCGGTGAACCCGGCCTCGCGCTCGACATCGGCGATCCCGCACGCGGCACCCAACGAGTACCCGAAGGCACCAACCCGGAGCGACCCGACGGGCTCCCCGTCGATGAAGATCGGCTCAGCCCCAACGAGGTCGAAGTCTGGCGACCCGAGCAAGACGTTGACGAGGCGCTTCTTCAGCGGCCCGCTCTCCTTCTGCTTCAGCAGCGCCTCGCGTCCGACGAAGCCCTCCGGCTTGTCCCACGCAACCGCGAATCCAAGACCGGCCTCCAGCGGCGTGTCCGTCGAGTCGATGTCGTGTCCCATGTCGCGGTAGGCCTTCTCCATGCGCATCGACGACAGTGCACCGACGCCGGTTGGTTTGAACCCAAGGTCTTGACCAGCTGCGCGGATCTGGTCGTACAACGTCGCGCCAAACTCAGTCGGGATCAGCAGATCCCAGCCGAGCTCACCGACGTAGGTGACTCGCAGCGCCCAAAGCGGCGTGTAGCCGAGCTCGACCTTCTGCGCTGTGAGATACGGGAACGCCTCGTTCGACCAGTCATTCGGGCTAAGACGCTGCAACAGCTCGCGGGAGCGTGGGCCCTGGACCGTGAGAAGCCCCAGTCCGCTGGTGACGTCGGTCACGGTCAGGAACTCACCCTCGGTGGTGTTCCGCCTGATCCACGCCGGCAGGCGTCGGTGGACGTTGTCGGCACTGATCACCAAGAACTGATCGTCGGCCTGACGCGTGACGGTGACGTCGGCGATGATGCCACCCCGCTCGTCGAGCCACTGGGTGTAGACGATGCGTCCGATCTCGGTCTCGATGTCGTTGGCGCACACCCGGTTCAGCACCTGCATCGCGTGCGGACCCTGCACCAAGTAGTTGGACATCATCGTCATGTCGATCGCGCCGACGTTCTCGCGCGCGTTCAGGTGCTCGTCACGGGTGCGCTCAAACGCCTCGCCGCGCTTGAACCCCCACTCGACCTTGGGAGTTGCGCCTGGGCCGCTGAAGAACTCCGGGTACTCCCACCCGTTTGACGCCACCAGGTACGCGCCGTCGGCCAGGTGCTGCTCGTGGAAGGGCCCACGCCGGACGTTGCGGCCCTCTTTCGGCATGGCGTTGGGCCACGACAGGTCGTTGAGCAAGAAGCCAAGACGCTCGACGGTCCGCTCCTTACGGAACAACCTCGTCGCCTGGAACTCGTGGGTGCGATCGACGCCAACCTCGGTGAGGTCGATCGGTGGGTACTCCTCGATCAACCACTGGGCCATGACGTGGCCGAGCCCGCCACCCATGAGGATGCCAACGGAGTTCAGGCCGCAGGCGAGGTAGAGCCCGTCCACCTCGGGCGACTCGCCCAGCATCGGCGAGATGTCGTCGGTGAAGCTCTCGGGGCCGCAGAAGAGGGTGCGGATACCGGCGTCCTCCAGAGCGGGGAAGCGCTTCATCGCCTTCTCCAGGAAGGGCGAGAGGCGGTCCCAGTCCGGGGGCAGCACAGCGAACGCCGACTCCTTGGGAGTGCCGTCCAACGACCACGCCGCACCGACCGGCTCGAACATGCCGACGAGCAGGCCGCCGCCCTCTTCGCGGTAGTAGCTGTAGGCCTCGGGGTCTTCGATGACCGGCACGTTCTCGGGGGTGACGCCGTCAATCGGCTCGGTCAGCAGGTAATAGTGCTCAGCAGCCTGCAAGGGGACGGTGACCCCGGCTTTGGCCGCAAGCTCGCGGCCCCACAGACCCGAAGCCAGCACGACCTTGTCGCACTCGATGGTGCCGCGCTCGGTCACGACCCCCACGACCCGGTGATCCTTGATACAGAAGTCGATGACCTCGGTGTTCTCGAAGATCTGGGCGCCTTTCATCTTGGCGCCCTTGGCCATCGACATGGTCACGTCGACCGGGTTGGCACGGCCCTCGTCTGGCGTCCAGAACCCGTGGATGACGTCGTCCACCTGCATCAGCGGGACGATGTCGAGGATCTCCTGCGGCGCCAGGATCTGCTTCTCCATACCGATCGACCGCATGTAGGCGGTCTCCCGCCGGTACGCCTCGTCGCGGCGCTCGGTCGTGGCCAGCTGTAGGTAGCCCACGTCTTTGAAGCCGGTCGACAGGCCGGTCTCCTCTTCCAACTTGTTGTACAGGTCGCGCGAGTACCGCGCCATCCACAGGGGGTCCTCCGAGGCTCCGCCGGAGACCACCTCGCCGGCGGCATGCCAGGTGGTGCCCGACGTGAGCTGCTTGCGCTCCAGGAGTACGACGTCCGTGGCGCCCATCGTCGCCAGGTGGTACGCGATCGAGGTGCCGATCACGCCCCCACCGACGACGACGTACTGCGCCCGGGACGGCAGATCTGAACTGCTCTGGGTGTCGGCGGCCTTGGCTGCCGCTGGGTTGATATCAGCGAAGTCGAGAGACATGGCGTCAGCCTGCCATGTGTTGGTTCGCTGGTCGACCGTTCAGTGAAATCGAGGGTAAAGATTCCGCATCGGTAGCGCGATCTGCGCTCAGCAAGTCGCTCCTGGCTCGGGCGTCTGGGGGCCCTGCCGGAACTCGGTCACGAAGTCGTCGAGGCGCGGGTCGTCAACGCCGTCGAGCTCGAGCTGGGTGTTCCAGGCGGTTGCCACCACCGGGGCCGACTGGTCCGGGTAGGGAGACAGGAGGGTGTAGTTCTCAGTCAGCCGACTCTTCAGGGTGTTGACGTCTCCATCGTCGGCCGCTGGGTCGTAGGTGATCCACACCGCCCCGTGCTCAAGGGAGTGGACGGCCTTCTCGCTGGAGATTTCCTCATCGTAGAACCCACAGGTCTGCGGAGTCGGATCATGTTCGCCACCTACCGGCGGTGACTCGGTGTATTCGACCGGATTGGTGGTGTGCTTCTCCGGCTGGTAGTCATACACCTTTACCTGATCGAGAGCGCCAGGCGTCGGGTCCTCGGTTCCGGCCTGCACGGCCCACACCACACCGCCAACGGCAAGCACCACGGCGACTACGAGGCCCGCGCTGAGCAGGAAGTTAGAGCGGCGCGACCGACTGGTGTCTTCCTTGCGCATCTGCGCAACCTTCTTCTCGCGCTCTTCGCGCCGGCGCTGGGCGTTGGACCCCATCATCGCTCCTGAAATATGCTTCGTGTCTCGATGATCTTAACCCCCACGGAACCGGGACGCCGCATCACTTGCCTCCCTAGGCCTTACCCCGGGAGGCGCACCTTGCGCGTCGTGGCCACCAGTGTGAACCCTAGCGACTCATAAAGCCGTCGCGCCGAGTTGCCCTCGGTCACGGCCAGCGACACCGATGACTCCCCGGCCCCTTGACAGAGACCGAGCGCGCGGACCAAGAGGGCGCGCCCCAACCCGGCGTAGCGCAGATCCGGATCGCGACAAAGGTCGGTGACCCAAGGCCCCCCGGTGGGCGAGACCCCGGGAACGCGGTTGACCATGATCAATCCCACCAGCCGCTCGCCGTCGAACGCCAGGGCGCTCATCTGCATGAGGGCACCGAGCCGACGACCGTCCAACGCTCGTCTGATGTCGCGCACGATGTCGTCATCACTCCCGAGCTCTTCATCGGGATGGCCGGGAGGGTAGGCCGACCGAACCAAGCCGATGACCTCGCGTGGAACCTCGCTCTCGGCGGTCAGCAGGCGAATGTCGTAGGCATCCATCGGGACGGACTCCGATGACTGCCAGTCCTGAGCGGCAACGTCGACGGTCATCAGGGAGAAGTGTCGAGTGGGAAGAGCGCCGCGCTCAACCAGTGCCGAGGCAAGCGCATCGTCGGTCGTGGTGAGGTTCCACCCGACCAAGTCGATCATGATGGCCTCGAGGACGAGATCCAGATCTGCCTTCACCACGAAGAGCTCGGCCGATGGCGGGTCCGATTCATACCGGTTGTACTGACCGAGCAGATCGCTACCGCGCATCAGCTGCTCGGCTGGCTGCACTCTGTCATCGGCCCCATCCATGCTCCCTGTCCCATCGCGTCAGGCCGCAGCGCGCTATCGCAAATCACAACGAGTCGGGCCGACTGAAGTGCAACCCGCTCCCGCTGATAGCCTCCCGAAGTCCCCGCCCCCGTAGCTCAGGGGATAGAGCATCGGCCTCCGGAGCCGTGTGCGCAGGTTCGAATCCTGCCGGGGGCACCGTGTGATGTCAGGGCGCGGTCATGACGAGAACCAGGATGAATCGGCAGGGCGTCAGAGCGACAACCGCGTGACGCTCGCTCGCCGCAAGGTACACCACGTCGCCGACGGTGAGCTCATGACGCACACCGGCCGCCGTCAATGCAAGATCTCCCTCGACCACCTGGATCACCGCGGGACGAGGGGCAGAGTGGTCGGTGAGCTCTTGACCGGCATCCATGGCAAAGGCCACCACCCGAGCCACATCGTTGCTGACCACCGTTCGGGAGGTCGTGGCATCGGGCGAGAGGGGAAGGTCGAGATGCAGGTTCCCGATCACGAGCGAATCCGTCATCGCCGACTTCGTCATGGTGACCTCCTGGCCATCGACCTCTGTGGAAAGTAACAGCGTCAACTCGTCGGGGGATCCGTACCGAGTCCAGTCGTCAACTGTCCTGACGTGAACACCGCCGCGTCCGACGACCTGCCAGCGATCCCCATCTCCGACCATGGCAGTCTGCTCGTCGACGCCCACCAGTAGGTCGTCGGCGGGCACCGTACGCATCATGTGGTCAACGAGACCCGGTGCGAAACGGTCCAACATGTCCCAGTGTGGCCCGAGCCACGCGCGCGGAAAGAGCTCGAGGCCCTGCCGCCAGAGATCGGGAGAGAAACTCTCGACACTGCTGTCGGGAGCCTTGCGGCCCAGGCAAGCCATGCCCGCGCTACACCCGATGTACCCCATGCCTCGGTCCAGCCCGTTGATGATGGTCCGCCACAATGCAGTGCCTTTGAGTGAGGCGGCAAGGTAGGCAGGGTTACCTCCGGAGAAGTAGACCAGCGACGCCGACTCCACCCGCTCAGCGATCAATCGGTCGTCGGCATCAGTTCGGTCCCGCACCTCGAGAAGCTCGGCAGTCACCCCCGACTCCGCGAAGTGGGCAAGCCCAGTCTGCGCCCATCCGCTGAACACCTCGTCCCCCTCCGGCGCGGACGCCGTTGGGACAACGAGCACCCGACCATCGCCGGTCACTCGATCGAGCAACCAGGCATCGACTTCGTGGGACCAAGGTTGGAACTCGCCTGAACCGAGTAGTCCGAACCAGCCGCTCATTCACTCTTCCGTTCCGCGCATCGAAAGGACTCACGGGCCATGGCTCGGCTCCAACGATCGGCACCAAATGCAACGGCCAATCCAGCTATCTGACTCCGGTGCTCCATGATCGCCGCCACTTTTCAACTCGAGGAGGTCACCATCCATCCGAAGGTCGAGGTGCATCTGGTCATCATCGACGATCGGCGGCTCAGCACCATCTCGAAACGCCCCCAGCGACTCCAGGTGCGGCAAGAACTCCTCGCCCCATTCCCGCGAGTGGACTGCGTAATCCAGCCCGGCTCCCGCGGGCGCGTAACGGCGGAAGGCCTCTGTCGTCCAACGACTCACCGACTTGTGTCCCTCGTGGTTGGTGATGCCATCTGGCCCGAAGGTCAACATCGTGTTAGTGGCCACTCGCGCCATGACGGCGTCGACCGCATCTGCGTCTTCGTTCCGCAGCGGGGTATGCCAGTCGACGTCGCCAAGATCGAGGAAGATGTGCTCTTGCACGCCCACCATGGAAAGGCACCTCTGCAGTTCTGCGGCCCGCACCTCGCCAAGCTCATCCGGCGGCCAGCGCTCGCGGTCGAGCGAACCTCCTTCCCCACGGGTTGCTGTGACGAACACGACCCGTGAGCCAGCGGCGCCGGCTTGAGCCATCAACCCAGACGACAGGTATGCCTCGTCGTCGGGGTAGGCCCAGACCCCGAGAACGGTCCCAAGTACAGCGCCGGGCGCGATAGTCACCGAAGAAACGTACCGCCGCACCGTGTGAGGGGGCAGAGATCGATCAAGGAAGGCGTCCTCGGCGTCGACAGCTGAACTGACTTCGACGACTCGACCTCTGGAACGACAATGCATCCACCCGACGACTCCCCCTGTTGGGAGGGCGTGTGGGTGCCGGTGACCCCTCTCGTCGACCTCTGGGCGCAGAGTGCCCTGGCGCGCACCGCGGCTGGGCTGTCGTCACTGCACCGGATGGGTGACGACATCGGATCGCACCACTCGCTTCTTTGGGTTGCGGCTCGCGAAGCAGCGCCGACTACCGATCCTGGCGAGGGCCAGAACAACGTCGCGGTGTCCGTTCAGACCGCGCCTCCACCATCACTCCCCCTGGGAGACACCGAGCCGGACGTCGACTTCCTCGGCGGCGCTGTGATGGCCATTTCCGCCTTGACAGAAAACCACCGCCCTCAGTTGTCCGACCTAGGGCTCGCAGCATTTAGACCGGCTGACCAAGGCGTACGGCACTGGGTCGGAGGCATGCCGCAACTCGTAGGCGCGTGGCTGCCAAGCCTGGTCATCCTGCCGCGGCGCCCCGGTGACATCGATGATCCCGGCACAGACTGGGAGACCGAGTCGTTGGCGTTTGCATCGCGACACTCTGTTCATGCAGCCGATATCCGATTCGCGTCCGACGTTCTGGCACCGCACGTGATAGCGCTGATCTTGGATCAAGTTCCCGACGGCGCCGCCGTGACCTTTGCTGGGAATGCGATCCATGTGTGGTGGGAGTACACCCAACAGACTCGGGTGGCCTCAGGAAGGGCAGGTCGTACAGTCGCGACTGCGCTCAAGATCTGCGATGCCCTGCCATCGTTCGTCCTGGCGGCGTACCCGGACCATTCCGACCAGGTCGAACAACGGCTCGCCGAACGTGACGCACAGGCAGCCGCCTACCGGGCCGCACGTACAGCAGGTCGCAGCACGGATCCAACGCTCCAGCGCATCTACGCGCAGGCGCAAGCCGAGTACAAACGCAAGCCCTAGTGCGCGGAAGAGTCTCGCTGCCTGCCGATAACTGATCGACGCCGCCGTGTGCTTTCGGCACTATGGGCGGGTGAATCGTGGCACCGAGACATCCGCCCAGATCGTCCGAGACCGTCGAGACTCGGAGGCGGTCGAACACCTGCTCCGTTTGCTTCCGGAGTGGTTCGGGATTGAGGACGCCACTCTGCAGTACGTCGAGGACGCACGAGCCAAACCCAACTATCTCGCGGTGGATCGCTCATCCGGTGCTGTGGTTGGAGTCCTTCTGACGACAGCGCACAACCCGCTGTCGGCTGAGATCCACCTCGTGGCCGTAGCGCCTGAGTTCCATCGCGAGGCATCGGGCGGGCGTTGGTTGTTGCCGCCGAGTTCGACATGCGGGCCGGCGGGGTCCAGCTGTCGCAGGTGAAGACCCTGGGGCCGTCTCGCCTCGACGAGGGATACGCCAAGACGACGCAGTTCTACCGGGCGATGGGCTACGTCCCGCTCGAGGAGATCCACGGACTCTGGGGGGCGAACCCCTGCCTCATCCTCATCAAGCCCCTGTGAAGGCCCACACACCAATCTGGTGACTCTCGGTGTGAGCACGGTGGCGATTGCCATGGCCGCCGGAGTTGACCGGGAATCCCTTGAAGGCAGCAGGGATTGACATCTCGCAGGTAGCCAGGCGACGAAGGGAATCCATGACGGGCATCACCGTCGATCAGCTCTGGCGCTACCCGGTCAAGTCGCTGCGCGGCGAACAGTTGGCGAGTGCTGTTCTGACCCAGGACGGCGTCGCCGACGATCGCGTCGTCCATGTTGCCGGTCCCCGCGGGCCTTTCACGGGCCGCACCCGACACGGCCTGCTAAGCCTGTAGGCGACCACCGGCGCTGACGGAGATCCAGTGGTCGAGGGGCACCCGTAGAAGTCGCCGGAAGCGGCCGCTCTTGTTGCGGCGCGCGCAGGCGCTGATGCTGGACGGGTCGCTGACCAAAGCACCGATCGCTTCGACGTGCTCAATCTCCTGGTCGCCACCGATGCTGCCGTGGCGGCCTGGGGTCACGATGTGCGCCGACTGCGTCCCAACGTCGTCCTTGCAGGGCTGACCGGGTCAGATGAGCGGATCTGCAGGGTTGGGCCCTGGCCATCGGTTCCGTGCGCATCGGCCTCCACTCAGTTCGTGGCCGATGCATCGTCACCAGCATCGACCCCGAGAGCGGGGAGCAAGACCTCGACGTATTCCGCCGCATCCGAACGGACTTCTGGGGGGTGCTTGCGCTGTACTCCTGGGTGGTTACTGGTGGCGAGATCCACGTCGGCGACTCCGTCGAGATCGTACGGCTCGATGCCGAGCCCGAGCACATCGGTGGGTGGATTGTCGGAGCCCACTATCCGCATGCCGATTCAACTCGCGCGCGGTGACTCGACGGGTGGAGACGGATCTCCGCCGTCCTGCATGAATGGGCGCCCTTCTCGTCAACATCTGATTGCGCTCTCGTATCCTGAACCCGTGCCGAGCCACCATGAAGCCAGGTCCCTCAGCGAACAGCTGGCCGAGCGTCCCGTGCTGCTCGACGGCGGGCTCGCGACAACGCTTGAGTTGCTCGGACACGACATCTCTGGCGATCTTTGGTCAGCGCGGCTGTTGCTTGACCAGCCGAACGCGATCATCGAGGCGCACACTGCCTTCTTTGCCGCGGGCGCTGAGGTCGCAACCACTGCGTCGTACCAAGCGACGTTCGACGGGTTTGCCGCCAACGGCATCGACCGTGCGCAGACAGCCACCCTGATGAAGAAGAGCGTGTTGCTCGCCCGCGAGGCGGCCAACCAGGTGACGGGCCGGCCGACGTGGGTCGCCGCCTCCATCGGACCGTACGGCGCGATGCTCGCAGACGGCTCTGAGTACCGCGGTGGCTACGGGCTGACGGTCGGTGAGCTCCGCGAGTTCCACCGACCCCGGATTGAGGTCCTGGCAGCCGCGGGCGCTGATGTGTTGGCCTTCGAGACGCTGCCCTGCGCCACCGAGGTCGAGGCGGTGCTCCTTGAGGTCGACGAGGTGGGGCTCGAGTGCTGGGTATCGGTGTCGATCGACGGAGCACGAACGAGAGCGGGCGAGCCACTCGACGACGTCTTCGCGATGGCCGCCGGCGTTCCCAGCGTCATCGCCGTCGGCGTCAACTGTTCGACTCCGAGCGACGCGACTGCAGCGGTCAGTGTCGCGGCACGCACCGGCAAGCCCGTCGTCATCTACCCGAACAGCGGCGAAGGATGGGACGCCATGAACAGAACGTGGGTCGCTGCCGAGTCCGATCCACACTTCCCCGTCGAGCGATGGGTCGCCGAGGGCGCCCGGCTCGTCGGCGGCTGCTGCCGCGTCACGCCCGCTGACATCTCGGCCATGGCCGTCCAGCTCGGCCACTAAGGTCGGCTGCGTGAAACAAGTCACCATTCGTGTGCGCTGGGCCGACATGGACGCGTACCGGCACGTCAACAACGCCGTGTACCTCAACTACCTCGAAGAAGCGCGCGACACCGTCATGGTCGGTCTCTTCGGCCCAGAAGCACTCGACTTCGTGCTCGCTCATGTCGACATCGACTTCCGCAACGAGGTCACGCAGGACGACGGTGAAGTCACCGTGCTGAGCCGCGTCGTCGGGTACGGCAGGTCGAGCGTCCGCAGCCGCGAGATCGTCCGCAAGCCGGATGGCTCGCTCGCGGCTGAGGGCGGGGCGGTGGTCGTCCCCCGCGACACGACCACCGGCCGCTCCCGCCCGCTCACCGATGCGGAGATCGCTCTCATCGACGCAGAGCTCGCCGCCGATCAGGCAGCCGGTATCGACTTCTGAGCGCCGTAGCCTACCCGGCAGATCCCCGGTTCGGGAACGCCAGCAGCGCGTCGACGCCGCGCTTGGCGATCTCGTTCCCGATGATGAGCCGCTGGATCTCCGAGGTGCCTTCCCACACGCGGTCGACGCGCAGCTCGCGGTAGAGCCGTTCAACGGCGAAGTCACGCATGTAGCCCCGTCCACCGTGGATCTGCACAGCCTTGTCGACGACGCGGCCAGCAGCCTCTGACGCGGCCAGCTTCACGACGGCCGCCTTGGCATGAAGCGTCTTGCGGTCGAGTTGACCGGAGTCGATCTCGCAGCCGACCTGGTAGACCAAGGTCCGCGCTCCGGTGGTGTCGACGATCATGTCGGCCAGCATGGCCTGAATGAGTTGGTGGCCAATCAGCGGTCCGCCGCCTTGGATCCGGCTCGTCGCGAAGTCGACGGACTCCTCGATCGCCCGGGTGGCTGCGCCGACAGTGCGCGCACCGATCATCAGGCGCTCCTCCACAAACCAGTCTCGGATGAGGTCGTACCCCTGACCGATCTCACCAAGAACCTGTCCCGGACCGACCTCGACGTTGTCGTAGAGGAACTCCGGGTGTTCGTACACGAAGGTGTGTGTGTACTTCGGCGTGCGGCTGATCGAAAGCCCCGGTGCATCTCGATCGACGATGAAGAGGGTCGGCAGGTCGTCGACCCAGGCGAGCGTCAAGATGAAGTCGGCCACGTCACCAACGGTCACGAACCACTTCTCGCCGTTGATGATGAACTTGTCACCCTGCTGCTTGGCCGTCGTCGCCATCGCCAGCGGATCGGACCCGGCGAACTCCTCAGTAACAGCAATGGCGTCCCGCTTCTCTCCCCGAATCCCTGGCAGCAGGTAGCGCTCGCGCTGTTCAGGCGTGCACGCCTTGAGCGCGTTCGCCGGACGCCACACGGTGTCCCACAGAGCGTTCGTCAGCCGACCAAGACCCTCGTGGTAGAGGATCTGCTCGATGGTCGTAAGGCCAGCGCCTCCCCACTCACGAGGCATGTTCACTGCCTGCAGGTCGGCGTCAAGGACTGCCTGCCGGATAGTGGCATGCGCCTCAGGCGTCAGACCATTGTTCATCTCGCACTCAAGCTCGTACGGCTTGATGAAGTCACCGAGCTCGCGGACCCGCGCGATGAGTCGCTGCTGATCCGGCGTGTAACTGAAGTCCATGACTGGCTAGTTCCCCTCGGTTTCGTCCTTGGGGTCGCTGAACGCGATCGCCCTGGCATCAAGTGCCACCGCACCGTTCACGGTGACGAGTAGTGGATTGACCTCAAGATCGGCAATCTCCGGATGCGCACAGGCGAACCGGGTGATCGAAGCGACCTGACTGGCTGCCGCTTCCACGTTGACGGCTGGGCGTCCACGCACGCCGTCGAGTAACGCTGACGTACGGAGCGTCCGGAGAAGATCGGTTGCCCGTGATGCGTCGACAGGGGCCAACGATGTCGCGACGTCGTCAAGCACCTCAGTGAGGATTCCGCCACCACCGACCATGACAACGGGTCCGAAGCGCTCATCTCTTCGAACGCCAACGATCAGCTCGACACCCTCGGTGGTGTCGACCATCTGCTCGATCGTGACCGCCGGAGGAGCGAGCCGATCAACCATGGCCCGGTACTCAATGCGGAGCTCATCGGAATCGGCGATACCGAGTCGCACTCCGCCGACGTCGGTCTTGTGCAGCAGGCCCATGGCTTTGAGCACAACCGGGAACTCGATGGACGAAAGCGCCTCCTCGAACTCAGCATCGGAGGCCACCAGGTGCGCCTGAGGAAAGTTCACCCCGGCCTCAAGGAGCGCGGCACGGACCTCCCAGTAGCCGAATGCACCCATGGGCGGTTCTGCCTGCGGAATTGCCGCCAGACCGACCGGCGCGACGCCGGCCGTTTCGCCGAGCGCCAGCAGAGCCCCCTCAATCGTGCGGTAGACCGGGACTCCGCGAGCACGCAGCTCGGTGGCCGCCGACCCCTGCGGGAACATCGAGTGCACGACCAAGGGGCGCCCGGACGCTGTCACCGCGTCGGCGAGTGCTCCTGCGGTCTCTACCTCGAGTTCAGCTAATGCCTCGCCGTACTGCTCGTAACCGCCGAAGTAGCCACTGACCACCATCGCGTCGACCTCACCGCTGGTGAGTACCGACCGCACGACCCGGCCGAAGCACGACAGGTCTTGCTCTCCCCCACCGGCCACATCGATCGGATTGACACTGGTCGCTGCTGCTGGAAGTTCAGCTGCAACCGCTGCGGCGAGCCCTTCACTGAAGTGCACCACGGACAGGTCGAGGGACTCCGCGACGTCTGCCGCTATCGATGCGTGCCCGCCGCCGTCGGTGATGATCGCCACCTTTCGTCCGCGGGCAATCGGGCTCTCACGAAGCAGCGCGATGGCATCGACCATTTGCGATGGCGTGTTGACGCGCACGATGCCACAGGCGGCACAGGCGGCGTCCACCACATCCGAGGACGACACCAACGAGGCAGTATGCGATGACGCCTGGCGAGCAGATGCCTCGCTGGCTCCCACGGTCAAGAGGACCACCGCCTTGCCAGCATTTCGCGCATCCAGCGCAGCCTGCGCAAAGCGCCGGCCGTCGCGAAAGTCCTCGCAGTAGACCGCGATCACCTTGGTGCTGTCATGTGACACGGTCGCCTCGACCAGGTCTGCGGCGTCGAGATGAGCTTGGTTGCCCAGGCTGGCAAAACGTGAGAAGCCCAAACCGTAGTCGTCGAGCAGTTGCGCCAACTCGAGCGAGAGGTTGCCGCTCTGGGAGATGAAGGCAACGTCCCCTGGTTGCAGCGGGTTGGAGGTCAGCGAGAGCCCCGCTGCCGCATCGGACACACCCAGGCAGTTCGGCCCGAGCAGCACAGCACCAGCCGCTCGGACGCGCTCAACGACGGCCTGCTCGCGCGCCTTTCCTTCTGGACCGGTCTCACCAAGCCCCGCACTGATCCCGACAATAGCTCGTGCGCCTGCACCCAGCGCGTCGTCGACGGCGGCCTCGAAGGCCGACGCAGGTACGGCAACCACTGCCAGGTCTACGGTGAGCCCGGCCTGCACGAGCGACGGTACGGCCGGTCGGTCGAGTACGACGTCGGTACGCGCGTTGACGAGGTAAACGGGCACTGGGCCAGCCAGCGCACCCTTCGCCACCCAGTTACCCCACTTGCCGATGTCGTCGCTCGCTCCGATGACGGCGACGCTCTTCGGTGCGAAGAGCGCCTCCAGTGCAGCTGAGTTCGGCGCGCCAGCGTCGGCTGCCGGTTGCCGCTCCATCAGCGAGCCACCGCCGCTGACTTCACCGATGTCGGGTAGCGCTCGGCGACAGCCGCGCGCTTCTCCTCCGAGATCGCTGTCGCTGCCTCGCGCGGTGAGATCGCCTCCCCACGCGCTCTGGTCAGCAGCTCGAGGGTGAGCGGACGCAGGACGCCGCTGATCTTGGCGAACGATGCCTCTGCTGTCGGTTCGATATCAGCGAACGCCACCCACCACCACCAGGCGTTCGTCCCGACGTTCGCCACGAAGTCGGGTACGACCGTGACCCCACGTTCAAGGAGGACGGTCTCCGCCTCGGGCAGGGTCGCGACGTTGGCCGCCTCGCAGATGACGCTGGCCTTCACCTGGTCGACGTTGTCGGCGTTGATCACGTAGGACATGGCGGCCGGCACCAGCACATCCGCGTCAGCGCCGAGCCAGTCACCCCCAGGTCGCAGTTCGTCGCCGGGCTGGAGCCCGTTGCGGTCGATGACACCGAACACGTCACGGTTTGCCAACAGGTGCTCAACGTCCAGACCCTCGGAGTTGTAGACCAACCCATCCTTGTCCGAGATGCCAACGACTCGGACGCCAGCGGCAGCCAGGTAGCGCGCGGTGGCACCACCCATCGAGCCAAAACCCTGAACGACAGCCGTCGCCGAAGCCGGCTTCAGCCCACGGAACTCAAGGGCAGCCAGGGCGGCCTCGGCAACGCCGTAGCCACCAACGAGCTCGCCGAGGCCCACTCCATGCACGGACTTCGCGAACGCCACCTTCAGTCGCTCGTGCGCAGCGTCAGCACCATCGTCGACCAGACCCAACGCTGACTCCGCGGATGACCTAATCCCCTCTTCGGCGAACACCTCGTCCATCACGTCCTGGCGAACACCAAAGTCTTCACCGGTAGCGAAGAGGGCCTCGATCAGCGGCTTCATCGCGCGGCCAAACCGGGCGAGCACCTCGCGGGCGCGCGGGTCGTAGGGATCGCAATCAATGCCTCCTTTGGCACCACCCAGCGGGATGTATTGGTCCCCAGGCGTGTAGACAACGGCCTCCTTCAACGTCATTGCCTGCGCCAAGTCGCGTACCTCGTCCAACGTGACGCCGGCACGCATGCGCAGGCCGCCACCGGCGACACCTCGGCTCAGCGTGTCGATGACGACGTAGCCCTTGATACCGGTGACCTCGTCCGTCCAGGTCAGTTCGAGGTAGGAGTCGTGGGTGCTCAACGGGGTGATCCTTCCGGAGGGGGCGTTTCGCTGATGACGAGGACCGTTGGCCCTTGGTGCGATGCGGCGGCGCGTATCTCGTCGATGAGGATCTCCGGTGTCTCGACGTGGACTCCACGGGCACCGAGTGCCTGAGCCAGAAGTACAAGGTCACGGGGGGGCGCTTCAACGGCGAGAGGCTTCTCGTCCCGCTCGAGCATCTCAGCCCTGATCTCGCCATAGCCGCTGTTGTCGAACACCACGATCGCCATAGACAGGTGCTCAGCCGCGGCAACAGCGAGCTCGGTGGCGGTAAAGAGCAATCCGCCGTCGCCAGTGATGCCGATGATCTGCCGATCCGGTGCCGCCAAGGCTGACCCAACGGCAACAGGAACGGTGAAGCCCAACGTCCCGAATCCCGTCGGGAAGTGGAAACTCGACGAGTTCTGCATGGGCAGCACGCCGATCGTCCCGAAGTAGACGCACATCGCGTTGTCAGTGACGATCACCGCGCTCGGCGAACGCCCGACGTCGATCGCGTCGACCCACGGCCTCCAGCGAGCGCCAGCCTCCGCCGACTCGGCGGTGGCTGTCGTGCGAAGGTCTGTCACCCAATCGGGAACGCCACCACGAGATGTCGACGTCGCAAGTGCGACGTCCAGCTGGCCCAGAACCGTCGACGCATCACCAACGAGCATGGTGTCTGCCCTGATGTTGATATCGGCCATCGACGCATCGACATCGATGCGCATGACGTGGCCTGTTGGCGCGAGCATGCCCTGCCACATGTCGGAGTTACCGAGCTCGGCTCCGACGACGAGCAGAACGTCAGCTGCGTCAGCAGCGGCAACCACCGCTGCAGTGCCCATCCGAGCGCCTAGCGCAAGCGGGTGGTGCTCGTCGATCGATCCCTTGCCGTTGATGGTTGTGGCGACTGGGGCCCACAGCCGCTCGGCGACTGCCAGGAGCTCTGACCCCGCTCGGCGGGTACCGCCTCCGGCGACAATCATCGGGCGCTTCGCTGCGGCAAGACGTTCTGCTGCCTCAGCGATGACGCTGGCAGGTGCTGATGCTGGAGGCGACGATTGCGCCTGAACCAAAGTTGCGTCGCCTACAGCATCGAGCAGGTCGAGTGGAACTTCGAGGTGGATCGGCCGGGGGCGTCCTGCCGCGAACGACGCAAAGGCGTCGGCGACAGCGTCAGCGATCTGCTGGTGCGTTGTGACTCGGATGCACCGAGCAGCGATGCGATCCATTGCTCCGGTCTGGTCCTTGGCCTCGTGCAGGTAGCCCGTTCCCGGCCCGCCTGCCGGTAGGTCGAGCGGCATCCCTGGGCTGACGAGCAGCATCGGGATCGAGTCGGAGTATGCCTGCGCCACAGCCGTCGCAGCGTTGTAGACCGCTGGACCGCTGGTGACGACAGCGACGCCAGGACGCCCCGAAGTCCGCGCGTACCCGTCTGCGGCGTACCCCGCGCCTTGCTCGTGCGTCGTTGCCACCGTGCGGATGCCATACCTGGTGAGCGCGTCGAAGACCGACAGGTTGTGCGTGCCGGGGATGCCAAAAACGACTCCGACATCGTGGAGAGCGAGCGCGGCAACGACGACTTCTCCCCCCGAAACGCCGGTCAGATGCGCGGCTTCGCGCGTCACCACGAGGGTGCCGCTGAGA
>JAJAYZ010000075.1 GCA_027118455.1 Actinomycetes bacterium
AACTAACGGGTCTCCTGCTACGTGGGGGGTCACGGCGCTGAGCCTGCCACAGCCAGCGGGGGAAGGGGGATACTTCAGCTTTGTGCACAGGGTGGCCCACAAGCATTGGGTTTGTTGGCTGGGGCTATGAACCCCCAGCCAACTACCGCAATGAGCAGTAGCTGGCGGCCTGCGCCCACCCTGCCCCGAGGGGGCCGTCGCAGATGGTCACGTTGGGCAGCGCCTCAGCTGCCGCCCTGATGTCGGCCACCTCAGCCCCGTTGCGCACCAGGAAGAAGCGTTCGACGGATGGCGCCATCTCAAGGTCGGACAGCGAGTCGCCGACGGCAACGGCATCAGTTGACGTGAGCCCACGACGCTCGAGGTCGGCGGCGACGCCAACACCTTTGCTGATACCTCGCGCCATCAGGTGGTAAATATGCGGCGGCCCGTCCAGTCCGTCCATCACTGTGCTGTTCAGGCGTCCGTTGTCGGCCAGCGCCAGCCAGCCGAAGCCCTTCTCGACGAGCCACTTGTTGACGACACCGACGTCAACCCGACCGTGCATCATCACGTCGGTCTCATGCCCGAGGTGCCAAGGCGCGTGGTGTTCCAGGCGTCCCTCGAACTCGACGAGCACGGCGTCCACCAGTCCCAGTGACTCAAGTTGTGCCACCAGCGGCCCGGAGAACTCCGCCGGAGTCTGACCGGTCAGCATGCTGGAGCGGCGACCGTGGTCCCAACCGATGATGGCCCCCATCTCGGCGATGAAGCCATCAGCGCCGAAGATGCGCGCGGCCTCTTGGAGCTGCGCGCGGGTGCGTCCAGATACGAGTGAGAGCGCGACACCCGCGTCGTGCAGCGCGATGAGCGCGTGCGTCGGATCGAGCGTCGTTGACCCATCGGCCGCACGAACGAAGCACCCGCCTGGGCCGACCATCGTGCCGTCGAGATCGCTGTAGAGGATCTGCGCTGTCATCGGCGGTGCAAGTGTTCGTCGCTGACAACTGAGAGGAGCGGGGGACGTTCGAGGGCGGTGACATCGTGCGTGACAGGAAGGTACTGGGACGCGTCCCGCACGAACTGCGTCAAGGTCGGTTCGATCGACTGCAGGTCGCCGCTTTGGTGCAGCCGAGCAAGAGCCGTTTGCCAGATCTCGGCTGACATGCGGCCGAGTCGAAGGTCGTCGTGGTGGCGGTGCCTTCGTTCGCCCAGGTCGACCTGCGCCATCGCATCGAGCCCGACGGTGCCCAGCGAGTCGATCAGCAGGGCGATCTCAACTCCATAGCCGGTGGCAAACGGCAGCCGCTCCAGCAGGTGGCGGCGAGCTGCGTATTCACCGGCCAGTGGTTGGACGAATCCAGCTAGCTGAGGCCAGTGCAGGTTAAGCAGCGGCCGCGCGACGAGCTCGGTGACGCGCCCGCCGCCACCTGGGTGAATCACGGCACCGTCAGTGATCGGCCGGTCGTACATCGCCTTCACGAAGTGAACGGATGGATCGGTCAACAGCGGACCGATCAGACCGGTGACGTACTCGGACCGGAAGGCAAGCAGGTCGGCGTCGATGAAGACGACGATGTCGCCGGTCGTCGCAGCCAGTGAGCGCCAGAGCGCCTCACCCTTGCCGGGCACCGACGGCACGCTCGGCAGGACATCGTCGCGGTGGACGACGCGAGCACCGGCTGCTCTGGCGACGGCAGCCGTCGCGTCGGTGGAACCAGAGTCGAGGACGACGACCTCGTCGACAAGCGGGACGGCGACGTCCATGAGGTCGCGGCGCACGGCGTCCACGATGCCTCCGATTGTGGAGGCCTCGTCGATGGCGGGGAGGACGACAGTGACGGTGCTGCTGCCCTTCGCGGTGCAGAGCTGGTCGAGCGGCCAGTCGCTGGCGCGCGAGGACCGGCGCTCGAACCACTCTCGGACGGCCGGATCCATCAGGTCTCCACCAATCGTCGGGGCCCGTCTCGCTCGCTGGACCAGATTTCCGGGCTCAGGACGTCGTCCGTTACCCTCGCAACGTCGAGCCTTGCCGATCGCGCGGCCTGGCACAACCCAGAAGAGAACTGCATACCGCTCATCAAGAGGGGCAGAGAGAACGGCCCGCTGAAGCCCCGGCAACCCCCCGTACACGCGGAGACGAACTCTTCGAGACGCCCTCACCGGCGGTGTACGGGCCAGGTGCCAAATCCGACCTGACGCCGCCCGGTGCCAGGAGAGATGAGGAGAGTCTCCGCATGACCGCATCACTGGATGCAGCCTCACCGGCATCACCGGCCTCACCGGCCTCGTTCGGCCCGGCGCGCGAACTGGTCTGCCGTGCCTGTGGCGCCACTTTCGCGCTCGGTGACTCCTACGCGTGCATGGAGTGCTTCGGACCGCTGGAGATCGGCTACGACTTCGGCACCGTCACCCACGCCGACATCGAGACCGGCCCCCAGTCGATGTGGCGCTACGCGTCGCTGCTACCGGTGCCGCCTGACATCGCCACCCGCAAGAACTTGAGCCCTGGCATGACGAAGTTGGTCAAGGCCGACAACCTGGCAGCGGCACTTGGCATGAAGACGGTCTGGGTCAAGGACGACAGCGGCAACCCCACGCACTCCTTCAAGGACCGCGTCGTCGCGATCGCACTTTCGGCCGCGCAAGAGCTCGGGTTCACGACGGTCGGTTGCGCGTCCACCGGCAACCTCGCCGGTGCCGTCGCGGCGGCGGCTGCCCGCGCGGGGCTGCGCTCCTGCGTCTTCGCGCCGAGCGACCTCGAGGCTGGCAAACTCGTCACCACCGCGGTCTACGGCGGCACGCTGGTGGCCGTCGACGGCAACTACGACGAGGTCAACCGGCTGTGCTCGGAGGTCGCCGGCGACCTCGGCTGGGGCTTCGTCAACATTAACCTGCGCCCCTATTACGCCGAGGGCTCCAAGACCGTCGGCTATGAGATCGCCGAGCAGCTTGGCTGGCGTCTGCCGCGTCAGGTGGTCTCACCGATTGCGTCCGGCTCGCTGATGACCAAGGTCGACAAGGCATTCCGCGAACTGGTCGGCCTCGGGCTCGTCGAGGAGTCACCTGCGGCCATCTTCGGTGCGCAAGCCACCGGGTGCTCGCCGGTGAGCGCGGCGTGGGCAGCAGGGCACGATGTCGTCCAGCCTGTGCGGCCCGACACCATCGCGAAGTCGCTCGCTATCGGCAACCCTGCTGACGGCCCCTACGCCATTGACGTCGCCCGGCGCACCGGTGGAGCCATCGCCGACGTCACTGATGACGAGATCGTTGCCGGCATCCAGCTACTTGCTGCGACAGAGGGCATCTTCGCCGAGACGGCCGGTGGCGTCACCGTTGCCACACTTGGCAAGCTGCTGGACGCCGGGCTGATCGACCCCGAGGCAGAAACGGTCATCCTCAATACCGGCGACGGACTCAAGACGCTGGACGCGGTTGCCCCGGTGGCCACGCCCACCGTCACCATTGCCCCCCGGTACGCAGAGTTCCGTGCCTTCGCCGAAGAGAAGGGTCTCCGTTGAGCGTCTCCGTTCGGATCCCGACCATCCTGCGTCCGTACACCGCAGGCGCCTCCGAGGTGGCCGCTGATGGCGGCACCCTGGCTGAGGTCATCGATGCCCTCGAGGTCGACCACCCGGGGCTGAAGGCCCGCGTGCTCGCCGACGACGGCGCGATCCGCCGCTTCGTCAACGTCTACGTCAACGACGACGATGTCCGATTTGCTGAGGGTCTGGCCACGGCCACCCCCGACGGCACCTCGATCTCGATCATCCCGGCCGTCGCCGGCGGCTGACCGGCTCGGGGTTGGCCACGATGACCAGGTGACCTGGTCATCGCGCACAGAGGTGGCCGCCGACTGCCACCTTCGCCCCGGTAACGCCACGTTGGGTGGCGACGGCGCCGCCGAACGGGGGACTCCTGGCCCGACACGGTGCCCGACTGGTCAAGGAGGTGGCCAAATCGGCCGAAGGGGGGCGTAGGCTGCGGTTCGGACACCGGGGTACGGTGTGCCGGTCGACGATGCCGTCGGCGAACAAATGGGGAGTGACGCATGGCTCAGGGCACGGTCAAGTGGTTCAACGCCGAAAAGGGCTACGGCTTCATCGCGGTCGACGAGGGCCCTGACGTCTATGTGCACTACAGCCAGATCCAGATGGAGGGCTTCCGTGCCCTCGAGGACGGCCAGCGCGTCGAGTTCGAGATCTCACAGGGCCAGAAAGGCCCGCAGGCCGACTCCGTCCGCCCCGTTTAGTTCCACCCTCGTAACGTGTAAGTTCGTCGGCCCTATAGGGCCGGTCCACTCACACGTTGGTGTGATCCGCTTAGCGGTCGTCGGGGTTCTCGGGCAGCTCGTCGAGATCGACCAAGTCTGAGTCGACCATGTCGTTCTCGTTGATGACGTGGACCGCCGACTCTTCAGCCGACTTCCACGCGGTGTCGCCGATCGCAACGTGGGCAACCGCCTCCGACGTGGTGTCGCTGCGCACGCCCTCGTCGTCCTCGACCAGGCGCCCTTCCTGCGGGTGCGGGTCGCCGGGACCGTAGGCCTCGTCGTAGTTGTCGTCGTCCTCGGCCGAAACGGCTCCAGCCTCGGGGTCGATGAACCAGCTGCTCTCGCTCATGGCACTCCCTCCGGGGCATGGCGCCGTCCGCCATTATCATCGGCGGCTCACTGCCCATACTGCTCCGTTGCGCCCAGATGTGCACCGTCGCTGGGCACTTGACTTCCCAACCGAACCTGCTTCCCCAAGAACGATGCACTCAACCGCACCGGCTCAACAAACGCCACCGTCATCGCGCCTGGGTTCCACCCGTTCGAGCCACCCACGCCGTATACACAGGTGGAAGAGAGGGGTGACATGGCCGACCGGTACGCGGGATTCGCCGAGTTCGTGGACGCGCGCGGTCCAGCGCTGATGCGCACGGCGTCACTGCTGACGCGCGACGTCGGCCATGCCGAGGACGCCCTGCAGGAGGCGCTCACCAAGGCGGCGCTGAAGTGGCGGTCGATCAACCGTGACGGCAACCCCGAGCCCTACGTGCGCCAGGTGCTGTACACGGTGGCCATCGACCGCTGGCGGTAGCCACTGACTCGTTCGCCGACTCTGACCGGCGCCTGGTCGTCAAGGACGCGCTCGCCAGGCTCACCGCCCGGCAGCGGCAGGTGCTGGTGCTGCGTTTCTACGAGGACCTCACCGAGGTGCAGACCGCCCACGTCATGCACTGCTCGGTCAGCACGATGAAGAGCCAGACCCGCCACGCGCTCAAACGGCTGCGCGAGCTGGCCCCTGAGCTCACCGAAGCTTTCGGCGTCGAGCCTGACGTCGCACCTGGCACCGAGGAGGTGCACGCATGAGCTCCCAGATCCGCGAACTGTTCGAGTCAGCGGCCGAGTCCGAGCCGCCCGACGACCTTGCGTCATGTGCGGTTGCGGGCGCCAGACTTCGGCGCAGGCAGCGCTACACCGTTGCGGGATCGGTGCTCGCCGCAGTGGCGCTCGTCCTTGGTTTCGTCGTGGTCAACTCGTCGCAGCGATTGGCCGATGCGCCTCGACCCGACGAGGTCGCTGGGCTCCCACAGGAGCTGCCTGCTCCGGAGAACGTCGCTAACCTCGAGCCTGGCATGGTGGACGCTGCATCCGCGGCCTATCTGGTCGACGCGTTCCTCGTTGTCGTTGACGGGTCGACTGGAACGGCGGCGCGAGTGGCATTCGGCCCACCTCTTGAGCGCGGAGTGGTTGGCATGGTCGCCATCACGCCAACCGACGTCGTGCTCTCGCCCGACGGCCGCCAGGCTCTGGTCACGGTGAGTGGCTGGGCAGGGAACCCGCCGACCCTGAGGGTCGTAGACCTAGCTACAGCTCGAGAGACGGTTATCCCCGACCTCGTACCATCCAGCGACGACTCGACGTTGACGAACCCCTCCGTAGCGGCGTGGTCCAACGACTCAGGCTCTCTCACTTGTGTCTGTGCCGCCAAGGCTGGCAACGCACCGAGCGTTGTCGACGTAGTGATCGACGAACAAGACCCCACGAAGCTGACCGTGCAGCCGTCGGTCATTGCGCCTAACATCGCTGCGGGCCAGGTCGTCATCGGCACCGCAGGGCTCGCGGTCCAGCTGGACTTTCCAAGGTCTGGGGGAGGTGGAGCGCTGTCGAATCCGGACGGCTCGTGGATGTTGCCGGACGGCAGCACGGAGGGTGGCCCCAGTCTCCCGGATGCTGACCTGGTGGCACTTGGACGAGGCCCGGGTTCGAGGACCTATCTGGCCGAGCGAGGTGGGGGCATCACCCTCGGAAAGGTCGGCTCGGACTCCTTCGACCCGGCGACTGTCACCGCGGTGGTGTCGCTGACCTACTCGAACAAGACTGGAGGTCTCACCGTGGTCACCGATGTGGATGCGGTGGGTGGGGGGTTCTTGCTCGTGACTCAGAACGCACTTTCGAGCCGGCGTGACGCCGCGCCATCCGTTGAGCGCCCCCAGGTGGTGTTGATCGCCGAGGACGGAACGCAGCGACTCTTGAGCACGCTTCCTCCGAGTGCGACTGCGGCGTCATTCGCTGCCGATCTGCTGCGGGCCGCTCCCGAGCCGACGCCAGAGCCCGATCAGGCGGCACCGCTTCCCGACCAGTTACCTGCGCCGAGCGGGCTGCCGAGGCTGACAGCCGACACCATGGCGTTCGCGTCAGCGGCGTACGTTGTGGACGGGCGGTTGGTCGTGATCGATTCGACAACCGGCGACGGTGCGACGGTGCCCCTGTCGTGCGCGAGGGGGTACGTGTGCAGCGTCGTCCCTGGGATCGGGGCGGACACCTCCCTCGCCCTGTCGCCGAATGGTCGGTTCCTCTTGGTGTCGTCGGGGAAGACCGATCTCGAGCCAGGTGGTGTCGAGTGGTTGTGGCTCGTCGATGTGGCGACGGGGGTGGCTACGCCACAGTCGTTCAAACTCGCGCCAGCGTCCGTGGGGTCCGCCGTTCCGCAGACCCCGATGGCGTGGTCGCCTGCTGGTCAGTCGTTCGCGTGCATCTGTAGCGGACCTGGACGCGCGCAGCTGTTGACCGCCAACGTGTCGGAGGTAGAGGCAGACCTGGTGGTGAACAGCCTCAGCGGCCCCGGGATAGCGCCGAAGCAGATATCCTGGGGGAGCGACGGCCTGGCCGCACAACTGCCTGAACTCGATGGCGACTGGAGGCTTGTTCCGCCCGGTGACGCGTCAAGGGCCAACCCTGAAAAATGGCCAACGATTAGTTCAGTTCTCAACCCGAGGGCCACTGAGCTGGTGAACGCCGTAGTGATGGCCCAATCCCGGCAGGGAGGCTTCCTAGGTTTGATAAAGGGCGGTGACTACTGGCTTGTGACAGACCGTATTCAGACCGTGGAGTCGGTCAGTGTGAATCCTGTGCTCGGTGCGCTCGGTAACTCATACTTCACCGTCTTCACGGACTGGAAGGGAGATCCCATCAGCTTGGAGGTGCAAAGACTCAATGGTGATGGCGAGACCACCCTCACCACCCTGCCGCACGGTGCGACCACCGTCTCGTTCGCCTCCGCGCTCGTCAGCTGATCGCGCCCGGCGGATCCCTCGCGGCCGTGGTGTACTCGGGCGGTGGCCAAGGCTCCCGGGGGATTCGCTGACTTCGTGGACACGCGAGGTCCAGCGCTGATGCGCACAGCCTCTCTCCTCGAGCTCAACGACGCGATCGCTCTGGACGCAGTCGTGGCATCGCTGGCATCCGCAAGGCGACAATGGCGTGCGCTCTCCCGCGACGGAAACGCCGAGGCAGAGGTAAGACGGAATCTCCGTGAAACGCTGATCGCCCATTGGCAGCGCACGCAGACGTTGGACGCGGTTCCGCCACCTGACGCGGTCGCAGATGACGCACCGGGTGCACGCCGCGCACTAGCAACGCTGACCAACCGGCAACGCGCGCTGGTCGTGCTTTCTACGTACGAGTCGATGACCAGTAGCGAGGTCACCGCGCTCTTACGCTGCTTTGGCACCGACGTCGATGCCGAGACCGCAAGTGCAGTTGCCCAACTCCGGAACGCTGCCGGTGTCGCGGTGGACACGCCGCTGCTCCCACTCCTGAACTCTGCTGCCTCCCGAGACGTGCCGTCGGACTTGGCCGACCGAGCGCTCGTCGCGTCCCGCGCAATCAGACGCCGAACGTTCGTCGTCGCTGCTGCGGCCACGGTCATCCTCGTCGCCGTGGCGGGCGGGGTGGTGGCGCTGTTCCCGACGAGCGTCGGCGCTCCGAAGGCAGACCCGGTAACCGCGAACATTGAGCAGTGGGGGATCCCAGACGACGCACCACTTCCCCGCGGGTTGCCGAGCCTCGAAGAGCAGCCGATCGACGCGGCGTCGATGGCCTACATCGTGGGCGGGGTACCCGTCGTCACCGACGGAGCCACCGGAGATGCGCACACCGTCCTGGCGGGGCGGCCGTCACCGGCGTGGTACGACGGCAACATCGATGGCGTCGTTACGGGTCTGCTGCGGCGCGGACTCCCATGGACTCAGGCCGTGCTTTCGCCCGATGGTGAGTGGCTGTTGCTGGTGCAGGCAACGGGCAACATCGACAAGCTCGCCGACACCGGCCACATGTACCTCGTCCGCGTCGATACGGCGGTCGTCACGCCGGTGCCCGACGCGAAGCCCATTGCTCTGGCGCAGGGTGAAGCATCGATCGCAGACACGGTGCTTGCTTGGGCTCCTGGCGGCGGCGCCTTCGCGTGCGTGTGCTCGGGCAAGCTCAGTGTCTTCGACGTGGAGCCAACGGCGCCACGAGTGGTACTCACAGATGCGTCTCCCAACAAGGTCACCGACGTCGCGTGGGGTGCCGATGGCCTCGTTGTGCGGAAGTTGAACGGCCAGTGGCTCGCAGTCAGCGCCCCGTCGACGTCGGTGCAACGCATGGGGTCACCGGATGCGCTGGCGATCTCGTTGACCACCCCCACGGTCTATCTGAGCGTCGGGATCACGTCCATCTATGCGTTGGGCGCCGACACGTCGCCCGACGGCGGTCGTTGCATCTGGTGGAACGAGGACTTCTCAGTTCCGGTTCAGGTCACGCCTGTTCCGGACCGCGACGGGCGGCTCTGCACGCCGGTCGCCCTGCAGCCTGGGCGCTCTGGCGTCCTGCTCGTGGTGCGGCCGGACCGGCCGCGTCCACAGCCGCTGCCGCTGGACGTCGTCACCGTTGACACCTTTGGGGCCAGCACCGTGATCGGTGCCCTGCCACCCGGCACGACCTACGCGTCCTTCGCGGCGCGGACCGTCGGCTGACGCGAGACCGCCTTGGTCGATCGCATTTGTCGATAGGACGCTGCTCACCGCTGGCTAGGGCGCTGGGTTGTTCTCTGCCGCGTAGGACTGCATGGTCGTGTAGCGCGCCTCGGTGATGCGGGGCCCGGAGTTGTTGTTGGCCGACGCGCCGCTTCCGCCAGCTCCATACGAGTGAACGGCCAGACCGCATGGCCCTCCGCCGCAGGCCGTGGCTGCCGGCTTGAACACGGGGGAGCCGGACTGCCCGCCGTAGCTGTCCATCGGGTAATAGACCATGGTCGATGTCGACTTGAAGATGGTTCCGCTCATCGTCCATTGCGTGCCAAAGTTCTTGTCGCTGGGATATCCCTGAATCGTGGCGTTGGCTCCGGTGAGTGCGGACTTGCCTGACTTCCAGGTGATGCCGAACCAGCCCACCGTGGCGCCGATGTCGCAGGTGGTGACCGTCGTTCCGTCGTCGGTCCCCAGTTGCATGGCCGCCCAGTCGTTTTTGGCGAGCCCGTCCTGACGCCACCCGAGCGGCGAGTACACCTGATACACGGGGCAGGTGCCGTAGGCGTCGGTTGCGCCGTTCCGGCCAGGAGCGAAGGTGGCGTATTCGATGACGTCGTCACCGGTCGGTGAGGGGGTGTAGGCGCAGTGGCCCGACGTGAGAATCGTGTTCAGGTCGATCAACCATCCGGTGCAGATGTAGTCCTGACCGTTCTGGCCGATCTCCAGCTGTCCGATGGCGCGGGCGGGGTAGGCGGTGGTGTCGGCAACCTGGGCCCTGCCGTCGTGGCCGATGACCGATCGCTCGGCAGCGGCTGGGTCGGGAGCCGTCCCAGGGAAGGCCGGGCTGGAGGTCTCACCGGTGTCGATCAGCGCCACCGGCCCGCCGGACGCCGTGATGGTGGGCGTTGGGGCGTCCTGCCCCGCAGTGGCAGCTGAGGGCGCTGTCATGGCCGCAATCGCGCCGAGTGCCAATGCTGCCCCGAGAAGTCGGCTGTGTCGTGTCACTGGTGTGTTCCCCCTCTGTGGTCCGCTCTGTCAGCGGCTGTGGCCAGAGAATAGGGCCTCAACGCTCCCCTGCAGAGTCCCTAAGTGGGGAATGGTCCCTTCGGGGGATCGGCCGAACCGTTTGCACTCGAGGGGTGAGAGTGCTAACAATGGACTAGCACTCTCCCCTGGGGAGTGACAACCACAGGCGCTGCGTGAGGTCAGCGGTGGTGGGCCGGAAGGGTCGGTTCATCGCCTTGGCCGTCCGTCGCGGGCACCCAGCACCTGACCCCAACGTTCCGAAAAGGAAATCACGCATGGCAAAGATCATTGCGTTCGACGAAGAGGCCCGCCGCGGTCTTGAGCGCGGCATGAACGTGCTGGCGGACGCCGTCAAGGTGACGCTCGGCCCTACGGGCCGCAACGTCGTCCTGGAGAAGAAGTGGGGCGCCCCCACGATCACCAACGACGGTGTCTCCATCGCCAAGGAGATCGAGCTCGAGGACCCGTACGAGAAGATCGGGGCAGAGCTCGTCAAGGAGGTCGCCAAGAAGACTGACGACGTTGCCGGTGACGGCACGACGACGGCGACCGTTCTGGCTCAGGCTCTGGTCCGCGAAGGTCTGCGTAACGTCGCAGCCGGCGCCAACCCGATGGAACTCAAGCGCGGCATCGAGTTCGCTGTCACTGCGATCAGCGAGCAGCTGTCGAGCATGGCCAAGGACGTCGAGACCAAGGAGCAGATTGCCTCAACGGCGTCGATCTCCGCAGGTGGGGACACCGAGGTCGGCCAGATGATCGCTGAGGCGATGGACAAGGTCGGCAAGGAAGGCGTCATCACCGTCGAGGAGAACAACACCTTCGGGCTCGAGCTCGAGCTCACCGAGGGGATGCGCTTCGACAAGGGCTACATCTCGCCGTACTTCGTCACCGACCCCGAGCGCATGGAAGCGGTTCTTGAGGATGCCTACATCCTCATCGCCAACGCCAAGATCTCGGCCGTCAAGGATCTCCTCCCGATCCTGGAGAAGGTCATGCAGACCGGCAAGCCGCTGATGGTCCTCTCCGAGGACGTCGACGGTGAGGCGCTCGCGACGATCGTCGTCAACAAGATCCGTGGCACCTTCCGCTCGGTTGCCGTCAAGGCTCCCGGCTTCGGTGATCGCCGCAAGGCCATGCTGCAGGACATCGCGATCCTCACCGGTGGTCAGGTCATCAGCGAGGAGGTCGGCCTCAAGCTGGAGAACACCGACCTCGAGCTGCTCGGCCGCGCCCGCAAGGTCGTTGTCACCAAGGACGAGACGACCATCGTCGAGGGTGCTGGCGACAGCGAGCAGATCGCTGGACGGGTCTCGCAGATCCGTGCCGAGATCGAGAAGAGCGACTCCGACTACGACCGTGAGAAGCTGCAGGAGCGCCTGGCCAAGCTCGCCGGCGGCGTTGCAGTCATCAAGGTCGGCGCGGCCACTGAGGTCGAGCTCAAGGAGCGCAAGCACCGCATCGAGGACGCCGTTCGCAACGCGAAGGCTGCCGTCGAAGAGGGCATCGTTGCCGGTGGTGGCGTCGCGCTGCTTCAGGCGTCCACCGTCGCTTTCGAGAAGATCGACCTTACCGGTGACGAGGCTACGGGTGCCCAGATCGTTAGGCTCGCGATCAGCGCCCCGCTCAAGCAGATCGCCATCAACGCCGGTCTCGAGGGTGGAGTCGTTGCAGAGAAGGTCAGCAGGCTCGAAGCTGGCCACGGCCTGAACGCGGCCACTGGCGAGTACGTCGACATGATTGCCGAGGGCATCATCGACCCAGCCAAGGTCACTCGGTCGGCGCTGCAGAACGCTGCGTCGATCGCCGGCCTCTTCCTCACCACTGAGGTCGTCGTCGCCGACAAGCCCGAAAAGGCCGGCCCGGCCATGCCGGGTGGAGACGGCGGCATGGGCGGCATGGACTTCTAGTCCTCGCCGCACCACCAGCAACAACGCGTGAGCTCGTCGCCCCTCTAGGGGCGGTGAGCTCACGCGTTCTGCGTCTAGAGCCATGTGGGTGCGGGAAGTGCCGCTCCGACGGCAGTTGCTGCACCCAAATGGTGGCGTCACCTCGGCGGTACGGGCGTCCGCGAGTCGAAGAACCGCTGCAAGACCGCGGCGACGAGTTCACCCTGATGCCGTAACGCGAACCCGGCGAAACGCAGCAACGTCTTCCGTTCGTCGACGACGACCTCGTTGTTGCGCATCATGTCCTCCCACCAGGGGAGGGCTTCCATGTGCTGCTGGCCATCGATCTCGACGACGAGGTGGTAATCGTCGAAGTCGACGTCGAGGTAGCGCCATCGTCCGGCGGCATCCTTGCGCCGCCGTTGCCGTGTTGGGGTGGGTAGCCCGTAAGCCCGGCACATCCGGATGAAGAGCACTTCGTACTCACTGAGCGATCCTCCGCCGACATCGCGGATCGTCTCAGTGATCAGCGCGTGTCCAGGCGCCTTCATCCGCCGTGCCGCGATGGCGTCAAGCGCGCCAGGTGTCACGAGCCCTTGCTGTACAGATGAGGCGATGATCGCCTGGCACCGAAGGTCTGTTGATGCCCAGGGCGCTGCGTCAACGATCGATCGGGGAAGCCGGGTTCGGCGCGGAGCGCGGACGGGGTGAATGTCTCTGGCTGACAGCTGACGGGAGCGTACGACAACGACCTGCGGGCGATGGCGGGCCCGGGTGCTGTGCGAGGTGACGATGAAGGTGCTTGACGTCGTGAACCCGCGCAAGCCGTCCAAGGTAGCTGCCGTCATTCCTGCTAGCGCTGCGGAGGGGTGCTGTAGCAGCAGCTCGCAGGTGACGGACACGGTGAAGGAGAGGCTGCCGGAGTGGCGTACGACCACACCTTTGGCCGGACGTTGCCACCGTCCCGACTGCACCATCCAGCGCACATGGCGCGCGCCGAAGAGCCCGTTGGCGTCACGGGTGCGGAGGATGATCGGGGTCTGGAGCGACACGTATGCAGCGTGAAGCAGGTGCGACGTTGACGCGTCGGCGGTGCGCGTCGATTGTGGAGACCGCACCCGTGCCTCGCTTGTGGACGGTGCTCTGCCTGGCAGTGGTGGATGCGAACCAACGAGTTTGGGTGCTCCAAGCGTCGTTACAGCGACACTTCGTGCCCCCAAACTGCTGGAGCCAGAGCCCTGGCGTCAGGCGGTCGCGATGATCTCGCCGTGCAAGACGGCGAACCAGGCGTCGGGGTTGGACGCCCACACGCGCCACGCGTCCGCGATGCGGTGCAGATCCGCCCGAATGGCGTGGCCTCCGCCGATTGCCTGCTCGGCCAGCGATGACTCGACGACTCGGTCGGCCCAGAGCCCGGCCCACCACTGGCGATCATCAGGTGTTGCGAAGCACCAGGCATGCGTGCACGACGTCGAAGGTGTCGTCGGCAGCGTCGATGGCGTAGACGTCGCCGGTTGCGAAGCTGAGGTTGGCGCGAACCTGCGCATCGGACGCTAGCGTGACGACGTCGGCTGCAGCGTCCATGCCCTGAACAGAACCGCCCGGCCCGACTCGGTCGGCCATCTCAGCGGTGATCGTCCCCGGCCCGCACCCGACGTCAAGGATTCGGCAGCCGGGCACCAGGTAAGTCTCCAGGTACTGCGCCGAGTTCGCGATCGTGCGCCATGTGTGCGAGCGGAGAACGCTCTCGTGATGGCCGTGTGTGTAGCGCTTTTGCGGTGACGGCACGCCTCAACCCACCTTCGCCAGCAGCACGCGGCCGAGTGCGACCAGTCGTGACGGGTCGTCCCAAGCGGTGATCTCGACGTCGGCCACCGCCTGGGCGCGGCCGATCTTGCGGGCCGTCGCCCGGACGCGATGGGCTTCGTTGCGCGCCAGCCGCACGAAGTCGATCCGCATGTCGGCCACCACCCAGGTGTCGTCGCTGACCCGGACGATCGCCTCCCACGCTGCGGTGTCGATGCAGGTGGCCAGCACCCCGCCATGGAGGTAGGCGACGGGTTCGGTGGCGCCGACGGCGATGGGCGTCGGATCCAGACGCAGCACGGCGGAGTCACCGTCGTCGGGGGCGCGCGTCAGGCCGAGAGCGGCGTCCAGCGGAGCGGCGCAGGCGCCGTCGGGGGTGCGTTGTTGGGTCATCGCGGCAGCGTATCGAGCCGGTTTCGACCACAATGGCGCACGTGTCAGATCACCAGCATGAGCCGCCACCTGACGAGGAGTACCGGGTCTCGCCTCTGGAGCTCTTCTTCGACCTCGTCTTCGTCTTCGCCTTCACCCAGGTGACGTCGCTGCTCGCCGAAGACCTCACCGGTACCGGGATGCTGAGAGGCATCGCGCTCCTGCTGGTCGTCTGGTGGGCTTGGGTCGGATACTCCTGGCTGACGAACGCCGTCCCCGTTGACGACGACATCCGGTCACGGATCGTGGTGTTTGCCGCCATGGCAGCAGGACTCGTGATGGGGTTGGCAATCCCTCATGCCTTTTCTGGCGATGGCGTTCTCTTCGGCTTCGCCTACCTCACGGTCACGTTGTTGTTCATCCTGCTGTACGAGGTTTCGACGCGTGACGACCCGGAGATGAACCGCGCTGTACTGCGGATAGCACCCGGTGTCCTGGGCGCACCAGTGCTGGTGGCGATCGCTGGATTCCTCGACGCAGGCGCGGCGCGCGGTGCGCTCTGGACGGTGGCATTGATCCTCACGACCACGGCGCCGCTGATGTCGGGCACCCAGGGTTGGCATGTCCGACCGTCGCACTTCGCTGAGCGCCATGGTCTCATCATCATTATTGCCCTCGGTGAGTCCGTCGTTGCCCTGGGCTTGACTGCGTCCGAGGAACCACAGACGGCGGCCGTCGTCAGCGCGAGCGTTTTCGGGATGACGATCGTAGCGGCGCTGTGGTGGCTCTACTTCGACGTGGTGGCCTTGGCGGCGGAGAAGCGGCTCGGGATGGCTACCGGAGCCGAACGCAATGCGATCGCCCGCGATTCGTATAGCTACCTGCACGTTTTGATGATCATGGGGATCGTCTTCCTCGCTCTGGGGCTTAAGAAGTGTCTGCTTGACGTCGGCGAGCCACTGACGCTGATCCCGTCCGCTGCGCTCTTCGGTGGGGTGGCCCTTTACCTCGTGGGCCACATCCTGTTCCGGCTGCGCAACATGGGCTCGGTCAACGTCCAGCGCGCCGCAGTTGCTGTCCTTCTGGTCGCGGCGATACCGATCGGTCTTACGGTGCCCGCGTACTTGTCGCTGACGATTTTGGTGACCCTGCTCGTCGTCCTGATCGGGTACGAGTCGGTGAAGTACCGCGCGGCGCGGCACCACCTCCGCCACCACGCCTGACAACTCAGGCGAAGGGGTGTGGGACCGGTGGCGTGCGACGTCGAGCGAACGACCGTTCCATCTTGTCGATCGGCCCCGCGGGTCGACGTTCGTCGCGCCCGTAGGCGGCGTGTCGCATTGCACACTACTCTGCTAAACGCAGTAGTGTGCCAAACACGCATCGAGGGAGAGGTCCATGGACACGACACAGTTGCTGAAGGGGGTGCTCGACGTGGCAGTGCTCGCGGTGATCGAGCAGGAGGACGGCTACGGCTATGACGTCGTCCGCCGACTACGGGCGGCCGGGCTCGACGACATCGCCGAAGCATCGGTCTACGGCACGCTGCGGCGGCTCTTTCACTCGGGCCTGCTGACGTCGTACGTCGTGGCGTCCGACGCCGGTCCGCATCGCAAGTACTACGGGCTCAACGACGTCGGACGCGCACAGCTCGCCGACTCGGCGGCCACCTGGAAGCAGTTCGTCAAGACGATGAACGTCGTGCTCACGAAGGAGTCAGCCGCATGAACGACACGATGGTGTTGAGCAACGGAACCAGCAGCGACGAGTATCAGCGTCGAGTAGCGAGTGCTCTGGCATTCCTCTCGGCCGAAGATCGCGAGGAAATCCTTGCTGGGGTCGGTGAGCACCTGCGTGAGGTTTCGGTCGAGGGCGTTGACCTCGTTGAGCGGCTCGGGACGCCTGAGGCGTACGCGCGCGAACTGACGACCGCTGCCGGGCTCGGCCAGGACGGATCGTCGCGACGCGGGCTCATGCCGCACAATGCGTGGCGTCGCCTGAACGATCACCGCTGGACCAGATCGGTCGCAACGTTTCTACCGACGCTCCGTCCGGCTTGGTGGGTGTTGCGTGGGTACCTTGCGGTGGTTGTGCTCACGATGGTGTTTGTCTCTTGGCCGACGATTCTTTGGCTTGTGCCCACGACCGGGCAGGGGCCAGGCGAGCTGCTGGCCGGCATTCTTCTGCTCTGCCTCGCGATCCCGCTTTCGATCTCGATCGGACGCCGTACGCTCAGCACGAGCGCGCGACGTGCTGTGGTCGTCGTCAACACGGTGCTTCTGGTTGTCAGCGGGTATGCGCTGGTCAACGTGGGTGCAGTGGTCGACAACGCTCTCCACGCGTACCCGAACAGCGGCTACATCCCCACGTCGGGGCTCCGCCACAACGGTGACCCGATCCGCAACATCACCGTGTTCGACGCCGAAGGCAATCCGCTGACCGACGTTCGACTGTTCGACCAGAACGGCGAGCCGATCACCGTTCAGTCCGGCGTTCAACTTCGGTTCATCCAGCGGTCGGTGGACGAGTTCGGGGTCGAGTCTCGCAATACCTACCCGCTGGTTGTCGTGGATCGAGACGGAGAACCGATCCCCGGCAAGCTGATTTCACCGGTCACCACCATTCCGGCGCTCAAGCAACCAGCTGCCACGCAGGACGACCAGAAGGCACAGGCGTCTGACAAGAAGAAGGCAACCGAGCAGAAGCGCTGACGAGTGACGACGCGGCCTAGGCGGTGACGACGATCTTGCCGAATCCTTTGCCGGACGCCAGCCGCGCGATGGCCCGGTCGGCCTCGGCGAGCGAATAGGAGCGGTCGATCGGCGGTGTCAGCGAATGGGCAGCACAGACTGTCAGCAGCTGCTCGAGCTCGTCGCGGGTGCCCATCGTCGATCCGATGACCGATAGCTGGAGGAAGAAGACCCGAGCGAGATCAGCGGGCGGGTTCGGGCCAGACGTCGAGCCACACACGACGACCCGCCCACCGGGCCGCAGCGACTTCAGCGAGTGACTCCAGGTTGCCTCGCCGACTGACTCCATGACGGCGTCAACGCGTTCGGGCAGCCGCACCCCCGGCTCGAACGCTTCGTCAGCGCCGAGCAGCATCGCCTGCTCGCGTTTGCCGGCGTCCCGGCTGGTGACCCATACGCGCAGACCCATCGCCTTCGCAAGTGGCACGAGCGCGGTCGAGACCCCGCCGCCTGCTCCTTGGATGAGCACTGTCTCGCCAACTACTAGCTGTCCACGCGTCGTCAGCATTCGATACGCGGTGAGCCAAGCCGTGGGTAGACATGAAGCCTGCTCGAACGAGAGTGCAGCCGGCTTCGGCACCAGGTTTCGGCGCGGCACAGTCACTCGCTCGGCGAGTGTGCCGTCGTAGACCTCCGACAGCAGCGATCGCTTGGGGTCGAAGGTTTCGTCGCCACCACCGCGGGCAGGATCACCGATCACCGCGTGGACGACGACCTCGTTGCCGTCCTCGTCGGTACCGGACGCATCGGTCCCGAGGATCATCGGCAGCTGCTCGGCCCGCAGCCCCACTCCCTTGAGTGACCACAGGTCGTGGTGGTTCAGCGCGGTGGCCCGTACCGTGACCGTCGTCCAGGTGTCGTCAGGCGGGGCCGGCTCCGCGTGGTCGCCGAGGGTCAGCCCGTTCAGCGGGGTGTCGGCGTCGAACGAGGTGACGCTGGCGGCAAACAACGTGAGTCCTTCCGGCAGGAGCGCGGCTTCAGGTGGACGCGGACGCCAGCGAGCCAGGCGTGAGACCCAACTCGAGCTCGGCGATCACCCTGGCGTGCTCATGCATTTGCTTCCGCGTCACCCCAGGGCGCTGAAGCGTGACGCGCAGCCCGAGCCCGTCCAGCAGGGACGACAGCCGGTCGGCGACGCCACGTGGGTCATCAGTGGCGAACTCGCCGGACGCGACGCCGTCCTGGATCACGGTCAGGAGCATCTCGGTCCACGCGGTATCGAGCTCTTCGGAGATGGAGCGCAGCGTTTCGTCGCGCAGGCCCGCGCCCCAGGCATCGATCCAGAGCACCCAGGTCTGGTCGTTCCGCGAGCTCGGGACGAACTCACGCATCACCCGGTCGAGGCGCTGCAGGGCCGTTCCGGTGCCGGTGGCCAGGCGTCGGGCCTTGGCGATGTCCCGCTCAGCCTCGGTGCGCAGCATCTCGGTGAGCAGGACGTCCTTGGTGGCGAAGTGGTAGTGGATGAGACCGCCACTGACCTTGGTGGCCGCGGCAACGTCAGCGACTCTGGTGTGGGAGAGGCCGCGTTCGAGAACGACCTGTTTGGCCGCCTCCAACAACTCGGCTCGGCGCTGTTCGACCTGCTCCTGACGGCTGGTTCGTGCCGCGCTCGCTGTTGCCACGCCGCTAACTTAGCGGCCGTCACAGGGGTTCGGGGGGATTCTTACTGAATATTCAGTCAGTCGGCTGCCTGCACCGGGGCTAGCCCCTAAACTTTCACGCATGACTGATAAGGCGACGAAGTACGGCGGCGGTTCCATCTCGATTCGCGCACTGCGCAAAGAGTTCGAAGGCGGCTTCATCGCCGTCGATGGCATCAACCTCGACATCGCGTCCGGCGAGTTCTTCTCGCTCTTGGGGCCGTCCGGCTGCGGCAAGACCACCACGCTGCGCATGCTGGCCGGGTTCGAGCAGCCGACGTCCGGCCAGATCATGATCGACGGCGTCGACGTGGCTCAGACGCCGCCGCACAAGCGGCCGGTCAACACCGTCTTCCAGAGCTACGCGCTCTTCCCGCACATGGACGTGTGGAAGAACGTCGAGTACGGGCTCCGGTGGACCGACACCCCCAAGGGCGAACGTAAGCCGAAGGTCGACGCCGCGCTCGAACTCGTCGAGATGACCGAGTACGCCAAGCGCCGTCCCAACCAGCTCTCCGGTGGCCAACAGCAGCGGGTGGCTTTGGCGCGTGCCCTCGTGCTCGAACCGTCGGTGCTGTTGCTCGACGAGCCGTTGGGGGCGTTGGACGCCAAGCTCCGGCACTCGCTTCGTGCCCAGCTGACGGCTCTACAGCGCAGAGTTGGCATCACCTTCGTGTTCGTTACTCACGACCAAGAAGAAGCACTCGAGATGTCTGACCGTCTTGCGGTCATGAGCAAGGGGCTGATCATGCAGATCGGATCCCCGCGGGAGATCTACCAGTTCCCGCGCAGCGAGTTCGTTGCCGACTTCCTCGGTGTCGCGAACCTGATGGACGTCAAAGTCAGCACGTCCGGTGGGGTTGGCCCCGTCAAGCTCGGTGACTTCACCCTCGATGCGCAGGTTCCTCAGGGGTATACGCCAGGCATGGGCCGAGCCGTCATCCGACCCGAGAGCGTGCACCTGGAAGAGGGCGACCTGACCGGCGACAACCGAGTCCCCGGGATGGTCGAGCGAGTGGTCTACCTCGGCTCGACCTCACAGGTCTACGTGCGCCTGCCACAAGGGTCGGTCGTCCAGTCACTGGTCACCAATGCGGTGAACGAGGAGCCCTGGTCGTCCGGTGATGCCTGCCGGGTTCGGATGCCCTCCGACTCGTTGCATGTCCTTGAGACCTCCGGTGATGCCGCTTGGGCCGACGACGAAGCCGCGACGGCCTCGAAGGCCGGCTGACTCCCACCGTCGTGCAACCCACACTGACGCAGTTGTTCACGACCCCCATCAAGGGGTTTGCATTGAGCGCGCCGAGCTCGGTCACGCTGGACAAGAACGGTGCTGTTGGCGACCGTGACTTCCTCGTTGCCGATGACGGAGGCGAGCTGATATCGATCACGCGAACGGGAGCCTTCGCCGGTTGGCATGCTCAGTTCGCCGCAGACTCGGGCGTGCTGACTCTGACCGCGCCCGACGGTCGGATGCTTGAGGACCGAGTCGTCGATGAGCAATCCACCGTGATTAATTTCTGGGATGAGCGTTCCGTTCAGGGCCATGTGGTGGGTGGAAGCTGGTCGGCGTGGTTGTCAGAAATCGCCGGGCGCCCGGTGCAGCTCGTGCGTGCTCAAGAGCCCGGCGGCGGCTACGACGTAGCAGCTGTCACCGTGGTTTCAGAAGAGTCGGTGGCTGAGCTCGCCAAGGCGGCAGACGTCCCAAGCGTCGACATCCGGCGCTTCCGCATGCTCCTCAACATCTCCGGTGTCCTACCGCACGAGGAGGAGGCCTGGAGCGGGCGACGCGTGAGGGTGGGATCGGCGGTGCTCCGCATGGCCGGGCCGGTACCCCGCTGTAACGCGACGACACGAGATCCCGACTCTGGAAAGCGTAACCTCAAGACCCTGAAGCTGATTGCCGACGTGCGCGGGATGCAGCCCAACGAGTTCGGCGATGGCCTGAACCTCGGCGCCTACGCCACGGTCGTCGAACCCGGAGTCATCAGTGTGGGAGACCTGCTGACCGTCCTGTGACTCTCAGGTCGGTAGCCCTACATCTCGATGTCGGCCAGGTCGTCCAGTGCCGATCCGCCGTCGCCGCGACGGCGCAGCCGCAGCACGAGATAGGTCACCAGCAGAGCCGCCAGCGTTCCCAGGAGCAGGAGGGTGGCCAGTGCGTTGAGAGCTGGCGACGGCGCCGCCTTCACTGCGCTGTAAAGCAAGATCGGAACGGTGATGTTCTTGGCGTCCAAGTACAAGAAGTTGCTCACGACGAAGTCGTCGAGCGATGCGGCAAAGGTGATCATGGCCGAGGCGAAAATGGCCGGAACCAACATCGGCAGAAGCACGGTTCGAATCGCTTGAATGCGGGTGGCCCCGAGGTCCTGGGCAGCCGTTTCGAACTCCGGTCCAATACTCACCAGGCGTGAACGAACGATGACCAGGATGAACGAGATCGAGAACGTGATGTGGCCGAGGAGCATGGCCGGACGGCCCAGCGGGATGGATGAGTACATCGTGTTGAAGACCAGGAAGAGCGCCGAGCCCAGTACCAGTTCGGGAGTGACGAGGGGAAAGAGCGAGATCCCGTTCGACACGGTGCTCGCGCGCGATCGCCAACGTGTCAGACCGAGTGCGAGGGCTGTCCCGATCGGCACGGTCAGCAGCGTCGTCATCACAGCCAGGGTGACGCTGTTCTCCAGAGAACGCAGCAGTGCGGGATCCTGGGCAATCGAAGCGCCGTTTGCCGGCGAGTTCGGGTCGTTCGTCCCGAGGTACCAGTCGGTGGTGAATCCCACCCACGAACTGCGGGAACGTGAGTTGTTGAACGAGAACTGGATAGAGATCAGAACCGGGACCAGGCTCCACAACACATAGGCCCAGGTGATGCTGGCGAGAACGTACGGTCGACGCCACGGATTACGCCACGGTGGGACATAGCGTTTGCTGGCGTCGTCGAACGCGTGCGACGCCCCGGCGGCATCGAGCCCAACGGTCGTCATCGGGCCTCCCTCGATGAGCGCACAGTGAGGATCAGGTAGTAGGCCATGAACACCAGAAGCACCGCCGAGAGTATGAGAACGAGGCTGGCGCCTTTCGCCCGGGAGAAGCCACTCAGAATCGACTGTTCGATCGAGTTTCCGACCATGGTGGTCGCCGGCGAGTTCGACACCAGAGTGTTGGTGTAGTAGTCACCAAACATCGGAAGGGCGGTGATCACGATGGAGGTGATCAGGCCGATCCGGCTCAATGGCAACGTGACGCGGAAGAACGTGCGGAACGAGTTGGCGCCCAGGTCGCGAGAGGCTTCGATCAGGCGCTGGTCGATCCGGTCGAGGTACGCGTACAGCGGGATAATGAAGAACGGCAGGTAGCCGTAGGCCAAAGCGATCACCACCACGTACCAGTTGCCGGCAAGCCAGTCGACGGGGGTAACCCCGAAGAGGCCGAGAAATTCATTGACGTAACCCTTGTCGCCAAGCAGCCCTACCCAGGCCAGCATTCTGGTGAGGTAGTTGATCCACCATGGCGCAAGGATCAGGGCCAGAAGCAGCCCTCGGTTACGTCCGGCAAGTCGAGCCACGTAGTAGGCGACTGGGTAGCCGACAAGCACGCAGATCATCATGGCCAGGAAGCAGTAGACGAAGGTGTGCTCCCACGAGGGGCGGTAGAAGCCCGAGATCGACTCGTTGATGACTTGCCGCATCACGGTGAAGTCCCACTGCAAGGGGTTCCATGCCGGAATGGGTTGACCGAGGATGTCGAGTTGACTGCTGAAGGCCACCGCCATGATCCCGTAGAACGGAACGACGAAGAGCAGAATCAGCCAGACCGTGCCAGGGATCGCCAGAGAGGGCCACAGGAACCGAGTAGCTCGGTCGGCCTTGCCCTCTGCGGTCTCAGCTACCGCCACTCTTGAACTCCATGAACGCCGAGAGCCACATGTTCTGGACGGCAACGGGCTGCTCGTAGAACTGGATTCCCTTGGTGAAGTCCTCCGGCACCACAACCGCTGAGAGCAGGTTGTCGCTGATGTAGCCGCCATCGATCAGGTACTGGGCGTTGAGCTTGTCGAGCGGAGGCTGGTAGCCGTTCCAGTTGAAGTTCTTCTCTGACACTGTGTTGTCGAGCATGTAATTGAGGAAGGTGTGGGCAAGGACAGGGCTCTCGGACGACTTCGGAATGGCGATGTTGTCGTTGCCGATCACCCGCTGCGCGCCGTCGTCCGGGACCCAGTAGCCGAGCACCTCGGTGGTTTCGCCCTTAGGCAGATACCACCGGGCAGCGATCATGTCGCCCGACCAAGCCTGGTGAACGCTGAACTTGCCGGATGCGATCGTCTCGTACTGGGTGATGTCAATCTTGACGTCCACCAGGCCGGTCAACTCGTTCAGCTTTTCCTTGGCGGCGTTGATGTACTCAGGATCGGCGGTGTTGATGTCGTCGGTGATGTCCCAGGCCAGCATGGCCATGCTGAGTGCCTCGCCAGCGTCGTCGAGCACCCCGACCTTGCCGGCATAGTCAGCGTTCCACATCATCAGGTAACCCTCAGAGGGGTCCGCCACGACGTCAGAGCGATAAGCGACCCCTGTGGTGTACACGGTGTAGGGAACGGTGTACTGCGAGCCCCGGTCATACCAGGGGTCTTGGTACTCCGGCCAGGCGTTCTTGATGTTGGAGAGGTAGGAGTTGTTGAAGGGCTGCAGCAGCTTGCCGTAGACCATTCGGCTGAGCACGCTGGGGCCGGGGAAGACCACGTCGAAGGAGGCCCCGGAAGCATTCAGCTTGCTGAGCATCTCGTCGTAGTTGTTGTACGGCGTGACCTGAACCTCGGCCCCATACTTGTCCTGGAAGTCGCTCTTGACGCCCGGCGCCATGTAGTCGGCGTAGTTGAGCACCTTGAGGACGCCGACATTCTCTGGCTCAAGGCCACTGGCGATCGGCTTGTTGTCGTCGAAGATGGGCAGCGTGACCGGGCTGTCCGGTCGCGCCAGCGGGTAGTCACTGCTGGCGGTCTGCCCCGAACCGTTGTCGCTCGAGCACGCAGCGAGAAGTGGAGCTGCCCCCAGCCCTACGGCAGCGATGGCTCCTCCCCGGAGGACGTCGCGGCGATGCAACTGGGGACGCCAAGCCGGCGCCCTCGATGAGTCGTTGGCCTCGTTCGGCATTCCTGGTCCTCCTGGAAGCAAGGGGTGTATGGACATCTCCGCGGTCTGAACGTCTTCCTGACTGACTGGTTGGTCAGTTAGTGTGTCGGGATCGGCCCGTGATGACAAGGGTCGTGCCCGATGGGTCATTGTGGTGCCGCCGGGCTCGCCAGGTGACCATTTAGGGTCGATCGGGGCTCAGATTGTGACCACTTTGTGGCCAGGCCCGCAGTGAGGAGCAGACGATGACCACGCAACTCCCCATGACCGCACCTGAGCTCGCCCCGTCCACCACCGGTAGCGGACAGATGTTGCCTGCGGTCGCCTATCTCGATCCGGACGTTTTGGCCTGGGAGTACGAGCACGTCTTTGCTGGCGGGTGGATCTGTCTTGGTCGGGCATCGACCTTCGCCAACCCCGGCGACCGGCGTGCCTACCAGGTCGGTACCGAAGGCATCTTGGTCGTCCGGGGCACCGACGGAGTACTGCGTGGCTTCTACAACTCCTGTCGCCACCGCGGGCATGAGTTGCTGCCCGTCGACGGCGAGGGAACCGGGAAGCTGATCCGCTGCCCGTACCACGCCTGGGTGTACACCCCGGAGGGCGACTTGCGGGGTGTACCGCCTACACACGAGGGCGACATCACCGACCTGTCGCAGCACGCGCTGGTGCCGGTCGCGCTCGAGCTGTGGAACGGACTGGTCATGGTGAACATGTCTGGCGACGCGCCACCGCTCTCTGAGTATCTGGTCGGGCTCGACGAGCTACTGCGCCCGTTCGGTATCGGTGACCTCAAGGTCGTGGACTCGCACAGCTACACCATCGAGACCAACTGGAAGCTGATCGTCGAGAACTACCACGAGTGTTTCCACTGCCCAACGATTCACCCAGAGCTCACTGTCGTCTCCGACACCGAGGCCGGTGTATCGGTGTTCGGCGAGGGGCTGTTCTTCGGTGGGACCAACGACTTCCGGCCCGGTGTTGCAACGATGTCCATTGACGGGTCGAGCGGTGGGGTCGAGATCTCCGGGCTGCCGGACAAGTTCAAGCAAGGAATCCTCTATCTGCAGGTGGGCACCAATCTTCTGGTCAGTTGCCACCCTGACTACGTCATGATTCATCGGCTGGTGCCCCTCACCCCCGACCGGACCTTCGTTGAGTGCTTCTGGCTCTTCCCGCAGCAAGCCTTCGACCTGCCTGGGTTCGACCCCTCGTATGCGGTCGACTTCTGGGACATCACCAACCGGCAGGACTGGACGGCGTGCGAGAGCGTCCAGCGTGGTGTGGCCTCGCGCGGCTACCGCCCCGGTCCGCTCTCGTCGTACCACGAGGTCGGCGTCCGGCTCTTCACCCAGTGGCTAGCTCAGGCCTACTCGACCGGCGTCGCCCCGACCCGTGTGGCCGACATGATCACCGCTGAACAGCGGGCGAGCCTCGCGTTCCCCATCGATCGCTGAGGGCCCCCAGGCAGAGCGAGAGCTCTGCGGAGAAGAGGTATCGCATGTCCTTGTCAGTGCAGACGGCAGAAGGCTTGTCCGAGGGTGAGGGCGGTTCGCCTGAAGGTGCCCCGCTGTTGGACTGCATGGATCAGCTCATCATCGAGCAGGAGAAGGTGATGCTCGCCCGCACCCAGAAGTCGCAGGCGATGCGGGCCGAAGCCAGGACGGTGCTCGCTGGAGGTATCGCGTCGAGCTGGCAGGACGCCCCGCCGTGCGCTGTGTGGATCGAGCGCGGCGAGGGCTCGAAGCTGTGGGATGTCGACGGTACCGAGTACTCCGACTTCCATGGTGGTTACGGCGTCGGGCTCGTGGGGCATGCACACCCAGCCATCGTGGCAGCGGTTCAAGATCGAGTGACCAAGGGCACGCACTTCGCCCAGCCAACGCAGGACTCCATTGTTGTCGCGCGCGAACTGGCCAAGCGCTTCGGTCTTCCGCTGGGGCGCTACAACAACTCCGGCACCGAGGCGACGATGGATGCCTTCCACCTGATGCGGGTCGCCACGGGGCGCAGCAAGGTGATCAAGGTCGAGGGCAGTTACCACGGACACCACGACGCCGCCCAGGTTTCGGTCATGCCGTCTCTTGACGAAGCAGGATCGATCGAGGCCCCGCGCTCAGTGGCTGGGCAGGGTGTGCCCGACCCGATGGCTCAGCTCACCGTGATTGTCCCCTTCGCCGACCTCGCTGCGGTCGAACGGGCGTTGATCACGCACAAGGATGACATCGCGGGAATGATCGTTGAACCGGTGATGATGAACATCGGCTTGATCCCACCGCCACCTGGCTACATGTCCGACCTCAAGGACTTGCTGCACCGGCACGGCGCCTGGCTGGCGTTCGACGAGGTGAAGACGGGCTTGGGGCTGGCCCCCGGTGGCGCGACTGAGCTGCTCGGGGTGACCCCTGACTTGGTCTGTACAGCGAAAGCGATGGGCGGTGGGCTACCCTGCGGCGCCATCGGTGGCGTCCCCGAACTGATGAACCTGATCGCCGATCGCACCTATGAGCAGGTCGGAACCTTCAATGGGAATCCGCTCACGATGGCTGCGGCTCGTGCCACGTTGCTCGAGGTGCTGACACCGGACGCCTACCGCCGCCTCGACACGTTGCGCGATGCTCAGGTCAAGGGGTGCGAGGACGTCCTCAGGCGATACCAGCTGCCAGGATTCGTACGAGCCTTCGGCGCCAAGGGTGCGGTGATCTTCACCGACAACTTGAGCAACTACCGCGACTTCCTGGACTACGACGACCAGTGGGGTAACGCCCACTGGCTCTACCAGCACAACAAGAACGTCTTCCTGCCGCCGTGGGGCAAGTGCGAGCAGTGGACGATGTCGGTGCAGCACACGATGGAGGACGTCAACAGGTTCGTCGCCAACCTCGAGACGTTCGCTCGTGCATTGCGCGACGAGGTTCCTGCCTGAACGTTGTCAGCGTCCGCGCAGCTTGGGGTTGAGCACCTCGTCGAGGGCGTAGCCACACATGGTGAAGGCCAGAGTCACGCAGACGATGGCTATGCCGGGCGGCATCATCCACCACCAGTAGCCGTTCGTCATAGCGCCGGCGCTGAAGGCCTGCTCGATGATGACCCCCCAGGAGATCGCCGTCGCATCACCGAGGCCGAGGATCGACAACGTCGTCTCGGTCAGGATGGCCACCGCGACGGTCAGGATCGCGTTGGCGAAGATCACTGGCGCGACGTTCGGCAGGATGTGGCGGGTGAGGATGGTTCGGTCGCCACAGCCGAGCACGCGGGCGCGTTCGACATAGGGCCGCGCCCTGACGCTGAGCGCCTGTGCGCGAATCAGTCGGGCTGGTTGTGCCCACGAGGTCACGCCGATGACCAAGATGATGATCCAGACGCTGGCCCCGAGGATCGCCGAGAGGACGATCGCGAGGATGAGCCAAGGGATCACCAGGAACCAGTTGGTGACGGCGTTGAGAACGACGTCAATCTTGGTGCCGCCGTAGTAACCGCTGATCAACCCGATGGTGGCGCCCAGGGCAACGGCAACGAACGTGGCAGTAACTCCGACCAACAGCGAGATGCGTGCGCCAACGATGACCAAGTCGAGCACCGAGCGTCCGAAGTTGTCGGTGCCGAGCGGGTAACCCATGTAGGGCCGCTGGTTGGGCAATCCTTGCGCAGTGGCTGGCTCGATCTCTGCGGGGGAGACGAGCAGTGGTGAGGAGAGCGCCAGCAAAACGAAGAAGACCATGACGCCCAGGCCCACCATGCCCTGCCTGTTCTGCCGGTAAAGGGCCCAGTTACGCGCGACTGCAGCACGGCGACGCTGCCAGACCAAGCGACGGGGGCTGGCGACGACTGACGCGGTTACTGCGGTAGCGGCCATGGTCACACCTCCTCGATCCGTGGGTCGAGGAATCCGTAGGTGATGTCGGCGAAGAGATTGGCGATAACGACAGCCAAGCTGCTGATGAGGAAGACGCCTTGCAGGACGGGGTAGTCGTAGGCGTCAATGGCCTGGTACGTCAGCAGCCCGATCCCGGGGTAGGAGAAGATCGTCTCGATGACGATCGACCCACCGAGGACGAACCCGAAGCTCAGCACGATCAGGGTGAACGAGGGCAAGAACGCGTTGGGGACGGCATGGCGTCGCCGCACCATGGTTTCGGTCAGGCCCTTCGCGCGCGCCGTCGCCACGAAGTCTTCGTCCTTGACCTCCAAGAGCGACGAGCGCATCACGATCATGTACGAGGCGCCGTAGCCGAGGGCCAGTGTGGCGGCTGGCAGAAAGAGATGCTGGGCAACGTCGAAGACATGGGCCAGGCCAGTGGCGTCCCCGCCGGAGTCGTAACCTCCGACGGGAAACCAACCCAGCGAGCCAGCGAAGATGATGAGCAGCATCATTCCGAGCCACCCCTCGGGGGTGGAGTAGAGCGTGAGCGACCCGTACAGGCTCGTGCGGTCGTACGTCGACCCGCGGTGCCACCCGCCTTTGATGCCCATGCGGAGGCCGAGCCAGATGGCAACCGACGTTCCGACTCCGACCAGCAGAACAGTTGGCCAGACCCGGCTGGAAATGGTTTCGAGCACCGGCTGCCCCGTCAGATACGAAGCCCCGAGGTTTCCAGTGAGCGTCTCGTGAAGGTAGGTCCAGAACTGTGACATGAGCGGCTTGTCGAGCCCAAAGATCGCCCGTTGCTCGGCAATCTCGGTCTCGGTCAGGCGCTGGCTGCGCGCCAACAGGCCAGCTGGATCGCCAGGCATGATTCGGAACAGGAAGAAGTTGAAGCAGAGCACGAACATCAGCGTCACTGCTGCCCAACCGAGCTTTCTAGCGGCGTATCGAGCCCTCATCGTCGGCTGCTAGCCACGGTCAGCCCTCCTCCTCGTCGACGGCCGAACGTCGGCGGAAGAACAAGAAGGCCGCGACGCCGACACCCCCGATAACAGCCACCCATCCCCAAGGGGGTATCCCGGTGGACGCATCAGCCCCCGTGGATTCACTACCAGAGACGGGCTCGACGGTCACCATGCCAACGTTGTTGTAGTTGGGGATGAGGTAGCCGGTGTCACCGGGGACCGGAGTGAAGTTTGTGACCTGGTCGTTGCGGTAGGCCTCAATGTTGTTCGGGTACGCCAATGCGATCGATGGCACCTCGGCGTACGAAAGCGCCAGCGCGTCGTGCACCACGGCTTGTCGCTGGTCGGGGTCGATGATGTCCTTCTGCTCCGTGACGAGCCTGTCGTACTCAGCGTTCTTCCAGCAACCATCGCTGAGCTCGCCGCACTGATCCGACATCAAGGTCGTCAGTTGGTAGTTCGGGTCTGGTTCGCCGGTCCAGTACCAGATGTAGGCATCCCAGTTGCCGGTGTTCCAGTACGAGTACATCTTTCCCTCGTTCACCGGCAGAATCTCGACCTCGACCCCGATCTGGTCCAGGTAGCCGACGATCAACTGGCCGGCAGGAAGTGCCCCGGCTGTCTCCTGGGAGATCGGCATGCGGAGTGCAAGACGGTCGCCGGTTGCTGGGTCCACCCGCACGCCGTCTTCACCTCGCGTGTAGCCGGCAGCGTCAAGCATCGCGTTGGCGGCATCTGGGTCGTAAGGAATCTGGTCCGCTTCAGGGACGTCGTAATGCCACTGTTCCGGAATCTCGTGGATGAACGACGTTCCCGGCTCTGCTGCGCCGTCGTAGGCCTTGTCGACGATTCCCTGCTTGTCGATCGCCATGGCGATCGCCATTCGCACGGTCTTGTCCTGGAGTGCGGGGAGCGGATCGGAGTCAGGGCTCTGGCCACCGAAGTTGAAGGCCAGGTTGAGCCACCAGTCAGAGGCGTTGCGCTGCACAGTGATGTTCGGGTCGTCCTCCAGCGACGGCAGCAGCGCAGACTCGAAGTAGGTCGCGACGTCGATGTCGCCGTTCTTCAGCGCCTGAGCCATGGCGTCCTGGTTGGTGAAAAGCTGGAAGCGAATCTCGTCGAAGTTGGGCTCGTCGCCCCAGTAGTTGGGGTTCTTGGTCAGGGTCCAGTTCTGGCCCCGGTTGACCTCGGTCAGGGTGTACGGCCCGGTCGTCACCGTCGGCACGTTCTCGACGGCGCGGAGGTCAGCCTTGTCGAGATCTGCGTACTGGGACCAGACGTGCTCGGGAAGGATGTAGATCCATGGTGGAGTCAGCGGCTGACTTGTGGGCGTCGGCGACTTCCACACCAAAGTGTTGTCGTCGGGTGTCTCGAAGGTCGTGCCGTCGGAGAAGTACTGCGCGTAAGTAGAGATGTCCTGGTCGATGATCAGCTTGTAGGTGAACGCCACATCCGCCGCGGTAAAGGGTTCGCCATCGCTCCAGAGCACGCCCTTCTGGAACGTGCACGTCCACTCGGTCATGTCTTTGTTCGGCTCACAGCTGTCGGCCAGCCCTGGCTGCGGAGAAAGGTCTTCGTTGCCGAACTGCAGCATCATGTCGTACTGAATGGTCGCCACGTTCCAGTCGCTGCCCGAGCGGAGCGAGAGTGGGTTGGCCGTTGTCAGGTCGTTGGGGACGCCAACGCGCAGCACCGTTGGAGTCTCCTCGGCGAAGGACGCCGAGGAGAGCGGCACCCCCAGCGCGAGAAGGGCGCCGATGCCAGCGACGGCGAGGAGTCGTCGGCCTGTGCGGTTCATCTATACCTCCGGTAAGCGGGCGTCGCGGTGAGCCTAGGTGTGGCCATGGCCAGGTCAGGACCATCTGTTGCCACCAGGGCAACAGATGGTGGTGAACAGTCGGCGTACTCCCGGTGTCCCCCCGACCCATGCCCCCAGGGTCAGGGTAGAAGGGCGGTGCCCGATTAGTCCCCAGGTTCGCGGTTGGATACCAAAAGGTGACATTGCCAGGCCGGCCGTTGCCTCTAACGTTGGGCCCCACCACCGGCCGGGCGGCCGGGCTACGTCCAAGGGGAAATGCACGTGACTGCGGCGCCACTGCACCTGCTCCAGCTCAACATTGAGTACGGCGGCACCGGGGTCGACTTCTCCGCGGTGATCTCGGTGATCAACAAGTCAGGGGCTTCGGTCGTCGCCCTTCAGGAAGGGTGCGGCCAAGTACCGGAGATCGCAGCCCAGCTGGGCTGGCCGTTCTTCGATGTACGGACCCAGGTGGTGTCGGAGGTGCCGCTGCTCGACCCCCCGACGCCGACCGCCGGGGTGGTGCTCGTCGAGGTCGAGCTGGGGCAAGTCGTTGCCCTCATCAACGTCCACCCGGCTTCGCGCGCCTATGGGCCGTTTCGGCTGGTCAAGGGTGAGCCGCTGCGCCGAGTGCTGCGCAGGGAACGGCGTTTGCGCGTCGCCGAGCTGCAACCATCGCTGGACGCCGCGAAGGCGCTGATGCGTGAGAAGGTGCCGGTCATCCTGCTCGGCGACTTCAACGCACCGTCCCACCTGGACTGGACGCAGGCTGCCGTTGGTGTGCTGCCGCAGGTGACGCAGCCCGTTCCGTGGCCGACCAGTATCGCGATGAGTGAGGCCGGTCTGGTGGACGCCTACCGTGCCGTTTACCCAGACTCGGTAACGCATCCCGGGCTCACCTGGCCAGCTGCGCGTCCGTTCGTCGACGGGTACAACCCGGCTGCTGACGGACAGACCCCTGATCGGATCGACTTCATGCACGTGAGCCCAGATGTTGAGGTCCAAGGCATCCAGATCGTGGGCGAGCAGGGATCGGAGTTCAGCGTCCTATCCGTCACCCCTTGGCCCACCGACCACCGGGGGTTGCTTGCGTCATTGCGACTGTCTCCGACTGCGCCGCCGCCGGTGGTCTCGGTGTCGCGTCGGCTGGTCACCGTTGGGGACGCTGTCACCGTTCGCGCTGTCGCTGATGGTGTTGCTTCCGTGATTGTCGTTCCGCGCGAAGGCGACGTGAACGCTGCACTGGTTGAGCGGGCGAACGATGAACGTGCCTGGCAGCTGGACACCGCCGCCGTAGGGACGGGAGTCTTCGACCTTCTTGCTGTCGACTCTGCACAGCGAGAGCTCGCAAGGACCCGCCTGTGGGTCAGCTCGGTCGATGCGAAACCGGAGGTAACCACGAATTGGTCGAGCTATCGCGTTGGTGAGGCCGTTGGAATCCGGTGGTCATGGGCACCGGGGAACCGGGCGGACTGGCTGGCGATCTACCAGCGTGGGGCCGAGACAGGAGCAGCGAAGCCGTTGATGAAGGGGGTAACCGGGGCGACCGTCGACGGCGCGATCACCTTCGACGAGACCACACACCCGAGGAAGTGGCCGTTGCCACGTGGGGAGTACACCGTCCACCTGCTGATGGATGACCTGCCGAAGTCGTTGGCCGCCACCGACTTCGACGTCAGCTGAGGCAGACCCGGAAGCCTGCCGAGTATCCCTCTGAGTGCCGCCAGGCTGGTCGCTGCGTTCAGGCTGTGCGGCGGATGACGGCGTCGACGGCGACGGCCGCAGGTTCGGTGCCAGCTGGCCGCGCGAAGACGGGGTTCAGCTCGACGAGCATGAGGTCTTCGTTGATCAGTAGCTGGCCGACTCGGACGGCGAGGTCGGCGACTGCTGCCAGATCGACCGCGGGGCGTCCGCGTCCACCGGTCAGCAGCGAAGCGCCTCGCAGCGAGCGGATCGCAGTCTCGACCCGCGTGGCATCGGCCGGCAACGGAAGGACGGCAGCGTCGCCGACTGCCTCCACCCACACGCCACCGAGCCCGACGACCAAGCACGGGACGACGGAGTCGCGCCGAGCGGCGATGAGCAACTCGACGCCCGGCGCCTGCATCTGCTCAACGAGGACGGGTGAGCCGTGGTGACCATCGATCGACTGGAGCCGTTCGAATGCCGCGCGCGCGTCGTCGGTTCCGATCACGCCGAGCTCGAGTGCGCCGATGTCGCTCTTGTGCTGCAGGGACGCATGGCTCAGCTTGAGCGCTAAGGGTCCGTCGAACTCATAGACCAAAGCAGCAAGCTCATTCGCATTCGAAGCGACGCCGCCGCGCGGCACCGGGACCCCCGCCTTGGTCAGCAGGTGTTTCGCCTCGTGCTCGGCGAGCCAATCACCGGGCTCAGCCGGTCCGGCGATGGCTCCGATGGAGCGCAGCCGGTCAGGGTCACCGAACGAACGGCGCATCGCGTCGGCGACCTTGATGCCGGTGGTCAGGCCCCAGACTGCGGGGACGCCGCGCTGCAAGCACTTGTCGACCAAATCCTCCGGCAACAGGTCGGGCAGCGTGGAGGCGACGATGACTGGTGCGTCAGAGTCCTGACCGCCCAGCAGGATCCCGTCCAACTGGCTGTTCCAGCTGTAGGTGGCTGCGGCACCCATTTTCTGTGGCATGTCGTAGTACACGAGCAGCTGGCCGAGCGAGGGATCGGATCCAGTCGCGCGGACGATGTTGGCGATGCCCTCGACGTCACCCCAGATCATGGCCGTGTAGTCGAGCGGGTTCCCGATCGTCGCTGCTGCTGGAACGATCAGCTCGAGCGCTGCCCTTGTCGCCTCAGCCAGCGGCGGCAGCGGGATCCCCAGCCGGTCAGCCTCGTCGGCGCTGATAGCGGCGTCGCCGCCCGAGCAGGTGATGACGGCGACTCCGGCCCCGACCTTGCGGCGTCCGTGTGCCATCGCCTTCGCTGTCTCGAGCAGCTCGTGCGGGTCATCGACCCAGGCTCCGCCTGCCTCCTCGATGAGTGCACGCAGCACTGTGGCGTCGCCGGCCACTGCTCCCGTGTGTGCCGCTGCAGCAGTGGCACCGAGCGCACTGCGGCCCGACTTCAGAACGGCGACTCCGATCTCACGCTCGGCGCACATCGCCAGCCCCTCAGCCAGCCGTGCGCCATCACCTTCGGCCTCGAGGTACAACGCGATCGAGCGAACGCCCTCTTGAGCGGCGAGAGCGATCACGTAGTCGGACGCCTCGAGGACGGCCTGGTTGCCGCACGAGATGACGGTGTGCAGGTGAAGTGCGCGTGCCGCCCCTATCGCGTTCACCGCAACATTGCCGCTCTGCGATACCAAGGCAATGCCACCGGCAGGTGCAATGTTGTAGCCGTCACCCCAAAGGGGAGCGCGGCGGACGACGGAGACGAGACCATTGCCGTTCGGACCGCAGACCGGCAGGTCGTGGCGCAGTGCGTTCTCACGCAGCTGCCGTTGCAGATCGCGGCCGTGCTCGACCTCTGCGAACCCTGCCGCGATGACCACGGCTCCGCCAACACCGAGGCGTCCGGCCTCGTCGATGAGGTCGGGCACCGTGGCGGCCGGTGTCGCGATGACGATGGCGTCCGGAACCTCGGGAAGATCGGACAGTGTTGGGTAGCAGCGGACGCCGAGTACCTCGGTCTCGCGCGGATGCACGCCGAAGACCGGTCCGTCGAACTGCGCGGCTACGAGGTTGTCGAGCGCCTGGTGACCGTAGGTGTCGACGCGCGGGGAGGCACCGACCACGGCGACAGAGCGAGGGGCGAGCAGGCGGTCGAGGTTCACGCGATGGTCCCGGGGGTCATGAGCCAATCCTGACTGAGTGCTCAATCAGCCGTCAACGGGCCCTCCGCCGCTCGTGAGCCAGCCAGCCAGCTCGAGCGTTTGCTAGCGACGAGCGCATCGTCGAAGCGCAGGTTCCATGGGTCAAACCGCGGACCCGCGGGGGTGGGAGCGCCAGCAGCGAAGGTGTTCCTTCGCCGGTGGGGTTTCATCGGAGCGCGCGGCTCGTGCTCCGCCGCTGGCTCGCAGTTCACGGACAGTGGCCGGGGGGCGTAGCGACGTTCGCATCGTGATCGGAGACAACTGACCCGTGAGCCTCGGCCTCACCATCGTCCCTGCACTGGCACTGGTCGGGTTCCCGACGAGCGGAGCTGTGGCCACCAACTTCTCTGGCGCGACTGGCAACATCGGCTGCAATTGGCTCAACAAGGGCGATACATCTCTTCACACGTTCTACTACGACAACGTAAGCAATCAGGTGACCAACGTGGCGAACGCTGCGCGCAACCAAGATATTGAGGCAAGCCGAGTTGACACGGAACTTCTTTCCTCAGTAAGCGCTTCCACTGATGTGATCGTAGGGAATGACTACTACAGCGGCACCATTTGTGGAGTTGCCTGGTCCGGCATCGTCGGGGTCTATCTGTGCAGTGAAACGGATCTCGGCAACTGAGTCTAAATCCTCGATTGTGCGTTTCAATCGAGTGGCCATCGACATTTTGACTGACCAGCAAGATCGGAGTGGTGCGTGCAACGAGTTTTGTCACTCCCTCGGTCTCGCACACAGAAACCCGCGGGGCGACGTAGGCTGGGGCGAAACTCATTGACGGGGCGATGTGGTCTGAGCCGGTGAGCGTTGCCGAGGTGCCAGCGACCACGCTGACGTAGTCGATCGCGCCGTCAGCGTCGAGAACGCGTAGAGCGTCCAGCGTCTCATCGGAGTTCAGTCCGTCCTCGGTCTCTTCCGACGCCGAGACCCGGATACCCACAACGAAGTCGCGGCCCACTTGGTCGCGGACGGCGGCGATCACCTCGCGCAGAAAACGCAGCCGGTTCGGCGGCGACCCCCCGTACTGGTCTGTGCGCAGGTTCACCCGAGGGTTGAGGAACTGTGTGGGCAGGTAGCCGTGCGATGCGACGATCTCGACGCCATCCATGCCAGCGGTCTGCAACCGACACGCGGCCGAACCGAAGGACGCGACGATCTCCTCGATCAACGGGACCGGCATCGCGCGAGGCATCACGTGAAAGCGCTCGGTGGGCACAGCCGACGGGGCGAGTGCCACCGACAATGATCCATCCTGGCTCTCCATCATCTCGCGACCGTCGTGGAGGAGCTGGCCGAAGAGCACCGTGCTGTGCGGGTGCACCGTCTCGGCGAGGGTGCGGTAGCCAGCGATGCAATCGTCGGTGTCGGCCATCAAGATGCTGGCCGAGTACTTCGCGCTCTGACGGACGCCGGCAACCTGCGCGACGATCAGCCCGACACCGCCGCTTGCGCGTGCCTCGTGATACGCCACCAGCCGCTCGGTGATCTTGCCGTCTTCGGCCATCACTGTGTCGTGACCCGACGACAGGATCCGGTTCTTCACCGTGACCGAGCCAATCTGGATCGGTGTGAACAGGTTGGGGAAGGCGGTCACGAGGCTGGGCTCGATTCGTTTCGGTGCCCCCATTATCGACCTGACCTGGTTCGATGGGCAGGTGGTCGTCGACTTGCGTGTTCAGCTCGTGGGTTCTGCGTCGTGATCGTCATCGACGACGCTCAGGTGCCGGCGTACGACCGGTTCTGGTGCCACCTGGCCAGCGACACCTCGTTCGATGAGCTGCACGCGTTCGCGGCGCCCTTGAAGATCCCCGAACGCGGTTTCGACGGCGACCACTACGACATTCCCGTCGAGCGGCGCGACGACCTCATTGCTGCAGGCGCGACGCTCGTCACCTCCCGCGAGCTGGTGGCGCGCCTGTCCGCCGCAGGCCTCCGCCGCCGGCGTCCGCGAAGTGCCAAGGGTCGCTAGGACGGTGCTGAGGTGCGAAAGCCGGCGATCGCTTCCTCTAGCGTGCCGAACGTCATCGCGGGATCGAAGTGCTTCGGGTAGCCGTAGGTGATGAGTGACTGCTGCAAGACCGGCTCGCTCTGTGCACCGGCCTCGGCCTCGCTGTAGACCGGATGGCCGTCAGCTGTCTCGCTGACGACGAACGATGCCGGGTGATATTGGCGCCTGATGATGTCGAGCAGCGAGACGACGATGGCCAGGATAATTCCCTGCTCCACACCGATCGCGAAGACCACGACGCAGGTCATGAGAGCGATCCAGTACTCGCTCTGCCGCTTGCGATAGATGGCCCGAAGGCCCAGTGCATCGATGAGACCAACGCCGATCAGGAACACGATGCCAGCCAGCACCGCTTTCGGCATGTTCGCGAGGCTCGAGGTGAAGAAGAGGGTGAACACCAAGGCGATGATCGACATGGTCAGGTTCGCGACCTGGCTGCGTCCGCGCTGCTCCTCGAGGATCTGGGTCTTGGTTGGCGACCCGTTCACGACGAACGTTCCGGTGAACCCGGCCGCGAGGTTGGCGCCTGACAGACCGACGATGTCGCGGTTGATGTCGACCTTGTCTCCATGCTTCATGGCAAAACTGCGGCCCGTTGCCGCACTCTGGGCAATGATCAGGACCAAGCACGAGACTGCGATACCCAGCACTGAGAAAGCCTCAGAAAGGCTGAAACCCTGAGGGAGACCGACGGGTGGGAAGCCTGCCGGCACTGCACCGACAACGGCGACACCGTGCGAGGCCGCGTCAGTTGCCGCAGAGATCCCGGTGAGGACCACCACTGCGATCAATGCTCCGGGGACGCGTGGTACCAACTTCTTGAAGCCGACGATGATCAAAATCGTGGCACCGGCGAATGCCGCGGCCGGCCACTGGATGTCGCCGAGGGAGGTAATCCAGGCCCGCTGCTGCTCGAACCAGTTGCCCGTTGCCTTGGGGATGCCGAGCAGGTCGGGGATCTGCCCGGTGAACACCTGGATTCCGATACCGGTGAGGAAGCCGATCAGCACCGACGCTGACAGGAAGTCACCGAGGAAGCCCAGGTTCAGCACTCTGGCAATCAGGAGCAGCACGGCAGTGACAAGCGCCACCATGCTTGTGTAGGCCACCCACTCCTTCGAGTACGGCGTCAGGTTGGCCGAGGTCAGCCCGAGCAGGCCAGCTGCCATCAGCGCAGCAGTTGCCGAGTCGGCGCCGACGACGAGCATCCGGGACGAGCAGAAGAGGGCGAACACCATGGTCGGGAAGATGATCGTGTAAAGGCCCGTGGCCAAGGGTGTCTGCGAGATCGAGGTGTACCCCAGCACCTCAGGAATAGCGACTGCGGCCAGGGTGGCGCCGGCCACCATGTCCTTCGCGAGGTACTTGCGGGAGTATCGCTGCGTCCACTCCGGCAGCACGCTCGTCACCCTTCAGGAGAGGTCAGGGGGGAGTAGACAGAACTCGTTGCCCTCCGGGTCGCGCAGCACTTGCCAACGACCGCCAGAGTAGACGTCGTGGGCCCGTGATGCCCCCAGACCTAACGCTTCGGATGTCGCCAACTCGACGTCGGAGACTGCGATGTCCAGATGCAGCCGGTTCTTCACGGTCTTGCTCTCAGGCACCTTAAGGAAGTCCAGGCGTGAGTACTCGGGAACCTCAACCCAGACCTCACCGTCGACGACGACCCGGTGACCGCCCAACAGTTGGGCCCAAAA
>JAJAYZ010000076.1 GCA_027118455.1 Actinomycetes bacterium
CCCCCGCCCCTCCCCCCCCCCCCCCCCCCCCCCCCGTGCGTTGTTGGGGGGGCCCGGGCGCGGGCCACCCCCCACCCCCCCCCCAAGGCAAGGTCCGGTGAATACCTGCCGCTGCGAGCCTTGACCTCATCAGGGCATCGACCCTGGAGGAGGCAGTGATGATGGGCTGGTACGACAACGGATGGATGAACGGCTTCGGGATGCTGATGATGCTCCTGATCTGGGGTGGACTGATCGCCCTCGGGATCTGGGCCGTCGCCCGGCTTACCCGTAGCTCCCCGACGGCTTCTCCGGTGGAGACGCCGCGACAGATCCTGGACCGCCGCTTCGCCGCGGGCGAGATCAACGCCGAAGAGTACGCCGAAACCCGGCACATCCTCGAAGGGCGCATCGCCACCGGTTCGACGCCCCGAGCCTGAGCGCGGCTACCGTCAGGGTGTCCGCCCACGTGCGAGCACCCTGGAGGAATCGGTGACCGACCCGCTGCGGGTCCTCGTCGTCGACGACGAGGCCGCCTTGGCCCGGGTGGTTGCCAGTTACCTCGAGCGGGAGGGCTTCGACGTCGAACTCGCCCATGACGGTCCTGGCGCTGTGACGTCGGCACGCGACTGGCACCCCGACCTGGTGGTCCTGGACGTGATGCTGCCCGGCTTCGACGGGGTGGAGGTCTGCCGGCAGATCCGCGGCTTCACCGACGCCTACATCATCATGCTGACCGCACGCGACGAGGAGGTCGACAAGGTCGTCGGACTGTCCGTCGGGGCCGACGACTACCTCATCAAACCGTTCTCCCCCCGAGAGCTGATCGCCCGCGTCCGGGCCATGCTGCGCCGCCCCCGGATCGTCATTGGCTCCGCACCCCCCGGCCAAGAGGTTGCCCAGCTGCGCATCGGCGCCCTCGCTGTGGATCCGATCGCCCGGACCGTCACCGTCGCCAACCGGCCGGTCGAGTTGACCCGCACCGAGTTCGACCTGCTCGCCGCCATGGCCGAGCGCCCGCACGCCGCGTTCACCAGACGCCAGCTCATCGACGCCGTGTGGGGGGGCGACTGGTACGGCGACGAGCACGTCGTCGACGTCCACGTCGGCCACCTGCGACGCAAGCTCGGCGACGACGCCGCAGCCCCTGCCTACATCCGCACCGTCCGGGGAATCGGATACGGAATGGGGACCGGCTGATGCGCCGACCATCAGGGCTGGCCGGCCGGTTGATGACCGCGCAGGTTCTGGTGATCGGGATCGGCGCGCTCACCTTGATCGTGACAGCTGTCGTGGTCGCCCCGGGGTTGTTCTCCGAGCACCTCGCACGGACCGGGGAGGACTCTCCTGAGGTCCAGCATCACGCCGAGCAGGCCTTCGCGTCGTCGTTCGCGATCTCCTTGCTGTTGGCCACACTGGCGTCGCTGGTCGCCGCCGGGCTGGTGTCCTGGTTTCTGGTGCGCCGGGTTGCTGATCCCGTGGCTCAGCTCGCCGACGCAGCCGACGCGGTCGCCGCTGGTGACTATCGGGTGCAAGTCCCGCACACCGGTTTCAGCAGCGAAATCGTGCGCCTGTCCGACGCGTTCGACCACATGGCCACCCGGCTGGCTGACACCGAGACGACCCGAACCAAGATGCTCGCCAACCTCGCCCACGAGGTGCGTACACCCCTGGCCACCCTCGAGGCCTACATCGACGGGATGGAAGACCGCGTCGTGCCCACCGAGGCACAGTCCTGGCAAACCATGCGTGACCAGGTCGCCCGCCTTCGTCGTCTCGCGACCGACCTACGCGAAGCCGCAGCGGCCGAGGAACATGCACTAGGGCTCGTCCTCGAGCCCGCTGACGCCGGGCAGCTCGCGGAGACCGCAGTGTCCGCCGCGCGACCCCGATACCAAACCAAAGGTGTGGCCCTCGAACTGGACATCCCCGATACCTCGGTGGGGGTCCACGCCGACCAGGAGCGCATGCAACAGGTACTGGCCAACCTGCTCGACAACGCCTTGCGCCACACCCCCCCATGCGGACACGTCACCGTCCAGGTGACCGTCGGTGACCGTTCCGTACGCACCCAGGTCACCGACGACGGAGACGGCATCTCACCCGAAGAGCTCGAGGCCGTCTTCGACAGGTTCCACCGCGCAGACCCAGCGCGCGCAGTCACCGGCGGCGGGGGCAGCGGGCTGGGCCTGACCATCGCCCGCGCCATCGTCGTCGACCACGGCGGCACCCTCGTAGCCCAGAGCACCGGTCATGGAGAGGGCGCCACCTTCACCGTCACTCTCCCCGCTGACCTCCACGACGCCCCGCGCGCCTGACGCGGTACCGATGAACACCGACCCCGCCGCACGCGTCGCGAACCTGGCGCTGTGGACTGCCCTGGCGGCGCTACTCATCGACGTCTACAGCTACTGACTTCGGGCGACACCCGCACACCGCCGGGCCATCAGCATTCGGTCACGATCGACAAGGACCGCCCGCGGCAGCGGGACTACTGCTGTAGGTAGGACGCGTGGGCCCGCTCGAAGCGGTGCTCGGTCGTGAGGGCAGCGCCAAAGGCGCCAACCATCGTGACGAGTACCAGGGCTGCGGCCACGGCCAGGCTCAGCGGACGGGTAGGGGCCGGCGGCGCCATCAGGGCCTTGGCCCGCTGCGCGACCTGCGAGTCGCTCATCCCCAGTGCGAGGGTCCCACGGTGCGCCCGCTTGGCCTTCGCCGATTCCAGTCCGGCGCGCGCGACCGCCCGAGCGGCCAGGCGGCGGTCGCCAGTGGCTTGAGCCGCGTCTTCGTCGGCCCAACGTTCGGCGGACGTACGCACTACGGCAGGGACCGCGCGACACAACGGGTTCGCTGCTGCCGCCAATGTTGCGAGGGCTACGTAGGCGTGGTGTCGATGGCGCAAATGGGAGGCTTCGTGAGCCAGCAAGACCTGTTGTTCATCCGCATCGAGAACTCCGAGCATGCCGCTGGTGACCACGATGTGGCCACCACGCCATCCAGGAAGCGCATAGGCGTCGGGTTCGGGGTCGTCGACGACGACCAGTTGACCGGTGAACGGGGGGAACCGACGGCAGGCAGCAGCCGACGACCAGAGGTCACCGGCAAGGGCAGCACTGCGACGAATCACCAGGACGACCACGGCCAGCAGAACCAGGCAGCAAGCGAGCCCGCAGGCGACGGGCACCGGGTCGTCGCTGTTGAAGCTTCCGGCCGACCATCGGCCGACGCGGGCAATGGTCGGGATCTGGGTCACGAAGTCGAAGCAGACGATGCACAGGACGAAGCCACTCGCCAACGTGGTGACGAACGCGGCAACGCCGATCAGCCGGGTAGCCGTACAGGGAGCCAAGCCGCGGGCGACCAACGGGCTCGTGACACCGATCATCGCGTTGGACACAAGCACTACCACCAAAAAGGTGAGCATCAACTGACCCCGGCAGGAGGCGGTTCGTCACTGAGCTGACGGAGCAGCTCGGCCAAGAAACGCTCGTCCTCCGGTTCAAGCTCTGAGACGAACCGGTTCAAGGCGACACTGCGATCCGAGCCTGCGTTCAGCGCTTTGTGCATGCGGCGGGCCGTCACTGCCGCATCAATCGCCAGGCTGTCACCGGTGAGCCGGTAGACGTACGCACGGCCAGTGAGCTCGCGCACCAGCGCGCCTTTCTCGTGCAGCCGTCCGAGCGTGGTCATGACCGTGGTGTAGGCGAGGCTGCTGACGATGGCGGTGTTGACCTGCCGGGCCGTCATCGGACCATCAGTGGCGGCAAGGCAGGCGAGGACCTCCGCCTCCAACGCGCCACGTTCGCGTCGGTCGCCAGCGCTCATCGTCGTCCCATCCATCCGCTACTATCGAAGTAGTAGTACTATTACCCGTTCGACGATACCGGCTCAAGCCCTGACCTCCGTCATTGGCGGCCCCAGTGCCGTCACCCACCTCCACTGCAGTCAGTAGACCCAGCCGGGAGCAGCCGCATGGACTCGATCACCTATCTGCAGGCCATCGTGATCGGGATCCTGCAAGGCGTCACGGAGTTGTTCCCGATCTCCAGCCTCGGCCACTCGGTGCTGCTGCCGGCCTGGTTGGGCGGAGACTGGTCGCACCTAGTCACCGAGTACGGGACGAAGGAGAGCGGCCAAAGTCCGTATCTGGCCTTCATCGTCGCCCTACACGTCGCCACCGCACTGGCCCTGTTGTGGTTCTACCGACGCGACTGGGTCGACATCATCGGCGGCTTCTTCACCACCCTGCGGACCCGGACAATCCAAACCTCGACGGAGCGGCTGGCCTGGCTGATTGTTATCGCGACGATCCCCGTTGGCATCACCGGGCTGGCCCTCGAACACGCCTTCCGGGTCCTGTTCGCCAAACCAGCCGCGGCGGGAGCGTTCCTGACCCTGAACGGGCTGATCCTGCTGGCCGGTGAGATGCTGCGCCGACGAGCTGACGCGCGCGCGCTGGCCCACGTGGGCTCGGAGACACCGTCGGAGCTCCTCGACGAGGAGATCCACCACCCGGTCTACGGCGGACCGAACCGCAAGCTGGAGACCTTGGGCTACGGCGAGGCCGCCATCATCGGGACGTTCCAGACCTTTGCGCTCCTCGCGGGAATCTCCCGCTCAGGCATCACCATGGTCGGCGGGCTCGTTCGCGGCCTGGACCACGAGGACGCAGCCAAGTTCTCCTTCCTGCTCGCGACCCCAGTGATCTTTGCTGCCGGGCTCCTGAAGGTCCCTTCACTGCTCGGGCCGGCCGGCGCCGACATCCACGGCCAGGTCCTGGTCGGCGCGATCGCCGCCGGACTCTCGGCCTACGCCAGCGTCCGATTCCTCACCAAGTACTTCACCACGCGGACCCTGACCCCCTTCGCGATCTACTGCCTCGTCGCCGGGATCGCCTCCGTCATCAAGTTCGCCTAGCCGCACAGCGGAAACCATGACCGGCTTCCTCGACCACCTACTGAACGCCAACGCTTGGATCGTCTACACCGTCGTCGGGCTTCTCGTCTTCGCCGAAGATGCGCTCTTCGTCGGATTCGTCCTGCCAGGGGAGACCGCAGCCGTGCTCGGCGGCGTCGCAGCCAGTCGCGGCCACGTCAACCTGGCCGTGATGTGCGCCGTCGTCGTGGTCGCGGCGATCGTCGGCGACAGTGTCGGCTACGAAGTGGGCCGACACTACGGCGACCGCATCCTGAGAAATCGGCTCCTCACCAAACACCAGAAGCGTCTGGCAGACGCCCAAGACCTGCTCGCGCGACGCGGCGGCGCAGCAGTCTTCCTCGGCCGATTCGTCGCGTTCTTCCGCGCCGTAATGCCAGCACTCGCCGGGTCCGCACGCATGGCCTACCCGAAGTTCCTCGCCTACAACGCTGCTGGCGGATTTGCCTGGGGCATCGCCTTCGTCCTGCTCGGCTACTTCGCCGGAAATTCCTACGCCCGCATCGAGCAGACCGTAGGTCGTGGCGCCGCCGTCGTTGTGGCCCTCATCGCGGTCTCCGCGCTACTCGTCTGGAGGATCCGGCTGGCTCGATCCGAACGCCAGGCCGAGGAGTCAGAAAGCTCAGCACCGCCAGATCCCTGAGCCAGCCCTGGGCAGCGCTGCAACGGACCAACCCATCCGTAGCCCTGAGTTCGACGTTCGACGTTCGGCGAGCGCCGACCCGCCAGCACGGTCGCGCGATCCGTACGGCCGAAGCGACCTACCCAGGGTCGAGGCACACCTTGGTGTCTGCGATATCGGCGTTGGCGGCTCAACCCGAGCAGAACGCGCGCTCGGGACGCGAGGCCGCACCACACGGCACGTCCGTTCTACCCGGCTAGGGCGCCAACCTCGATCGACTCGCCCCCGTGCAATTACGTCCCAAGATCATCGTTCCGGACTTGGTCGACCACAACGCCGAACGCTGACGAAAGGAACCCCGTTGCCACAGCCGCCGTCTTGCCCCACCAATATGCACTCCAAATGCCGGATCTAGTGCAGGTGGGTTGCTCTTGACTCGCGCAGATCTGTGCATCGATGTGCCACGGCCCGCGTCGCACCTGTGACGGGTCCCGGTTGCCTCACGCATGAACGCGTCCACGTCACCCGCAACGGACGCGAGTACGTCGTGCTGCTCTCAGCGGAGGACCTGAACTCCCTCGAAGCAACCCTCGAGCTCCTCAGCGACCCCGCCGCGATGCAACGGGTTCGCGAAGCGGACGCCGCCGTCGCGGCCGGCGACCTCACCGCCGCGGACGAAATGGCGCAACGCATGGATGAACGGCGACAGCGCGAGCGTCGTGACCACTGAACGACCCGACGAAACGCTCTACACCATCGTCCTCGCCCCTGGCACACGCCGAGCCCTCACCGACTCGCTCCCCGCCGGCCCTACGTTCGCCGCATGGGAGTTCATCCAGAGGCCGCTCACGACACGACCACACGCGGTGGGCACGCGACTCCGCGCCCCTTTCGAAGGCCTGCGGCAGGCCCGTCGGGGCGAGTACCGAGTCCGCTATCGCATCGACGACACCAACCACCGCGTCATCGTTCTCGTCATCGACCACCGACGAGATGCCTACCGAGCCTGAGACCAGCAGTAGCACTCGTCTTGCACAGGGTGCGGCCCGCCTACGGCAGGATGTTCTGATGGTTACCACGCACCAGCTAAAGATCACGCTGAAGGGGGTCGCGCCTCCGATCTGGCGGCGGCTGCTCGTGCCGTCTGAATACACCCTGACCCAAGTCCGCGAAGTGCTGCTGACCGGGATGGGCTGGTCCGGCTACCACCTGTACTCCTTCCGGATCGGCCGCACGGCCTACCTGGAAATCGACGAGGACTGGCCCGGCGATCGGTTCCTCTTCGAGTACGACTTTGGGGATGGCTGGGAACACCAGGTGGTGGTCGAGGATGTGCTCCCGGTTGCGAGCCGGTCGAGACCGTTCTGCCTGGCCGGGCGGCGAGCTTGCCCACCCGAGGACGTCGGCGGCCCGTGGGGATACGCCGCCTTCCTCGACGCCATCGGCGACCCTAAGCACGAGCGGCACGACGAGTTACTGGAGTGGATCGGCGGCAACTTCGACCCGACCGCATTCGACGCAGCCGAGGTCGACCAGATCTTCGCAACCCTCGCCGACTCGTCTCGGTGACCCCTCTTCAGTTGATCGGTGGATCGAGCCGCTACGTCCCCAGGACTGAGACATCGGGACACGATCTGGCGATTCTGCCCTGGTCACGTCCGGCCTCGTGTTGTACCTAGGGCCGTTCGCGGTCAGCTTTGCGTTGGTGCTGGTTGGGCTATGACGCGATCAGTTCCGGGGCGGCTACCTCACTTGTTCGGGTTGGTGTCTTCGGCGGTGATCTGGGCCATGGACGGCCAGAACAGGTAGCGGGTGAAAGCTTAGGAGCCAGTGAGAGAGATCCTCTGCCCAGTAGATGTCTGCATTGCCGTCCAAAAGGACGAGTGCAACAGTTAAATCCTTCGTCGGGTCAGTGACCGGCAGGAAGTTCTCTTCCATCGAGACGAAAAAGCTGATCGGCCCTTGAGTGTTGGCTGGGAACGAGACCGCTGTCCCGGGGTCGGTCCAGCCTGACCCGTCCTGGGGCTGTCGGAGGACACGAAGTCGTTGACCTCACGCTCGACCAGACCGTTGACGGCGCCGGCCAACGGCCCCACCAACAACTGCAGACGTGGCCGGTCCTTGATCACCCCTGCGAACGCGTCGTTGAGGAGCGCCTCGACGTCAACCTGCTTCTGGATGGCGTTGGTCACGGTGGTTGCGATCGCGTCCTGTACCTCCGTTGAGTCAACGAGTGGCCCGACGGTGTCGAGATAGCGCTGCGTGTCGTTGAGCGTGCGCTGTCCCCAGTACGCCAGAGCTGCAGGCGTCGTCAACGCCATCGCCAGGGCCACACAGATCGCGGCGACGGCGCGGCGTCCACTGCTGCCGTCCTGGTCGCCGTCTGCTGCGACCGTCTCAGTCGTTGCGCCGCCGGACATCACGAACTCCGTCCACGGTCAAACGCGATCATTTGATACTTCGCTGCCTCGGAAGTCACCGGAGGTCGCAACAACTCGTCGCGTTCGTCAGGGCCTGTAGAGGTGGTCGTGCCCGGCGAGCCTGGCCGCGATGCCCGCACGGCAAGGCACGGCTCACCCGCCCTACCGAGTTGGGGTCTGGACCGAAATCTTGACTGATTCCAGAAAATGAGCAAGGCTTATTGGGTGCCAACAACGTTGAATCCCGAGGACTTGCTGCGCGGGGCATCCCTGCGCGTGACACGCCCGCGGGTCGCGGTGCTCAACACCGTGTATGCGCATCCGCATGCCGACACCGACTCGATCATCGCGGTGGTGCGGGAAGACCTGGGTGAGGTGTCCACGCAGGCCGTTTACGACGTGCTGCGTGCGCTCACCGACGCCGGCCTCGTGCGACGCATCGCACCCAGGGGCTCGGTGGCCCGATACGAGTCGCGGGTGGCCGACAACCATCACCACGCGGTGTGCCGGTCGTGCGGTGCCATTGCCGATGTCGACTGCGCCGTCGGTTTCACTCCGTGCCTCACCGCGTCAGACGACAGCGGCTACTCCATCGACGAGGCCGAAGTCATCTATTGGGGCCTGTGCCCCACTTGCGGGGCTGCTCAAAGTCCGTCAACCCAAACCCACTGATCCGCTTGGTACCGGAAGGATTCGCGTGTCTGACAAAAAAGATGCAGTCGTAGGCGAGATAAACCAGGAAACCGATGGCGGGTGCCCGGTCGTGCACACGAGCGGGGGAACGTCGAGCCGAGACTGGTGGCCCAACCAGCTGAACCTGAGCATCCTCCACCAGAACTCACCCATGGCCGATCCCATGGGCGCCGACTTCGACTATGCCGAGGAGTTCAAGTCCCTCAACCTTGCCGCGGTCAAGCATGACCTCACCGAGCTGATGACAGATTCACAACCATGGTGGCCGGCCGACTACGGGCACTACGGCCCGTTCTTCATTCGGATGGCATGGCACAGCGCAGGCACGTATCGGATCAGTGACGGACGCGGAGGCGCCGGCTCGGGCACCCAGCGCTTCGCACCTCTGAACAGCTGGCCAGACAACGGGAACCTCGACAAGGCACGCGCCCTCCTCCTGCCGATCAAGCAGAAGTATGGCCGCAAGCTCTCGTGGGCGGACCTGATGATCCTTGCCGGCAACGTGGCATTGGAGTCGATGGGCTTTGAGACCTTCGGATTCGCCGGCGGCCGCGAGGACGTCTGGGCGCCGGAGGAAGACATCAACTGGGGCCAGGAAGCCGAGTGGCTCGGCGACGCGCGTTACAGCGGCGACCGTGACCTCGCTAACCCGCTCGGCGCTGTCCAGATGGGACTCATCTACGTCAACCCCGAAGGCCCGAACGGCAACCCGGATCCGCTTGGCTCGGCCCGCGACATCCGCGAGACCTTCAGCCGGATGGCGATGAACGACGAAGAGACCGTTGCTCTCATCGCCGGCGGACACACCTTCGGTAAGGCGCACGGCGCTGGCGACCCGGCGTTCTTCGGGCCCGAGCCTGAGGCCGCTCCCATCGAGCAGCAGGGTTTTGGCTGGAAGAACAGCTTCGGTTCCGGCAAGGGCGTCGACACCACCACCAGTGGCCTCGAGGGTGCCTGGACCCCCACCCCCATCACCTGGGACAGCAGCTACTTTGACGCGCTGTTGGGCAATGAGTGGAAGTTGACGCATAGCCCGGCGGGTGCACAGCAATGGACGGCAACCAACCCCGAGGCTCAGGGCGTCGTGCCCGATGCCCACGACCCAACCAGAACGCACGCCCTGATGATGACCACGGCTGACATGGCACTGCGGATGGACCCGATCTACGAGCCCATCTCGCGACGCTTCCACGAGAACCCCCAGGAGTTCGCCGACGCATTTGCCCGCGCATGGTTCAAGCTCTGCCACCGCGACATGGGTCCGATCGAGCGCTACCTCGGCCCGGAGGTCCCCCAAGAGGAGCTCATCTGGCAGGACCCAGTCCCCGCGGTCGTCCACGAGCTGGTCGGCGCCAACGACATCGCCACCCTCAAGGCACGGCTTCTCGCGTCCGGACTCACCATCAGTGGGCTGGTGTCGACCGCGTGGGCTTCGGCTTCGACGTTCCGCAACAGCGACAAGCGCGGCGGTGCCAACGGTGCACGCATTCGTCTTGCCCCACAGAATGACTGGGACGTCAACAACCCAGCCGAACTACGCCGGATTCTGAGCACTCTCGAAGAGGTCCGCGGCGAGTTCAACAGCTCGGGCACGAAGGTGTCGATGGCCGACCTGATCGTTCTGGGCGGCTGCGCAGCCGTCGAGGCCGCGGCAAAGAACGCCGGACACGACGTCACGGTTCCCTTCACGCCGGGCCGCACCGATGCCTCGCAGGAGCAGACCGACGTCGAGTCGTTTGCGGTGCTCGAGCCGACGGCAGACGGCTTCCGCAACTACCTGGGTAAGGGTCACCACCGCCTAGCAGAGGAGTTGATGGTGGACCGGGCGCAGTTGTTGACGCTGAGTGCCCCTGAGATGACGGTGCTCGTCGGCGGAATGCGCGCTGTCAATGCCAATGCCAACGGGTCTCGACATGGAGTCCTCACTGACCACGCGGACGCCCTGTCCAACGACTTCTTCGTGAATCTGCTCGACCTCAACACCGTGTGGAAGGCCACCGACGACTCCGAGGAACTGTTCGAGGGACGCAATCGAGGCAGCGGCGACCTGAAGTGGACCGCCACCCGCTGCGACCTCGTGTTCGGGTCGAACTCCCAGCTGCGAGCCCTCGCAGACGTCTACGGGTCGGCGGACTCACAGCAGAAGTTTGTGACGGACTTCGTGGCTGCTTGGAACAAGGTCATGAACCTCGGTCGATTCGACCTGTCCTGATCCTTAAGTTGCTCACCGAAGGTGTGAGGCACCTTGCTGGCTCGTCTTCATCGGGCTTGCGAGGTGCCTCGTCCGTTCTGGGCACTCGCGCTTGACGGCGACCCACTAGCACCCTTAGTTGTTCGTGTCCCAGTTACAGACCGGGTGTGGGGGGTTCGTAACGAGCAGGTGGCGTAAGGACGATGGCGGGATCATCGCCGGGCTCCTGGTTCTGGTGCTGGCTGTTGCGGTCGCCTACGGCGGCTATGTCGGATATCAGTATTGGCACGACAACCAGAACACGACTCCACCGCCGGCCGCGGTACCCCAGGGCAGTGAACAGCTGAGCGGCAACGGCGTAACCCTGGTGATCCCACGCGGCTGGAGCAAGGCGTCGTTGCGCGAGAACCAGGTGCAAATCAAAGATCCAGTGGGAGAACACCACGCTCGGCGACGTCGATGCACTCCAAGTTGACTACCAACAGGAATTCGGCTCGATCTTCAACGGGTACCCAACGGCGGGTCCTCAGCCGCTACTCCCCCACCGCTCCGTCGATCGCTTCTCGGAAGAGGTCGGCGTGACCGTTGTGACGCGCGTACTCCTCAATCATGTGAACCATGACCCACCGGAAGGAGTTTCGGCCACCGTTCGCCCGGTCGGTCACGATCGAGTCCAGGTCGCGAGCGGGCTGGACCGCTCGGCATTGCTCTGTCTCTTCGAGGTAGGCCGTGAAGTCGTGTTCGGCCCCTGCAACACAGATGTCGTCGAAATCTGAGTCGTGGTCAGGCTGGTCCCAGTAGAGGGTCGTCATATCCTCGTTGCCGACTACATTCCGAAGCCAGTAGCGCTCGACGTCGGTCATGTGGCGAACGAGCCCCAGGAGCGACATGGTCGACGTCGGTACCGGCCGCAGTGCCAGTTGCGCGCCGGTCAGCCCTGAGCACTTCCAGAGGAGGGTCTCGCGGTGGAAATCCAAGAAGGCGTTCAGCAGGGTGCGTTCGTCGCCCTCGGACGGCAGGTCGCGGCGATCGATGGGTGGCGCAGTCCAGGTCATGGGCCGACATTAGTGGTGTTCCTTCCCTAAACCAGTGGCCGAGCCGATGCCCCCGGTGGTAGGCAGGAGCCATGTCAGTGCAGATCAGGAACTACCTGGAAGGCTTCGCCGACCGCGAGGCGGCGCTGCGGAAGATTGCAGAGGTCGACGAGACGGCCTTCGGCGAGGGCTTCACCGAAGAGGAGCTTAGATCACCGATCTTCGGCGTGCTCGACGACGACCGAACGTTCCTGGCCTGGGACGCCGACCAAGTCGTCGGCGTGTCAGCGAACTTCTCCCTCGATGTGAGTGTCCCAGGTGGGTCAGTCCCCACCGCTGGCGTGAGCTTTGTCGGCGTCCGGCCGACCCACCGGCGTCGTGGGGTCATGACGGCCATGTTGGACATCCTGCACGCAGACGGCCTGAGCCGCAACGAACCGATTGCCGCGCTTTGGGCAGCCGATGCGGCCATATACCCGCGCTTTGGCTACGGACGCGCCACCAGGCGGCTGTTCACCGAGATCAGGCGGGCGCACGGTGCTCTGACCAACGCTCCCGAGGACGGCTCCATCCGACTCCGCATGATGAACTCCAGCGACGACTACTCACTCACGCATCCGATCTACTCTGCGGTCCACGCCTCACGAGGTGGCGTCCCGGCCGTCGACAACCGGTGGCACGAGCGTCAGACCTGGGACCCGCCATCAAGCCGCGAGGGGGCCAGCTCTCTCTACACCGTCGTCGCCGAAGACGACAACGGCGTCCGGGGATTCATGCGGTACAACGTCAAGCCCGAATGGACCGACTCACACGACAACGGCACCTTTACCATCTATCGGCTGATGAGCCGCGACCCTGCGGCACATGCAGCGTTGTGGCGTTACGCACTCACCTTCGACCTGATGGCAAAGGTGAAATGGTTCAACGCCCCTATCGACGACCCCGTACAGCTTTGGCTTGAGTACCCGAGACACGCCACCCGCCAGTTCGAGGACGCCCTGTACGTCCGCCTGCTGGACCTACCATCGGCGATCACGGCGCGCACTTTCAGCACTGAGTGCGACGTGGTCGTTCACGTCACCGACAGCCGCTTCCCCGAGAACGCGGGCCGGTGGCGCATTGCAGGCGGCCCACATGGAGCAACCTGTCGGCAAACCAAGGACCCAGCTGATCTGGCGCTCGACATCAGAGTGCTCGGCGCGGCCTACCTCGGGGATGCCTCACTGAGCGAGTTTGCCAAGGCCGGCTGGATCGAAGAGAACCGACCAGGCACTCTCGGCGCACTCGACTCCGCCTTGCGCACCGACACCCCGCCGTACTGCCCCTTCGTCTTCTGACGCCTACGTCTGGCAGGTCGGGCACCAGTACAGAGTGCGCCCTGCCAGGTCAGTGGCTCGAACCTCGGTGCGGCAGCGCCGACACCACCGCCCGGTGCGCCGGTACACATAGTGCGCGTCGGTCGCGCGGACGGCGCGGCTCAGGTGCTCGCGGTCGGCCGGGTCCGTCGTCACGATGCGACCACTTCGGACGCCAGAGCGCATGAGCGTGCGCGCGTCGTCCCAGATCCCCTCCCAGGTCTCCTGCCTGACGTCGACGCCAGCCCGATAAGGATCGAGCGCGGCGCGGAAGAGCAGCTCAGCCCGGTAGACGTTGCCGATGCCGGCAACCACGCTTTGGTCCATCAGCAGAGCGGCAATGGGCTGACGGCTCTTCGCAATCCGTACCAACGCCAGCGCGGCGTCGGCCCCGCGTCGCAGCGGGTCTGGCCCCAGTCGGGCGAGGAGCATGGAACGCTGGTCGCCGTCGATGAGGCGGCAGCGCGTTGGTCCGATGAGGTCGGAGTACCAGACGTCATTGGAGAGGCGCATCCGCACGGTGGCGCCGGCGGGCGATGCCGGCTGCTGCGCCGTCCATACCTTGCCGAAGAGCCCCAGGTGGACGTGGACGTAACGCCGACCGTCGAACTCATAGAGCAGGTGCTTGCCGTACGCCTCAACGCCCTTCAGCTCTCGGCCGTCCAGGCGGGCGGCCTCCAGGAACCGACCCTGTGGGCTCGCTACTGATACCGGCCCACCGACGAAGCGCGTCCGGTGCTGACCGGCGATCCGGTGAATGGCGTGACCCTCTGGCATGCGTCCAGCCTGCCCGATGACGACCCCGATGGCGACGCGGTCAGGCGGTGGGAGGTACCTCGCCGGTGCGCTCGTACTCCGCGAGCTGGCCGATTCGCCTGACGTGGCGGTCGTCACCACTGAACGGCGTCGCAAGGAAGACCTCGATGAACGCGAGCACTTCGGCGTCGGCGTGCATGCGGGAACCCACCGAGATCACGTTGGCGTCGTTGTGCTCGCGGGCCAGGGTGGCAATCTCCGCGCTCCACACCAAGGCGGCGCGGACACCGTCCACCTTGTTTGCCGCGATCTGTTCACCATTGCCCGAGCCGCCGAGCACGATCCCAAAACTCCCAGGGTCGGCGACGACGCCGGCACCGGTCGCCAGACAGAACGGTGGGTAGTCGTCGACGGCGTCGTACTCGAACGGGCCGTGGTCAACGACCTGATGGCCACGCTCAGTGAGCACGGCCATCAGGAACTTCTTGGTGTCCAGCCCCGCGTGATCGCAGCCGATGTGCACGCGCATCAGGCCTGCTTGTCACGCTTGAGCAGCTTCCACGCCATTGGGAGGAGCCCTGCAGCAGCCAACGCCTTCAGGAGATCACCTGGGATGAAAGGTGCGACCCCCTGGGCAATGCCATCGGCGACACCAAGACTTGCCGTTGCCATGAGCACGGGAACACCTACGAGGTAGATGACCGCGCTCGACAGCACCATCTCGCCAAAGGACGAGACGAAGTGTCGGTCGTTGCCACGAGAGCTGAGGAACCCGGCAAGGGCCGCGGCCAGGACGAAACCGATCAGATACCCGTAGGTGTACTTCAGAGTTGGGTCGCTGTAGTCGCTACCGGCGGCGAACCAGGGAACACCTGCCACTGGTGCGGCGAGGTAGACAAGCATGCTCAGAGCGCCGCGCATCCACCCGAGGCTCGCACCCACCAACAGGACGGCGAACGTTTGCAAGGTCAGGGGTACCGGCGTGAAGCTCAAGGGGATCGACACCTGAGCTGCAAGCCCGGTCAGCGCAGCTCCCCCGATGACCAGACCGGCGTCTCTGGCGATCGCGACGGCGCCCGAACCAGGAATCAGGTCGGCGAGGGTACCGGGGCGTGCCAACGATTGGCTGAGGGTGGTCACGAAGCCTCCAGGGAGCGAGCAGCTGGTCAGTCGACTGTGCGTTACGGACAACGCGAAGGAACGCTAGCGCACCCTCGACCCACACCACCCTGCGGTAACCACGACAATCTGGGTATCGAGATTGGTGGGGACCGGACAACTCGGCGTCCACCAAGCGAGACGCCCACCGGCCCATCCCCGCAGTTGCGGTCTCAACTAGATTGAGACCCCCGCCTATGGGGCGGTTGGCGTAGCGTTGCCGGCTGACTCACCAGCAACCAAGGAGTGCGAGTGCCCGGCGAGAACCTCACGCGTGACGAAGCCCGCGAGCGTGCCAGCTTTCTGGCCGTCGATCGCTACGACGTTGTGCTCGACCTGACCACGGGGGACGAGACCTTCCGCTCCGACACGACTATCCACTTCAGCGCTGAGGCCGGCGCCGCGACCTTCGTCGACCTCATTGCACCCCGCGTCACGTCGATCACCCTCAACGGCGTCAACATCGACGCCGGCGTCTTTGATGGCGTTCGCGCCGAGCTGCCCGACCTCGCCGCATCGAACGAGCTCCGCATCGTCGCCGACTGCGCCTACATGAACACCGGTGAAGGGCTGCACCGATTCGTCGACCCCGTCGACAAGGCCGTGTACCTCTACACACAGTTCGAGGTGATCGATGCACGCCGAATGTTCGCCTGCTTCGACCAACCTGACCTCAAGGCCGCTTTTGCCTTCACGATCACCGCGCCTGACGACTGGGAGGTCGTCTCCAACTCGCCTACGCCGGAGCCGGAGACCGTCACCGCGGGCACCGCACGCTGGACCTTCCCCGACACGCAACGTATGTCGACCTACATCACCGCACTGGTCGCAGGTCCGTACCACGTCGTACGTGACGAGCACCGCGGAATACCGATGGGCATCTTCTGTCGCCGCTCCTTGGCCGAGCACCTCGATGCCGCGCCGATCTTCGATGTCACCAAGCGCGGCTTCGATTACTTCGAGAAACTATTTGCCCGCGCCTACCCGTTCGAGAAGTACGACCAGCTCTTCGTTCCCGAGTTCAACGCCGGTGCCATGGAGAATGCTGGAGCCGTCACGATCCTGGAGGACTATGTCTTCCGCTCAAAGGTCACCGACGCCGCGTATGAGCGTCGAGCCGAGACGATCCTCCACGAACTCGCGCACATGTGGTTCGGCGACCTTGTCACCATGCGCTGGTGGGACGACCTCTGGCTGAACGAGTCGTTCGCCACCTACGCCTCGGTGATCTGCATGTCGGAGGCCACGCACTGGACCAACGCGTGGACCACGTTCGCCAATCTCGAGAAGACGTGGGCCTACCGTCAGGACCAGCTGCCATCGACCCACCCGATTTCGGCAGACATCGCTGACATCGAAGACGTCGAGGTCAACTTCGATGGCATCACCTATGCGAAGGGTGCATCGGTGCTCAAGCAGCTAGTTGCCTGGGTTGGGCGTGACGCGTTCGACGCTGGCGTCCGTTCGTACGTTGATCGGCACGCCTGGGGCAACACCGTGCTGGGCGACCTGCTCTCAGCGCTCGAGGAGACTTCCGGCCGCGACCTCTCGAGCTGGGCGAAGGAGTGGCTGGAGACCGCTGGACTCAACACGATTCGGGCCGACTTCCAGGTTGACGACGCTGGTCGGTTTACGTCGTTCGACATCACCCAGACCGCCCCAGACGCGCAGCCCACCCTTCGGTCGCACCGCATCGCGGTCGGCCTCTACGAGCTGGGCACCAAAGGATTGACGCGCGTGGACCGCGTCGAACTGGACGTCGTGGGCGAGCGGACAGCCGTCCCAGAACTCGTCGGAAAGACCCAGCCCGACCTCGTCATGGTCAACGACGATGATCTGGCGTACACCAAGATCAGGCTCGACCAGCGGTCAGCGAAGACTCTCGTCGACCACATTGGGGACCTCTCCGACAGTCTGGCCAGGGCGCTCTGCTGGACCGCGGCCTGGGACATGACCCGGGACGCCGAGCTGCCGGCTCGCGACTGGGTAGCCCTGGTGCGCAGCGGCCTGCCCAACGAGACAGACATCGGCGTCCTGCAGGCCGTGGTACGCCAGGCCGTCTCGGCGCTGTATCTCTTCACTCCGACCGCTGAACGCGAAGAGGAGTTGGCCGCCTTCGCCGAGCACCTGCAGGAGCAGTCAGCCGCCGCGCCAGCGCAGAGCGATCGGCAGCTCGCCCTTTTCCGGGCCTTCGTGAGCATTGCGCGCAGCGACAGCCAGCTCGACATGGTCGCCAACACGCTGGCCGACGGCCCAGGCTTAGAAGGGCTCGCCCTCGACACTGACCTGCGGTGGAGCCTGGTGCACCGGCTCGTCGCTACCGGACGCGTTGGCATCGAAAGCATCGAGGCTGAGTTCGAACGCGACCGAACCGCCAGCGGTGAGCGACAGGCGGCCGCAGCGCTGGCCGCTATTCCGACGCTTGAGGACAAGGACCGGGCCTGGCGCGCCGCCGTCGATTCCGATGAGTTGCCGAATGCACTGCTGAACGCCACGGTCGCCGGTCTCAACACCCCCGATCACGCCGAGCTCAACAGGGTGTTCGTCGACCGCTACTTCGCCATGGTCGAGGGCGTCTGGCGAACGCGGACCAATGAGTCGGCGCAGACTCTCGTCAACGGCCTCTACCCCTCGTTCCTGGTCGAGCAGGACATCATCGACCGCACCGAGGCGCACCTGGCCAGCTACCAGTCACCGCCGGCCCTCCGCAGGCTGCTTCTTGAGGGAGCCGACGGCATCCGCCGTTCCCTGCGCGCCCAGTCCACCCCCTAAGCCCGCCGACAGTCCCCCTTGGGTGCCACCCAAGGGCTTCCGCCTCGGGCGGCTACTCGGCGAGGCCGGAGTGCAGGGTGCGCGGGTGCCGAGCGTGCTCGCTCAACGTGTGCAGGCCGGCCACGATGCCACCGGCGAGGTCGCCCGCCGCGAAAGACGACGTCATGGACATGGCGCCAAGCGCTGTGGCGCGGTCGTCCAGGTATCGCGCAGCAGTCGCCCCAGTCAGGATCTCCAGACGCCGGTGCGCAGGATCAATCACCACGACGACCGAATGGTCGGCGTCGCCGCCGAGGGCGCCCAGCAGCTGGCGGCCCTGCTCACGAAGGTCACCGTCGGGAGCTCCGACAAAGACTGAGTAGGTGAGGTCGCTCTCAGCGCGGGCGTGGGAGATGGCACGCTCGATGGCGTCGACCTGACCTGCCGAGAAGGCTTCACCAGCGGGCACTGCAGCCACCCCCTTCGCGAACGGGCTCGGCCAGGGCAGCCGCGTCAAGGTCGGTGCCGCCGATCCACACCGGCTCGGCCCACCACGACAGACCTGGCCGGTACTTCGGGCCACGCACCCACGACGGGGTGTAGACCAGCAGGCTGACCAGGACATAGAGCGCGAAGGGCAGGAGGACGAACCAGCCCAAGATCTCGGCAGGGGACATGGCGTCACGGTAACCGAACCCGCTCCGCTCGCGCCCAGCCACTCCCCTGCTCAGCGCCTAAGCAGGCTCAGCGCCTAAGCAGGCAAAGCAAGGTGCTCGAGGACCGCCCGGCCGGCCGCGTGGCCAGCTCCACCACCGGCATGGTCGACCAGGTAGGGAGCCCACGCCGGGTCGGCGCGACCGGAGCCGAGGATCCGCCAGGCGGGGCCTATGGGCTGAAACGGTACGTGTCGCATCCGCCACCCGAGGTCGGAGATAATGCGGTCGGCCTTGATGTGGTTACACCGACGACAGGCCGAGACGACGTTCTCCCAGACGTGCAAACCTCCTCGGCTGCGCGGGACCACATGGTCGAGGCTCGTCGCCGGCAGATCGCAGTAAACGCATCTGCCTCCATCGCGCGCGAATACTGCCCGTCGGGTGAGCGGGACAGCCGCCCGACGCGGCACCCGCACGTAGCGGATCAGCCGTACCACCGACGGCAGCGGCTCTGCGCGGTGCTCGCTCCGCGCCACCCGGTTGGTCTGCTCAACAGCGTCGGCCTTTTGCGCCAGCACAAGGACGAGCGCTCGGCGGTCAGCGACGACGCAGAGCGGCTCGTAGGTGGCGTTCAAGACCAGAGCTCGAGACATGGCAGCACCAGTGTGACGTGAGTCACGCCCCGGTGCCAGCAATAACCGCCGTTGAGGCCGACCTACGGCCCCCTAGGCTGGGCTATATGCCCGACGCCCCCCACCCCACGTACCCTGACGCCGAGCGCCTTCCGCTCGTCGACACCCTGCACGGCCAAGCCGTCCCCGACCCGTACCGGTGGCTCGAAGACGCCGCCGACCCGCGCACGGAGGCATGGTCGAAGACACAGGACGCGCTGTTCACCGCCGCTCATCAGACGTGGCCAGGTAAGGAGCACGTCCGACGCCGGGTCTCTGAGCTGGTCGGTGCCGGCGTCGTGACGGCGCCCGTCTGGCGGGGCGACCGGCAGTTCATCATGCGTCGGAGCACCGAGCAGGAACATGCCGTTCTGATCGTGATCGAGGCAGACGGAACCGAGCGCACGCTGCTCGACCCGATGGCGATCGACGCAACTGGCACCACGACGCTCGACACCTGGCAGCCGAGCAAAGAGGGCCATCTGCTGGCCTACCAGCTCTCTCTCGGTGGTACCGAAGAGTCGATACTGCGCGTCATGGACGTCACCACCGAGGACGTCGTCGACGGCCCGATCGACCGAGCCCGCTACTCCCCCGTTGCATGGTTGCCCGGTGGTGCGTCCTACTACTACGTCCGGCGGCTACCGGCCGACCAAGTTCCCGACGGCGAGGAGCAGTTCCACCGACGGGTATGGCTACACCAGGTCGGTACCGACGCAGACACCGACACCCTCGTCTTCGGCGAAGGCCTAGATTCCACCAACTACTACGGCGTCACCGTCAGTCGCGATGGGCGATGGATGTCGATCACAGCATCGGCTGGCACCGAGCCCCGCAACGACCTTTGGGTCGCCGACCTCTCGACGTCCTCACCGGACCAACCCGACCTCATCACCGTTCAAGAAGGCGTCGACGCGCAAACGATGCTGCAGTTCGGACGCGATGGGCTGATCTACGCGTACACCAACGCCGGCTCGCCTCGCGGCCGAATTCTCATCAGCGAGCCTGGCGCCTGGTCGCTCGACAAATGGCGTGATCTCGTTCCCGAAGACCCAGAAGCCGTCCTGGAGGGATGGGCCATCCTCGACGGCGAGGCGCTTCCCGACCCGGTGTTGCTCGTGGTCAGGAGCCACCATGCGGTGGGACGCATTCACCGACATGACCTCCGTTCGGGTAGCGAGATCGGCTCAGTTCCCATGCCGGGGCTCGGCACCGTTGCTGGAATCAGTGACCGCCCCGAAGGTGGGCATGAGGCGTGGTTCGGCTACACCGACCACATCACACCACCCTCGGTCTACCACTACGACGCGAGCACGGACGCCACCACGCTGTGGGCCAACGCGCCAGGTTCGGTCGACGTCCCGCCGGCTGCGTCCGAGCAGGTCGTGTACCCGTCCAAGGATGGCACCGACGTCCGGATGTTCGTCATTCGCAGATCAGACGCCGGCGCCGGCCCAGTGCCAACCATCTTGAACGGATACGGCGGTTTTGGAATTCCGCTGACGCCCGCCTACTCGGCGACGATCCTCGCATGGGTAGAGGCGGGCGGCGCGTACGTCGTTGCCAATCTCCGCGGCGGCGGCGAGGAGGGCGAAGACTGGCATCGCGGTGGAATGCGCGACACCAAACAGAACGTCTTCGACGACTTCCATGCTGCGGCTGAGTGGCTCATCGACCACGGCGTCACTACCAGCGACCAGCTGACCATCTCCGGAGGCTCGAACGGGGGCTTGCTGGTCGGTGCAGCACTCACCCAGCGCCCCGACCTTTACGCCGCTGTCATCTGCGCCGCCCCGCTGCTCGACATGGTTCGCTATGAGGAGCACGGCCTCGGCCCCACCTGGTCGGACGAGTACGGCACCGCGGCCGACCCCACCGAGCTCGGCTGGCTGCTCTCGTACTCGCCCTACCACCACGTCCGCGAAGGCGTGGACTACCCGGCGACGCTCTTCACGATCTTTGACGGCGACACTCGCGTCGACCCGCTTCACGGCCGCAAGATGGCTGCGGCTCTGCAGCACGCCACCACCGGCACCCGCCCGGTGCTGGTCCGGCGCGAGTCTGACGTCGGCCACGGTGCGCGTGCTGTCACCCGCGCCGTTGAGCTCTCGGTCGATACGCTGGCGTTCGCCGCTGCCCAAACCGGGCTCGACTGGGACGCCTGAGGCAGTAGCGTTCGAAGACCATGCAGATCACCATTGACGAGACCGCCACCGAAGCGGTGCGACGCTTCTTCGACACGTGGTACGGGTCGATCATCTCCGTCGCCATCATTGTGGTCCTCGCGCTCCTGGGCAGGTGGATCTGGCACCGATTTGTCCGACGTACGGCCGCCACGTTCACGCAGTCGGCGGTCACTCGCTTCCTCGCCGGCGACAAAGAATCACCACGCGATCGCGACCTGGCGATCGAGCGATACCGGGCCCGCGCCACCGCGGTGTCCGGGATGCTCAGCTCGGTCGGCACCTTCGTCATCGCCTCAGTCGCCATCCTCTTCGCTCTGAATGCGGTCGGGATCAACATCGCTCCACTGCTGGCCAGCGCCGGTATTGCCGGTATTGCGATCGGTTTCGGTGCGCAGACGATCGTCCGCGACTTTCTTTCCGGCGTCTTCATGATCTTGGAGAACCAGTACGGCGTTGGCGATGTCGTGACCGTCAGCGGAATCACCGGAACGGTTGAGGATGTCGGGCTCCGGATCACCACCATGCGCGACTTCGATGGCACGGTCTGGTATGTCACGAACGGCTCGGTCACCGAGCTTGGAAACCGCAGCCAGGGTTGGTCGGTCTCAGTGGTCGACGTGCCCGTGGGCCACGCGGCCGACCTGGAGCACGCCAAAGAGGTGCTGCTCCAGACAGTCACCGAGCTTCAGCATGATCCGAGCTGGAGCCAGCGGATCATGCCAGACGATCCGATCGTCGGCGTCGAGTCGATTACCCCGACTGCCGTCACGATGCGGATCCGCTTACATACCGTCCACGAACAGCAGGTGTCGGTAGCGCGCGAGATCAGGGTTCGCGCCATGAAAGCCCTCGAGAGCGCAGAAGTGCCGACACCCACCCAAGGCGCGTTACCACCGGAAGACCCAGCGCAAGCCGGACCTGCAACGTGAAAGAGCGGCGGGCCGGTCGCGCACCGAGGAGGGTTGGTGCATTCCGACACCGCCACCATGGGGTCCGAGTCGGCTGCGATGCGGAGGTTCGTAGTCAGCTGAGTCGATCCCCTTGCCCGTTCCCTCCATGCATCGGTAGGTCGGTGACCCGCTCTTGAGCGAACCTGAGAGAATCACCCGCGTGGACGAACAGCAGCAGACCTTTTACGACCGCGTCGGCGGCAGCGAAGCCTTTACGCGCCTCGTCGCAGCTTTCTACGAAGGCGTTGCCGACGACGAGGTGTTGCGCCCCTTGTACCCCGAGCAAGACCTCGCGCCAGCCGCTGACCGCCTCCGAATGTTCCTGGAGCAGTACTGGGGTGGCCCAACGACGTACTCAGACCAGCGCGGCCACCCCCGGCTTCGGATGCGACACGCTCCCTACCGGGTAGACGCTCTGGCCCGCGACCAGTGGCTGCTCCACATGCGGTCAGCTGTCGACTCCCTCCAGCTGGCCGACGACCTCGACGCCGAGCTCTGGGACTACCTGCTGATGGCCGCGCACTCGCTGGTGAACACCATCGACGAACCTCCTGGTGTGGTCAGCCCCGGGCTCTGACCACACCGAGTCGATCCGCGGTCAGGTCCGGGAAGACCGTCGACATCTGCGAACCCTGACACCGCTTCTCAAGAATCTCGGCGAGGATCTGTCGGTAGTCGGTGCTTCCGGCCAGGTCACCCCCGGAGAGGGCGTCGTCCTCCAACGTTGGCCAGGGGCCGTGGACCTGACCACCTTGGACGCCGCCACCGAGCAGAAGCACCGCCTGGCCGTGACCGTGGTCGACCCCGCCCGACCCATTTTCGACAAGACTCCGGCCGAACTCGGTCAGGGTCACGATGGTGACGTCGGCGAATCGTCCGCCAAGGTCGGTGGCGAAGGCCGCCATCGAGGTCGCCAGCTCACCGAGCTTGTCGCTGAGCCAACCGGCGTCAACGGTGCCCATGTCGACGTGCATATCCCAGTCGCCGTAGTCGACAGCAGCCACCTGCAGTCCCACGTCGGCCTTGATCACCCGCGCGACGTCGCGCAACGCTCGCCCGAGATCGGAGTCCGGATACTGGGCGCCTGGCACATACCCGGCGTCCTGCATCTGCGCTGCCCCGGCCAGCGCCGACAGGGTCGTCGACGCCGGCGCACCTACCGTCGCCGGAGCTCCATCGTGCAGTCCGATCAAGGCATTGGTCCAGCGCTGACGTTCGGTCAGGTCCCATGCCCCTGAGAGCTCGAAGTCATTGATCGACCACATGGCCAGCTCTGGTGACGGACCCCGGAAGGCAGACGCCGGCAAGCTGCTGCCCATTTGCACGGCTTGGAATGCCGATCCGGTCTCCCGAAGCCCCAATGTCCGGTCCAGCCATCCGGAGCGGAGCGACGAGCCAGGGGCGGCACGCTCCATCTCCTCCATCGCCTCAAAGTGCGAGCGGGTCTGGTTCGTCATGCCAACAGCCTGCACAGCTCCGAAGGTGCCCGCCTCCCACCACGGCATCAAGGGCTGCATGGCGGGGTGCAGCCCGAACATGGCGTCCAGCGGCAGCAGGGTGTTCTGCGGAATCCCGATCGATGGCCGAACCTCGGCGTATCGGGGATCGCCGGTCGGAACGATGGTGTTGAGACCGTCGAAACCACCGCGCAGGGAGAGGACGACGAGCACGTCACCCGGGTACGGCTCAGCGGCGAATGCCATCTGCGTGGAGAGCCCCGTCGAGGTGAGCCCCGCAAGTGCCCCGACCGCACCGAGGCGCCCCAGGAAGGCTCGTCGAGAGATGCCGTAGTCCGGGCAACCGCACTGCTCAGTGGACGTTGGCATCGTCATCACCTGACCGCGTGGTAGGGAGAGTCGAGAATGAGCGCCACGACGTAGGGCAAGCGCCATCGCACCGCCTCGCTGTCGCTGCTCAGCGGATCTGAGGAGGCTCGACCGAGGAAGGAGAGGACTGCCTGCTTGTGAATCGGTGCAAGAGTGCGGAAGACCAATCGCTCGGCGAGGGCGTCCACCATTGCTCCGTGCGTCTTCGGAAGCCGCGACGGCAACAGCGTGCGAACCTCAGGCTGCGTGAGCTCCTTCGGCCACCAATGCGCAGCCAGCGACAGGTGCGTGTTCCATCGGCCGAGCGTGCCACCAGCAGACTGCCAGTCAGCAGCGACATCGGGGTACCCATCTGGCGGGCTCCATGCCAGCGGCTGTTGCCCGATGCTGTCGGCAATCCAGACCAGCGACTGCATGCCGTGGCGCCCTTTCCGATCGGCGCCGTAGCTGAGAATCCGCAAGGTCGCCAGGAGGTCTTCGAACGGGCGACGCACCTTCTGCCCCACTGATGCGGAGAACTCGACGCTGAGGAAGAGCTGACGAAGCATCGGGGCGATGGCCGTCCCCCCGCTGAGATAGGTGCTCGCGAGCTGGTCGACGAGCACTGGGTCGGGGGCATCCGAGACGAACCGCTGACAGAGCTTGTAGGCGATGTGCTGGGCGGTCGACCGATGATTGGCGAGGTACCTCAGGTACCTGATCCCCACGCCGTAGCCGTCCGCGTCAGGGTTCGGATCGGTGAACCCCATGATCGTTACCGGGCCGCGGTAGTGCTCTCGGCCGCTGTAATGAAAGGTGCCCTGATTCCAGTTGACTCCGAAGCCGGTCATGACCAGCGTCGAGTTGCGCATGTCCTCTTCGTTGTAGCCGCCATCGACGCTGACGGTGTGCAGCTCCAACAGCTCGCGTCCGTAGTTCTCGTTCGGGTTGTCCTTCGTGGAGTCGGCGTTGTTCAGGTAGAGCAGCATCGCGGGGTGCGTCGCACTGGCTATGAGCATGTCCTCGAAGCGACCAAGGGCGTGCGTGCGGATTACCTGCCGGTCGTAGTCCTGCCGGTTGTCCCAGACCCGGTCACTGGGATTGGTGACATTGAGGTGGTTCGACCAGAAGTCGACCATCACTTCGAAGAGCTGCCGCTTGCTCCAGGTGGCGCGAGCGATCGTCGCTGCTGTCAGGTCGTACATGAGGTCCCACGAGAAGGGCTCCAGTCCGTCCCTGGCTTGCGGGATCGTCCAGTTCACCCGCGGGAACCGGCCCTTGACCAGCTGATCGCACGTTGAGTCATCGATCGTCTCTGGCGCCAGTTGCCGCTCGAGCCAGGCCCTCCGACCCTGCGTGGTGATCGCGGACAAGACCGTCGGCGTTGGGCCGAAGGTGGCTCGACGCAAGAGGTGGAGATTGAGGTTGGCCGGTACGAAGTCTGCACCGCTGCCGGCCGCGGCTGCGGCTGCCGGGCTTCCGGTGGCCGATGTCACTGCCAAACCGCCAGCTCCGGCTGCGGCGATGCCGAAAAGTCGGCGCCTGGTGAGCGTAGTCATACAAGGTTGTCGTCCCCCGGGATCCCCGGTCTTGACGAAACGATCTTCGTGTCACCCGTTCGGACTCGTGCATGTGGGCTACCAACCCGTGGGCAACGCCTCAGAGGGTGAAGACCGAGACCGACGGAAACAAGCCGCGACGGGCCGCAACGCTTCCGCCAGGGACTGAGAGGCGCGTCCACGTGTCGGTGGACAAGGCAACGGCGACCCCGTCACCTGGACCCATCAGACCCAACGACTCAGCTGCATGGGCCGAGCGCACCGGGACCTCACCGAGGCAGGTGCGCTCCCAGACGTCCTGGGCAATGTTCTCCAGGGACGCCCGATCGGTGACCCCCTCAGCGCGCGCGCGGAAGAAGTGCTTGGCGGAGTCGATGGCCAAGCGCACATTAGCGACGTCCCCGCGCATCCTCTCCTCCCATCCGCTGCGCGGTGGCAGCAGCCCTACCCAGTTCGGTCCGCTGACCGCAGGGGGCACTTCGACTGTGGACGCCTCACGCACTCGTTCGAGCAGCCGTTGCGCCGACACGGTCGCGTCCAGTTGTGCGGGGCCACTGAGCGCGACCGGTCGCACTGCCACGACCTCGAAGGGCGGGCCACTCCAGATGCCAACAACGTCTCCGCCGGCTTGCAGCCGCACCGCGGCACGGTTATCGAGCGCCACGAGTCGTTCGAGGTACTGCACGAGGCCCTGTCGCTCAGCCTCCCCAGCCAGCTCGACACTGCTCATGACGCTTCGAGGAACGGCTCGAGCGCTGCTCGTTCCTCGTCCGAGACACGTCGGGGACGCCCGGCCACCATGTCGAAAGGCACTAGGACCGTGGCCGCCTCGGCGTAGACCGGCCCACCCTCGTCAAGAATCTGGTAGCGCAGCTCAAACGAAGAGGTGCCAAGTCGTGAGACCCAGACGTCAATCGGCACGGTCTCGGGTCTAAACACAAGCGGTACCGAGTAGTCAATCTCATGTCGGGCGACGACAATCCCTGACGAGAGGCGTTCGCGAGCAACCGACTCGCCGGCGTGCACGAAGAGGAGATCGACGCGCGCCTCCTCCAAGTAGGTGAAGAATGTCGTGTTATTCACGTGCCCGAACGCGTCCATGTCTGACCATCGAAGTGAGCAGTCGAAGCGATGCCTGGCCACGGACGCCGCACTCAGCCGCGGGTGAGCTTGCGGTAGGTGGCTCGGTGCGGGCGTGCTGCGTCAGCCCCGAGGCGCTCGATCTTGTTCTTCTCGTACGAGTCGAAGTTTCCCTCGAACCAGAACCACTGCGAGTCGCCCTCGTAGGCGAGGATGTGCGTGGCGACGCGATCGAGGAACCATCGGTCGTGGGAGGTGATCACCGCGCAACCGGGGAACTCAAGCAGCGCGTCCTCGAGACTGCTGAGCGTCTCGACATCGAGGTCGTTAGTCGGCTCGTCGAGCAGCAGCACGTTGCCACCCTGCTTGAGCGTCAGCGCAAGGTTGAGGCGGTTGCGCTCGCCACCTGAGAGCACCTTTGCCGGCTTCTGCTGGTCAGGACCCTTAAAGCCGAACGCGGCGACATAGGCCCGCGACGGCATCTCGACATTGCCCACCTTGATCCAGTCGAGCCCGTCCGAAACAACCTCAAAGAGCGTCTTGTCGCCGTCGAGACCACCGCGACCCTGGTCGACGTAGGAGATCTTGACCGTCTCGCCAACCTTGATTCCGCCGCTGTCCGGCTTCTCTTCACCGATAATCATCTTGAAGAGGGTGGTCTTGCCGACGCCGTTCGGGCCGATCACACCCACGATCCCGTTCCGGGGAAGTGAGAACGAGAGGTCACCCATCAACAGGCGATCGTCGAAGCCCTTGGTCAGCTTGACTGCCTCGATCACCGTTCCACCGAGGCGGGGACCGGGTGGGATCTGGATCTCTTCGAAGTCGAGCTTGCGATGCTTGTCAGCCTCGGCAGCCATCTCTTCGTACCGGTCCAGGCGCGCCTTACTCTTGGTCTGCCGCGCCTTCGCGTTCGAGCGGACCCATTCGAGTTCGTCCTGCAGGCGCTTCTTCCGCTTGACGTCCTTTTGTCCTTCGACCTTCAGCCGCGCAGCTTTGGCCTCCAGGTAGGTCGAGTAGTTGCCCTCGTAGGGGTAGGCGCGTCCGCGGTCGAGCTCGAGGATCCACTGCGCAACGTTGTCGAGGAAGTACCGGTCGTGGGTCACGGCGACAACGGTGCCTGGGTACTTTTCCAAGTGCTGCTCGAGCCAGAGCACACTCTCTGCGTCGAGGTGGTTGGTTGGCTCATCGAGCAAGAGCAGGTCGGGCTGCTGGAGCAGCAACTTGCACAGTGCGACTCGGCGGCGCTCACCTCCGGACAGCACGCTGACGTCTGCGTCCGGCGCCGGACATCGGAGCGCATCCATCGCCTGCTCGAGCTGGGAGTCGAGGTCCCAGGCGTTGCGGTGGTCGAGCTGCTCCTGGAGCGTGCCCATCTCGGCGAGCAAGGTGTCAAAGTCTGCGTCTGGTTCGGCCATGAGCGCCGAGATCTCGTTGAAACGGTCGAGCATGCCCTTGGTCTCGGCGACGCCCTCCTCCACGTTCTCGAGGACGTTCTTGCTCTCGTCCAGCGCCGGCTCCTGAAGCAAGATGCCGACCGTATAGCCAGGACTGAGCATCGCGTCGCCGTTAGAGGGGTGATCGAGGCCCGCCATGATCTTGAGCACGCTGGACTTACCAGCGCCGTTGGGTCCGAGGACGCCGATCTTGGCACCCGGGTAAAACGCCAGCGTTACGTTGTCGAGGATGACCTTGTCGCCATGCGCTTTGCGCGCCTTGGACATGGTGTAGATGAACTCAGCCATACGGGAAAGCCTAACGACTGCTGCTGGAGACCTTCTGGCCCGGTGGGGGTGCCGCGACCATCAAGCAACGTCGGGAACCTGTCCTAGGGGTGCCGACTCCGCCGAAGGCGCTGGCACTTCCTCCAGCGGCTGACTCGGTTGGCGATCGGACCGTGGTGGGCGAGCAAACGATGCTTGCCCGAGAGCCAGGTCATGACCCACCGAGGTGGCGAGAACCTCGAGCGTCTCTCGAGGTCCCTTCTCGCCGTCCCAATGCGACACCCGGAGACGCCCTCGAACGATCACGGGCTGCCCTTTCACCACCGACGCCGCCACGTGGTCGGCGAGCCTTCTGAAGCAGATCACGTCGAGCCACACGGTCTCTCGCTCCACCCAGCGGTTGGATTCCCGGTCCAGGTAGCGCTCGGCCGTCGCCAGTCGAAACCTCGCCCGGTTACTGCGCTCCCCAGCTGTCAGCTGCACATCGGTGCCTACGGTGCCATTGACCGTCACGAAGATCTCATTCACTGCGTCCTCCTCAGAGTCAGAAGGCGCCAGAGTGCGTCAGGATGGGTGACCGACGCAGCCGAAGCTGGCGGTCCTGTGGATAGCGAAGCCTCCATCCCTACTAGGGTGGATAAGGCAGCAGCGCATGCGATCCAGCGCAGCCGAAGGGGGTACCGCGTGACGATGGGCGAACCGGCGCCGCGCCTTGCCGACGCCTGCGATGCCGTGGTGGTCTTCGGCATCACCGGCGACCTTGCCTATAAGAAGATCTTCCCCGCCCTCCACAACCTCGCCCACCGTGGTCGGCTGGGGGTGCCAGTGGTGGGGGTCGCGCGCGGCGATCGCACGGAGCAGTGGCTCCGCGACCACATTCGCAGCAGCATGTCCGAGCACGCCGATGACGCCCACCCAGCGTCCGTCGACGAGCTCGAGAAACAGTTGGTATTCGTGGCCGGTGACTACAACGACCCGGACACCTTCAAACGTCTGGCCGAGGCTCTCGAGGGCTGCAATCGCCCCCTCTTCTACCTGGCGATCCCGCCGAGCCTCTTCGAGGTGGTGGTTCAGCACCTCGAAGCGGCCGGGCTGGCCGCACGCGGCCGAGTGGTGGTCGAGAAACCCTTCGGTCGCGACCTCGCGTCCATGCGCGAACTCGACAACGCCCTCGATGGAGCGTTCGGTGAAGAAGACGTCTTCCGCATCGACCACTACCTGGGAAAGGAGTCGGTGCAGAACCTCCTCTACTTCCGGTTCGCCAACTCCTTCCTCGAACCGTTGTGGAACCGCGACCATGTCTCGAGCGTTCAGATCACGATGGCCGAAGGCTTTGGTGTCGACGGGCGCGGAGCGCTTTATGAAGAGCTCGGGGCGGTGCGCGACGTCGTGCAGAACCACCTGCTACAGGTCGTGTCGCTGCTCAGCATGGAGCCGCCCGTAAGCATGGCGCCGGGGCCACTGCGCGACGAGCGTGTCAAGGTGCTCAACGCCATTCGGCAGCCCGGACGCCATGACCTCGTCCGTGGCCAGTACGTGGGCTACACCAACGAGCCGGGGGTGGCCCCGAACTCGACCACCGAGACATACGCGGCCCTCCGGCTCTGCATCGACTCGTGGCGGTGGAGCGGGGTGCCTTTCCTGATTCGTACGGGCAAGCACCTTCCCGTCACCGCCACCGAGGTGCTCGCCACCTTCCACCGACCGCCGCAACGCCTCTTCGACGAGACGCTCCCACGCGACAGCAACCATTTGCGCTTCCGGCTCGGACCCGACCGCGTCTCCATCGCGCTGGGCGTCCGAAGCAAGCGACCAGGAGATGTGCAGGTGGGTCGCAACGTTGAGCTATACATGAGTGACGACGAGGTCGGCACCATGACCGCGTACGAGCGCCTGATCGATGACGCCATGGACGGCGACCCCACGCTCTTTGCCCGTTCTGATGCGGTGGCCGCGTCTTGGACGATCGTCGACAGTTTGCTCGACGGACGGTCCGAGGAGGCTCCAGAGCTCTACCGACCAGGCACGTGGGGGCCGTCAGCAGGAGACGCCTTGGCGGCTGACGTCGGCGGCTGGCACGAGCCAGGACCCCAGTAGGCAGCATGTATCTCGACGTCTATCCAACGCCTTCGGCGGCTGCCCATGCCGCCGCCGCCGAGATTGCCCAACTACTGGCCGCGGCCGTCGCAACGCGAGGCACCTCCACCATCGCCTTGAGCGGAGGCAACACTCCAGGGCCGATGGTGCGCCAGCTCGCGAACCTGCCGGTCCCGTGGGAGAACGTGCATCTCTTTCAGGTGGACGAAAGGGCTGTGCCCTCCGATGACCCGGCACGCAACTGGACGCAGCTTCTTCCCTTGGCCAACTTGGTGCCGCGCGCCCATCGACACCCGATGCCCGTTGAGGTCGATGACGCCGATACGTCCTACGCCAAGGAGCTCGCGGAAGTCACCGGCAGACCCGTGGTCCTCGATGTGGTGCACCTGGGTCTTGGTGCCGACGGGCACACCGCATCACTGGTACCCGACGACCCAGCCATTGACGACGTCGGCCAAGCGGTCTCGTGGGTGAACATCTACGGCGGTCACCGGCGTCTCTCTTTGACTCTGCCGGTGCTGACCCGCGCCCGCCATCAGGTCTGGCTCGTTGCGGGAGCGGACAAGGCAGCGGCATTGAAAGGCATGACCCAGGATCGGTCACTCTCACCAGCAGCCCGGGCTGCCAGCGGTGCGTCGGCAACCGTCTTCGCAGACGTCGCAGCTGCCCCCACGGACCAAACCTGACGTGCCACTCCCAATCTCCGACTATGCGCTCATCGGTGACACTCGAACTGCGGCGCTCGTTGGTCGCGACGGCTCAATCGACTGGATGTGTGTTCCTCGATTTGACTCCGGCGCCTGCTTTGCGGCGCTCGTCGGCGACGATCGACACGGCCGGTGGCTGATTGAACCCTGTGACAAAGTGCTGGCGGTGAGTCGCCAGTACCGCGGCGACACGTTAGTCCTCGACACCACGATGCGAACCTCCTATGGCGAGGTGCTGATCACCGACCTGATGGTTCCCGACGCGGATTTACCAACCCTGGTACGTCAGGTGACGGGTATCTCCGGAATGGTGCGCCTCTACACCGAGCTGGTACTTCGCTTCGACTACGGCAGCGTGGTGCCTTGGGTTACTCGTCAGGACGATGTGCTGCACGCTGTCGCTGGCCCCGATGCCGTTGCCGTCCAGACGACAGTGTCATTGGTCGGACATGACCTCAAATCGACGGGGACGTTCGAGGTCTCTGCCGGTGAATCGGTGTCGTTCGCGTTCGTGCACTACCCATCCCACGAGTCTGCGCCTGCTGTCATCGACCCGGTGGCCGTCGTTGAGTCAACCTGCCAGTGGTGGGAGTCCTGGATGAGCCAGTGTCATGTCGAAGGACCGTGGGCCCCGGCAATACGACGCTCAGCGATCACCTTGAAGGCTCTGACCTATGCCCCCACGGGTGGCATCGTTGCTGCTCCGACGACGTCGCTTCCTGAGCAGATCGGAGGCGAACGCAACTGGGACTACCGATACTGCTGGCTGCGCGACGCAACGTTCACCTTGTATGCGCTACTCATCAATGGGTTTCGCAGCGAGGCTAAGGAGTGGCGCGAGTGGCTGCTGAGAGCTGCGGCTGGGCGTCCAGAAGATCTTCAGATTCTCTATGGGATTGCCGGTGAACGACGCGTCGACGAGCAGTCGCTCGACTGGTTGCCGGGGTATCGCGGGTCCACTCCGGTGCGCGTCGGCAACAGCGCTTGCACGCAGTTTCAACTCGACACCCTTGGGGAGGTGATGGATGTCCTTCATCTCACCCGAACCTTGGACAAAGTCGACCCGGAGACCGACGCCGCCTGGCAGCTGCAGCTCACGCTCCTCGACTTTCTGGAGTCGAACTGGGAGCGACCAGACTCATCACTGTGGGAGGTTCGCGGTCCGCAAAGGGCATTCACACACTCTAAGGTCATGGCGTGGGTGGGCTTCGATCGAGCGGTAAAGGCGGTTGAACGCCACGGCCGGTCCGGCCCGGTCAGCAGATGGCGGCAGTTGAGAGACACCATCCACGCCGACGTGTGTCAGCGCGGTTTCGACCCAGCTCGCAACACCTTCGTGCAGTCGTATGGCAGTCAGTCCCTCGATGCCGCCCTCCTGATGGTGCCGCTCGTCGGCTTTCTCCCAGCCACTGACCCCCGAGTGCTGGGTACCGTCGAGGCCATCGAAGGAGAGCTCGTCTCCGACGGGCTGGTGCGTCGATACACCCCCGGAGTGGAGCTGGAAGGTGTCGGTGGGAGTGAGGGGTTCTTCCTTCCTTGCTCCTTCTGGCTCGCCGACAACTACGCCCTTCAGGGGCGCACGGACGAAGCTCGTGCACTCTTCGACCGGTTGCTCGCGCTACGAAACGATGTCGGTCTGCTCGCAGAAGAGTACGACCCCATCGCTCGAGAGATGCTCGGGAACTTTCCGCAAGCGTTCACGCATGTAGCGCTCGTGAACACCGCGCACAACCTCTCCGGCGGACCCAGCCCCGCCCATCACCGGTCGTCTGACTCCTGGCGCGGCTCGACAGCGTGACCACCGAAGGAGTTACGCATCATCGCCAGCAACTGATTAGCGAAGTCGCCGTTGCCCTGGCTGGAGAACCGTTGCATCAACGCCGCGGTGATGACGGGGGCAGGCACCCCGGTGTCAATCGATTCGCGCACCGTCCACCGCCCCTCACCGGAGTCGGCAACGATTGGCGCGATGTCCCGTAACGACTCGTCGTCCTTTAGGACCGACGCCGTGAGATCGAGCAGCCACGACCGGATCACCGTTCCGTGCCGCCACGCCTGCGCCACCGCCGGGACGTCGGTGACAAGTTCTCCCCGAGCCTCGAGCAGGGCAAACCCCTCGGCCAGGGCTTGCATGGCTCCGTACTCGATGCCGTTGTGCACCATCTTGGTGAAGTGACCGGCACCGACCGGCCCCGCGTGCACCCAACCCGAATCCGCGGTCGGGGCGAGGGTTCGGAGCGCGGGAGTGAGCCGTTCAACGTCGGCAACGGACCCGCCGACCATGAGGCCGTACCCCTCTTCCAGACCCCAGACCCCGCCGGAGACCCCCACGTCGACAAACCCGAGACCGCGGTCGGACATCCTCGCCGCCACGCGTTGGGAGTCGCGGTAGTCGGCGTTACCACCGTCGACGATCAAATCCCCCGGCGACAGAAGCTCAGATACCTCGTCCATCACCGTTTCGCTAACAGTCCCCGCTGGCAGCATGAGCCAAACCACCCTTGGCGCATCCTGCGCAGCAACAGCGTCGGGCAGCGATGAAAGTGGTGCGACTCCTGGCTCGCCTGTCAGCGCGGCACAAGCCTCTGGATTCGGGTCTACCGCCGTCACCGAGTGTCCGCCGCGCCCAAGTCGGCGGGTCATGTTCCCACCCATGCGACCTAGCCCCACCAGAGTCAGATCCATGTCAGCTCCCACATCGTCTCAAGGTAGCCCGGCATACCAGTATGAGCGTAAGCGCTCACCTGCGAGCGGTCCGCGAGTAGTGGGCTCGAACCTTGGCCCGGTTCCCGCAGGTACGCATGTCACACCAGCGGCGATTACCGGCCCGGCTGGTGTCTAGGAAGAGCCAACCGCACCCTCCAGCGTCCGGCGGGCACTGCCGGACCAGCCCCAGCTCCGGCTCGGTCAACAGATCCCACGTGTCGATGGCTACCGGCCACAGCACCTGGGTGAGCGCATCGGCGGTGCGCCACTCCTCCCGGACGCCACCGCGCTGGGCCGCTGCCAGTACCCGGTGGCCGATGCTTTCGCCCAGTGCGTCGTTGAGCTTTGCAACGTCGCTGGGCCGCACCTCGCCGCTGACTCGGGATGAGTTGAGCAGTGCGAACGCCGCCTCGCGCATGGCCACCGCCTGACGGTGAGCTCCGAACGCCTCATCGGTAGCAGACTTTGCTCGCTTGCGGAGCCACGAGATCGACCGAGGCAGTCGGACGTCGACCATCTCGAACCAATCGAGAACATCGCCGTAGCTCACGAGATAGTCGCGACCCCTCCCCACTTGTCGGGGGTCGACGGTGTTGACGAAATCCAGGCAGAGACGTCCGCCGACCCGATCGGGAAAGTCACGCGATGCCGACATCCATTGACCCTAACCGGTCTAACCAGTATGCAGCCAACAGGTGTCCCATCCCCGCGACCCGATGGTCAGGCCGTTGCGTCGAGGTCTTCGGCCGTGTCGACGATGTTCGGTCGCATCGCCATTCCAAAGGGTTCGAGGTAGCGCCGGATCGCAATCGCCGCGGCAGCGCCTTCGCCAGCTGCGGCAGCCGCCTGCTTGGTACTTCCGCTGCGTACGTCGCCAGCGACGAAGACTCCAGCGACCGATGTCTGCATCCCCATATCGGCGGTGACAAACCCTTGCGCGTCGGTCTCCACCAGCTCGCTGACCAACGATGCGTTCGGCGTCAGCCCGATGAATACGAACGCAGCCGGCGTCGTGATCGTCTCTCGACTGCCGTCTGGGCCATCGACCACGAGACCGGTGAGTTTGCCGTTCTCGCCGACAAACTCGACCGGGGTCGTGTTGACGCGGATGCTGATCTGATCGCTGCGCTCGACCTTATCGACCGCAGTAGCGCTGGCAGTGAGCCGATCGGCCGTCGTCACCAACGTGACCCGCTGGTCCAAGGTGGTGAGGAAGAGGCTCTCTTCTGTCGCGGAGTTGCCTCCTCCAACGACCACGACCTCTTTGCCGCGGTAGAAGGCACCGTCGCAGGTAGCGCAGAAGTGCACTCCCGAGCCGATGAAGTCGCCCTCGCCCGGGATCCCAAGACGTCGGTATGTCGAACCGGTTGCGACCAGTAGCGCATGCGACCTGTACTCATCGCCCGAACCGGTCGTGACCACGTTCTGGTCCGCGTCGACCACGATGGAGGCAACCTCGGTCGCCGAGAGGATCTCGCCGCCGAAGCGCTCGGCCTGACGTCGCAGACGGTCGGCAAACTCGCTACCGGCGACGCCATCGGGGAATCCAGGAAAGTTGTCAACCTGGTCGGTAATACCGATGGTGCCGCCGACAGCGCCGGATTCGATGACGAGCGTGGAAATGCCTTCGCGAGACGCGTAGATAGCGGTAGTAAGCCCAGCGACACCGCTGCCGACGATGATCAACGGGTAGAAGCGGTGCTGGGCCTCGGTGCGCAGGCCCAGCTTGGCAGCCAGATCGGCGTTGCTCGGCTCCACCAGGGTGCTGCCGTCCTCGAACACCAGCACCGGGATCATCAGTTTGCCGTCGTTGACCCGCTCGACGACCTCGCGGCCGGTCGAGTCGGCGTCCACGTCGGTGAACGCGTAAGGGATGCGCTGCTCGCTGAGGAACTGCTTGGCCCGATGGCAGTCGGGGCACCATGCGGTGCCGTACATCTGGATGGGGGTCGGGCTCGTGGGCATCGGGACTCCTCAGTCGGCGGCAGTGATCGCGACAACGCGGCGCTGGGCGGTTCACTTCCACTTGAAGAGCGAGTTCACCAGTTCGCAAGGCAACTGACAAGCCCTCGACGAGGCCCCCGTGCTCTGCTGCCGCCATCGCAACCTTGCCACGGTCTCCCTGTGTCTTTCCACCGGCAAGGTAGAAGATCGAGCCGATGCTGAAGAGGATCACGGCGAGCCCGGAAGAGCAGGTGGCGCCAGTTCTCATCTGCCGTCCACTCCTCGGACCTCAAGGCGTCACAACCTGGACGAGACGGGGACCGCTCACCGCCCTACGAGCGACGGCGCAGCGAGCCTGTCACCGCACACTTGAACGCGAACGGGCACAGCTCCGGTAGGTAAGTGGGCCGATGTCAAGGCATATGTAGTTGCTGCGCGGAGCCTTCTCGGTCTTTTGGGGTCGCTGCAGGTCATCGCGAGAGTCGGATCTGGCTCCGACTCTTCTAGGGTGGTGGAGTGGCAGACGTACTGGTGGTCGAGGACGACGACACGATCGGGTCTGTCCTTGAAGCGGGTCTGCGCGCCAACGGCTTTCGAGTTCAGCGCGAGCGGACCGGTCGAGCCGCCCTTCAGGTGGCTGGGCTTGGCGGCGTTGACCTCGTTCTTCTCGACCTTGGCCTGCCCGACATGGATGGGGTTGACGTCTGCCGTGAGCTTCGATCGTCTCTCCCCTCGGTGGTAATCGTGATCCTCACCGCCCGTACCGACGAGATGGACGTCCTGGCCGGCCTTGAGTCCGGGGCTGACGACTACCTAGCAAAGCCGTTCAGCATTGTTGAGGTTCTGGCCCGAGTCCGTGCGCATCTGCGCCGTTCGGCGGCCAGTCATGCCGACGGTGAAGCCTCGACGAGCATGGACTTCGGTGCGTTAACAGTGGACATCGCTGCGCGGCGCGCACTGATCGCTGGCACCGAAGTGCTGTTGAGGGCGCGCGAGTTTGACCTACTGGCACGGCTGGTGCGGGACGCCGGGATGGCTGTCAGCCGAGAGGCCCTGATGAGCGATGTCTGGGACGAGCACTGGTTCGGGTCGACGAAGACTCTCGACGTTCACATGGTGGCGCTCCGTCGCAAGCTCTCGGCCGCGGCTCGTACCTCTGGACCTGATGCGGTGGACCACATGCCGCAGATCGTTACCCTGCGCGGCCACGGATATCGCCTAGATGCGATCGGTGAGTGAGCCGGAGCGCCAGGCGGGGGAGGTTGCCAGACGCCCCGGCTCGTCATGGGACGCGAACCGTCAGAGTTCGCGCAGCTCCTCTATCGCCGGACGCCGGGATCGCCGGGAAGCCAGACCTGCCGCCCCGGTGATCGCAGCGGCTGCGATGAAGCCTGTGCTTACTAGATAAGCCCACGGGATGGATAGGGACGCAGGTGGAGGATCGAACACCCCTGTGAGTACGGCGACGAGCATGTGAGACAGGAGCCAGCCCGCGATGGCACCTGCCACGATTCCGCCGATCGCGACCACGATGCCCTCACTGAAGACCAGACTCCGTAGCTGCCTCCGCGTCGCCCCCAGCACGGCGGCGATGGCAAAGGTCCGACGGCGCTCAACCAGTCCGAGAGCGAGCACCAGGCCACCCGACAAAGCCGACAGCACCAGGGCGAATGCCAGCTCCAGGCGAGTGAGCCCGCTCAGATCTACCGAGGTCAAACTGGAACCGACGGCAACCCGACTGGTACTGATGTCCGTCACCGCAGCGCTCGACCCCAGGGTGGCCTGGATCTCCTTGGCAACCGTGGCAGGGTCGCTTGACCCTGTGTTGACAAGGAAGGCCCCCACCGCGTCACTGCCGGTTGCCTGTGCGACGTAGGCGGCGTTGGCGACGAAGAAACTGTCGTGCGGTGCGGTCGGGAACTCCTTCACAATGCCCGCGTAGTGGAAGGGAACCGTCGTGAACTGTTTGGTTCGACCGTCTTGGAGTCGGAGATTGAGAAGGTCTCCAGGCTGTAGTTGAAAGTCCATCACCGTCTCGTCGCTGACCAGGATCGAGTCTGGCTTGACGGACAGCTCAGCCAACAACTGACGAGCTGTCCCACCTTGGAAGTAGGCATCCTGAAGAGCAGTCGAACTCACAATAGTGTCGGGCCGAACGCCGTAGAGGTCTTGCAGATCCGTACCCACGTATGCGAATCGGTGCTGGATCGGCTCCACCGACTGGACTCCCGATACCGCCGCGATGGCAGTGGCACCGGAAGGGCCGACAACCGATCCGGGCGACTCAGTAACGGTCACGTCAGCACCATTGCTGAGAAGAGCATCGACCTCGGACTGCTGCCGATAGGTCGCGTTGAATGTGGCCGTCGACGCGGCGAACGAGAGCGCGAGTGCGACAAGGACGACCCCGCTGGCGAGCGTCGATCGCTGTCGGGACATGCTCGCAGCTGCGGTGCTCGAAAGTCGCCCCGTGATGGGCCGAAGAAGAGTGGTCATCAATGACCGGCCTGAGCCCAGAGCGACATAGGCAACTCGCCATGTCAAGAGGCCGAACCCGATCCAGAGCAGGGCTGGCCCCAGAAAGGCCCAGTAGCTGACCGAGATGTTGGGAACCCCCTCTGGGGCCAACACCAGGCTGTATCCGGTTCGACTGGTGATCCAGAAGACGATTGCGGAGACCAGCAACAGGACGAAGTCGACGCCCCACCGCATCCAACCGGGCGACCGGTGCCGGCGCACCTGCATCCGGGCACCGCTGACCGTTTGGAGTCGATAGGCACGCACCGATGGGATCGCAACTGTGCCCACAGCGATCAACAGGCCGACGGAGAAAGCTCCGATGGTCCATGCGAGGGCGGACGTCGTCGTGGCACCGAAAGACGTGGCGTCGAACATGACGCGTCCCACGACGGCGGCCACCGCCAGACCAAGAAGTCCTCCTGCCACTCCGATCGTCAGTGCCTCAGCTGTGGCCAGGCGTACAACCTGGCGAAGGGTGGTGCCTCGGGTGCGCAGCAGGGCCTGCTCGCGCCGTCGGCGCACGGCCGCTGAGTTGGCCATTGCGGCGGTCAATATTCCGGCCAGCACAGCTCCGGGTATACCGAGGAACACGAAGAGCACCTGTGCATACAGGGCATCCTGTCGAGCTCCGTCCAGCACCGCTCCCAGGTTGTCACCCACTTGCCCGGCACCGACGAGGGTGGCTTCTAGGTTGTGCGCCGCTGACGTTGCGTCGGTGTACGCCTGGGAAGGATCAGGTGGCAGCGCATGCGAATGGTCCACGTGAATCTGAGTGGTCAGCAAGTCAGGTCGCTGCGCAGCCAACGGCCCCATCAGCTTGCGGTACTGCCCGTCTGGCAGGAGCAAAACATTGTCCGGGGGCGCTACTGGTTGCGACTGGGCTGGCGCTCCGACGATCTGGAACAGCGAGTCGGCTTGAGGCAGATCGACGACTCCATCGACCCGCACCCGGGCGTCTGGTAGCCCAGCCCGGCCGACGGACACCAGGTCGCCGGGTGCAACGTGAAGGTTTGATGCAGTTTGTTGGGCAACAAGGACCCCCCGGGATGAACCGGACAGCCCTCGGATCTCGCCAGCGAAGACTGACTGGTATTCGGCCGGAATGCCGAGTACAACACCGGGCCCCGTTGTCTGCGTCGTTCCGCCGTTGACGGCCTTGAAACCGCTCGTCTGGGCAAAGCCGACAGGTAGGGCGGCGTTCACGCCGGCTGTCCGGGTCGTGGCGTCCAGAACTACCGTCGGATCAGCGCCGCTGGCCACCTGGACCTGCCAGTCGACGATGACGCCGGAAGCTGCCCGAGCGGTCATGCTCGCCTTCGATGACGCCAGAAAAGCACCAAGCGAAGCAAGCAGGGCAACGGCAACGGCAACACCCAACGCAGTGGCGACGATGCGGCCAGTGCGTCTGACCAAGAGTCCATGAATCCACAGGGTGATCACTGAGCCCGCCTCGGAAGTGTGTTGCCGATCGGCAGATCGGTGGTGTCGAGGGCTCCATCGCTCATCTGCCAGCATGAATCCATCCGCTGCGCGACTGACGTGTCGTGAGTACTCACGACAAGTGAGGCTCCGAGAGCCGTCGCCGCACCCAGCAGCATGTCGATGACGTGCGCACCCGTCTCACGATCGAGCTGGCCCGTTGGTTCGTCGGCCAGGATCAACGGGGGACGGAGCGCTAGAACCCTGGCGATCGCCACCCGCTGGGCCTGACCTCCAGAGAGCTCCTCGGGTAGTTTGCGCCCGAGTCGGTCCAGTTCCATGGTCTGCAAAGCTGCCTTCGCCATGTCGCTGGCCTCTGCGTCCGTGCAACCGCTCAGGATCAGGGGCAGCGCGACGTTCTCGACCACATTGAGGGCCGGGATCAGGCTTGGTCCTTGAAACACCACTCCGACGAGTCCCGGCTGCCCAGCGGGATGCCCCCCGAGAGCCGGCCAATCGAGCTGACCCGCCGTCGGTTCGACCAGCCCAGCCATGAGATGCAGCAATGTCGACTTCCCTGAACCGGATGGGCCAGTGATCGCCAGCCGCATTCCATTCGTGACCGTGCAGGTAACCCCATGAACGGCGACGACAGCAGTCGGTCCGGTGCCGTAGGTGTGCGAGAGCTCACTGCAGCGAACGACAGCCGACTGATCCGTGCTCAAGGGCGGACGGTCCCCTGCGACAGATATGCGCTGGGTCGTGTTGGGAGTCACGGTGCGACCAGCCCGTCGGACAGGGCAACGACTCGATCAGCAACCGCTGTGACATTCGGACTGTGCGTGACCAACAGCACAGCACATCCGCGGTCTGCCCGATCCCGAAAGAGGGCGAGCACCCGTTGCTCGGTCTCGCCGTCCAACTCGCCAGTCGGCTCGTCCGCGAGAAGGACGTCGGGGTCGTTGGACAGGGCAACCGCCAAACCTGCACGGGCTGACTCGCCGCCGGACAGCTCCGCGGGGTATGCCGCTGCTCGGGGAAGGAGCCCCACCCCGTCGAGGATCGTCGAATCCGCATCATGCCGCTTGTTGCCGAGGTGGCGGGCCAGCCGAACATTCTGCGCGATGGTCAGGTGTTCGATGAGATTTCCACCCTGAAAGAGGACCCCGACGTGTTCGGCTCGCAGCGATGCCCGCATTGACTCACTGCGGCCGGTCATGCGTCGACCGCCGACCCGGACCGTCCCAGCTGCAGGCTCATCCAGTCCGGCAAGGCAGGACAGCAGGGTTGACTTCCCCGAGCCAGATGGTCCGACCACAGCGACGATCTCTCCTGCTTCGACCGAGATCGACACCCCTCTCAGTGCCAGGACCTCCTCGTCGTCCGCTCGAAAGAAGCGATAGAGCTGGTGGGCGTCAAGGGCCGCCGCAGATTGGCTGCTCATTGGACCCACGCAAAGGAGCTGCTGACCAGGGCCCAGGGGTCGACGTTGTCGGCGTTCTCCGGGCCGGTCAGGGTCAGTACGACCTGCTGGCCGTTCTTCCAGAAGGTGTAGCGCTCCATGGCATCGCGGATAACCTTGTTCGTCACCGGATCCTGGGCAGAGTCACCGTGGTACGTGATCAGCGCGCCCGAACCGCCCGGGAGGTCGAAGGTCGTCACATCGTCCAGCGAGAAGTTGGGAACGGACGCTTGGAGAACCGGGACCACCACACTGTTGGCGGTCTTCACTGTCGGGGCGTCCGGGGCTGCGGTCTGTTTCACGGCGATGGTGTTGAGTTTGTCCGTGAAAGATGCGCTACTGCCGGTCGCGGTGCGAGCCCACCCCTCGGGGATCTTGACGCCGTAGTTACCGGACTTCCCGGTGTAAGTGACGAAGGCCTGGTTGTCAGGGATGTCGCCGGGCGGGTTGTTCTCGGTCTGGACGGGTGCAGGTTGCGAGGTAGACGTATTGGGTTGAGTCGGCGCCCCGGTGTTTGGTGACGCTCCTTGAGTCGAGCTCGGTGCCGAGGAGCAGCCGGTGACGACCAGTGCAAGAGATCCAAGAACCAGAATGGGTGTCTTTGGGAGCCGAACCATTGCGTCCTCCGAACTTTGACGTTGCAGACGTCTGTCACGCTATGGCGGGGCAGGTAAACCCCTTGCGCGCTGTTGGCTAACCCGGGGCTAACTCTCGGACGATGTGGAGGCGGTTCGAGTGCGACGACGAATCATCGGAGTGGCACTTGCGAGCGTCGCTCTCGCACTTCTGATCTTCTCCGTCCCATTGGGGCTGGTAGTGCGTCACCTCTACGTCAGCGACGAAATCGGTGAGCTAGAGCAGGCGGCCTTGCGGGCAGCGGTGAGAGTCGGCCCAAACTTCAGTTCCGGTGACCCAGCGGAGCTCCCGGCTGTCGAAACAGGAGGCGAACTTGCCCTCTACGACCAGAACGGAACCAGAATCTCCGGTCAGGGTCCGGCGCAGGCCGATGCTGCCGTGTTGACGGCGCTCTCCGGGAGCGTCGGCCAAAGCCAGACCAAAGAGACCGTGGTGGTAGCTGTCCCAGTCGCATCCGACGAGAACGTCGTTGGAGCCGTGCGCGCTGCTTCCGAAATGAAGAACGTCCGCAACCGGGTGTGGCTCACCTGGGTCGGCATGGCCGCTGTGGGGGCCCTTGCCATCGCATTCGCCACGGCCCTGGCCGGAGTCCTCGCGAAGCGATTGAGTGTGCCCCTTGGGAAACTTGCCGAGACGTCCCAACGTCTTGGTGACGGGGAGTTTACCGTTCGCACCGACCCAACGGGTATCCCTGAGATCGACCAAGCCGGTGCCGCCCTGAACGTCACAGCAAGTCGGTTGGGTGAAGTAGTCGACAGAGAGCGGCTCATCGCGGAGAACGCCTCACACCAGCTGAGAACGCCGTTAACCGGACTCCGCGCTTCGCTCGAACACGCACTGGTTGATCCTTCAGCTGACCTGCGTCTCGCCGCCGCGAGCGCGATCGCATCAGCCAGAACGCTTGAGGCCACCATCAACGACATCATCGGTCTCACCCGCGGCGATCCGTCGCCAGCAGCAACAATCGATGTCGCTCCAGTTGTGGAGCAGCTCCAGCTCCGTTGGCACGGGCGGCTAGCTGCGGTCGGTCGCCCCCTCCGCGTCGAGGTCCCGCGGGAGCCGATGCTCGCCCGGGCGGCGCCTCCAGCCATTGAGCAGATCCTCGATGTTCTCCTCGACAATGCCCTTCGGCACGGACGAGGCGCTGTCGTCGTATCTCTCCGAGCGGCCGGTGATGCAGTAGCCATCGATGTCGCGGACGACGGGCCAGGGATCGCCGAGGCAGATGACGTGTTCGCCCGGGGAGAGTCCGGAACAGGAGGGTCTGGCATTGGTCTCGCATTGGCACGCGAACTAGCCACCGACCAGTCGGGACGCCTCCTGCTGACCAGACGCGAACCCGCGGCCCGGTTCACACTGCTCCTACCAGGCCCTTAGCCCGCAGCAACCCCTCACGTCGACATGACCTCCATCAGCGTCGACTCAGCAGCAGCGCCCCCGTCTTCCGCAGGGAAATCCGCACGTCCCGCCTACGCAGGACATATGGATACCTCAGCCGAGCGGCTGATCTTGGGTGAAGAGACTCAGGAATCAGGCGACAGGAGCGGAAACCTCGAAAATTGGCGCTGATCTTGGCCAGGGGCGGGAATGTCTGTGGTCCAGTCGACGGTTACCCCCCGAGGGTTGCCCACCAGAGTCCGCGGATGGCTGTGTTCAGGCGGGCCACCCAGCACGTCCCTCGTCGCCGAATCGTCAGGAGAAGCCCCCGTGTCTTCATACTCAGCCGACGCAGGTCCTGACGCAACCTCCGAGGCGCCAGACCCCAAGCGTTGGCGCGCACTCTTCGTCATTGCGATGGCGCAGCTCATGGTGATCCTCGACGCGTCCATCGTGAACATCGCACTCCCTTCGGCGCAAAGCGACCTCGGCATCAGCGACTCAGACCGGCAGTGGGTGGTGACGGCTTACACGCTGACGTTCGGTGGCCTGTTGCTCCTCGGCGGGCGAATCGCAGACTACTGGGGTCGCAAACGTACCTTCATTGTCGGGCTTCTGGGCTTTGCGCTCGCCTCCGCGCTGGGCGGCCTGGCGCCGACCGCTGCGACGCTGTTCGGAGCGCGCGCACTCCAGGGCGCGTTCGCGGCGCTTCTCGCGCCCGCCGCACTGTCGTTGATCACCGTCACGTTCACCGAGAGTAAGGAACGGGCCAAGGCCTTCGGTGTCTACGGTGCGATCTCTGGCGGTGGTGCGGCCATCGGGCTAATCGTGGGCGGCATCCTCACTGAGTACGCATCGTGGCGTTGGTGCCTGTTGGTCAACGTTCCCTTCGCCCTTCTCACGGTGGCGCTTGCTGTTCCGTTCGTCAGGGAGAGCCGCGCGCACGGTGACACAAGCTATGACATTCCAGGTGCAGTCACAGCCACGCTCGGTCTGGTCAGCCTGGTCTTCGGAATCACCAGGGCCGGCACCGACGGCTGGGCTGACCCCCTCACACTCTCACTCTTCGCGATGGCAATCATCTTGCTCATCTCGTTCCGGGTGATCGAGATCCGGAGTCGCAACCCGCTGCTTCCTGCGCGCGTCGTGGAGGATCGCAACCGAGGCGGTGCGTTCTTCACCATGTTCTTGACCGCTGGCGGACTCTTCGCCATGTTCTTGCTGCTGAGCTACTACTTCCAAGTTGTCCTTGGATACTCAGCGTTGAAGTCGGGTTTTGCGTTCCTGCCGTTCTCCATTGGCATCATCATCAGCGCAGGGCTGGCCAGCCAGATGCTTCCCAGATTCGGCCCGCGGCCGCTTGTCTTCGGGGGGTTGGTATCGGCATCCCTGGGCATGGCATGGCTCACTCAGCTGGACACGACCCCGCAGTACGTCACCCACGTGTTGCCTGCGGAGGCCTTGATGAGCATGGGTCTCGGCTTCGTCTTTGTCTCGTTGTCGGCAACCGCCCTGTTCGGCGTCTCACCACACGACGCGGGCGTCGCCTCAGGCTTGCTGAACACCACCCAGCAGATCGGTGGCTCCCTCGGCATCACGGTGATGAACACGATTGCCGCCTCCGCCACCGTGGCCTACATCGCGACGAACCCGACTGAGGTCCAAGCCGGCTTAGTCCACGGCTTCGCGGTGGCGTTCGCTGTGTCTGCCGCGGTCCTCGCAGTAGGGGCCATCGTGTCGTTGATCTTCATCAACGCCGACCGCCACGCGCTTGCGCAGAACGACGTGGGAGTCGCTGCAGCTGGGTGAAAGGCGAGGCGTGACGCTCCGGGCCAAGTGCCTCGAACGCACGTGCACTGGTCCGAAGCGCACTGTCGCACGCTCAACCACAAGTTCCATCACGGGATTGCCTGCGAGCAGCAATCAATTGACTGAATCGTCACCACGCCGTGCAGTTTGGTGAGAGGGTCCAGATCATCGGGAAGGAACGGACGGGGAGCGGGCTGGGTCTGCGGATACTGCTCCAAAGTACCGTCGCTTTCGGCGTGGCGATGGCTATCGCCGCGCCGGCAGTCAGCGCCAGCGCAACTGAGGCATCACGTGATGCTTATTCCGACCTCAGAATTGTCACTCACCGAGATTCCTTACCTGACGGTTGGTCGATCAGCGCAGACAACGGCGTCACCCGACTCACGTGGCGCAGCACCGCCCCGATCCCGATGGGCAACGCACCGATCGAGTTTTGGCTCGGTCATCACCTGCTAGGAACGCCGAAACCTGGAGTAGACGGTAGAAGCTTCACTCTGGTGCACAGTGCACCCGTACCCGGCGCAGTCCGAGGCTTGCGTGTCACCCTCGGCGGCGCGCCCGTCGATGCCGCCGGTCAAACCCGTGCGACGGCGGCATCGGGGACCGCGGGTAACCCATCAAACACTCAACCTCGAACCACAGTCACTCGGCTCTCCAGCATCGACCCCGGGCTACCCGGCCCCTTCGCGACCACCACCACCGAATACTCCTTGCCGGGAGTGCAGCTCACTGGACTGCCGTCCGACGTGGAGGTTGAAGGTGTGGTCGTGCGGCCCACTAACACGGCCGGACCGCGACCGTTGGTGCTATTCCTGCACGGTCGCCACAGCACGTGCTACCGCGGCGGTCCAGACGGCCGTTCCACCGGCGAATGGCCCTGCCGCCCGAACTAGCAACCCATCCCCAGCTACCGCGACTACCTCGATGCCCAGCAGTTGCTGGCCAGCCAGGGCTACGTCACCGTCTCCATCTCAGCTAATGGCGTCAACGGTCAGGACTACCGCGCCAGCGACGGCGGTGCCCAAGCCCGATCCGAGCTCGTGCGTCACCACCTAGATCTGTTCAACCGGTGGAACACCAACGGCGACGATCCGTTCGGCTCGGCACTGGTCGGTCGTGTCAATCTCGACCACGTCATGCTCGTCGGCCACTCACGTGGGGGCGAAGGCGTCAACCGCGCCGGCATCGACTCATCTTCCAGCGATCCATGGCAGATTGACAGCTAAGTGTTGATTGGGCCAACAGCGTTCGGTCGTCAAACCGCACCCGGCGTCGACACTGCCGTGTTGTTGCCATTCTGTGACGGTGACGTGTCGGATCTACAGGGCCAGCAATACGTCGACCAAACTCGCGACCTCTTCGAAGCAACCCCCGATCCCGCGTTGCGCAGCGCTGTCATGGTGATGGGCGCGAACCACAACTTCTTCAACAAGGAGTGGACCCCCGGAGAGGCTGTCGCTCCTGCGTGGGACGACTGGGGAGGAAGGGACGACGTCTGCGGCAAGAAGGCTCCGGCCCGACTGTCGCCTGCGGACCAACGAAACGTCGGTGCCGTCTACATCGCAAGCGCAGCCCGTGCCTTCGTGAGGGACGATCCCGACGCACTCGCTCTTCTGGACGGTTCGGACGTGCGCCCAGCCTCCATCGGCGGTGCGACAACGCTAGTTACAGCGCTAGGCGCCAACCGAACCCCAGTTGCGACATTTCGCCCTCAAAGCGAGCTGCACAGCGTCGACGCCTTCGCCTTGGTCTGCCGTGGGTACCAGTGGTCGAAAGGACAACCTACCCGCGCCCCTGGGATCAGCCCGTGGGCGCAACCACACTTCCTTCCCATGTACGGCGCTTCCAACGCGCCAGCGAGCAGTGCGCTACGCATGCGCTGGCGACAGTCGGGCGCCCGGGTCAAGGTGCCGCTGCCGACACCAGCGGATCTCACGCAGTCGTCCTCGCTTGATTTTTGAGTTGCGATACACCCAGGGAGCGGCCGAGCAGAGCTGGGAGTTGTCATCGGGGACGGCAGCGGTCACGTCGCACCCCTCGGTACCCAGAACCTTGACTCACTACCGGGAGATCGCCGATTGTCGAAGTTGTGGGCCCAAACGCTTCGGCTACCGCTCCCTCAAAAATCGGCGTTGGACCTGTCAGACATTCAGTGGATCCGGTTGGTAGGCGAATCCCGCGAAGGTCGCGTCGTAGTGCTAGATGCTTACGGCCGTGCGCCTGGGATCTCCGATACGCCCCGCCCCACGCTCCCCCATGTCGACGCCAGTGACGCGTCCGTCAGGGAGGGTAACGATGGAGAACACACCGAAGCCATCACCTTGAACATTGAGGGACAGGTGTCGGGAGGTGAGCGCGTCTACGTCGAGTCCTCGTACAACGGAGGCGACACCCCGCCGGTGGCGTCCGTGTTTCGCCTCAGCCGAGGTCAGACAACAATCACCGTCCCCCTCCCCGTGTCCGGCGACACCCGAGATGACTACCGCACGTACTTTCAGCTGACAGTGAAGGCGGTATCCGGGGGTGTTACCGGAAATTATTCCGGCACACTCACCATCCGCGATGACGACCCACCGCCACAGGCGTTGCTCGATCAACCGACTCAAGCAACCACTGAAGGCAGCGAACTTCAATGGCCCGTGCAGCTGGACCACAGGAGCGACAAGTGGATCGGCTACGAAGTGAGACCCGTAGCGTCTGGTGACAACGAACTGACCATGTCCGACCTTCCTAATCGGTTCCTTCGCCGGCAGGGCCTGAGTGCGTTAGCCGGCAACGTGAAGCTCTCGGACTCACGCCTTCGCCTCTTTGCATATCTGCGGCCGGGTCGCCTCACGACCACAATCGTGCTGCCGATTCGCAGTGACACCAGCGTAGAAGTGCCGGAGACCGTCATGCTGCAACAACGAGGCGGCAGTATTGCTCTGCCCAGCACACTGTTCGGAACGGTTACCGACGTCGCTGTCTGAGATCGGTGGTTGGGGCTAACCACCGGTAGACAGGACAGTTGCGTCCGACAAAGTGGTGTAGGGGTCCCGGGGTGCGTGACCCTGTAGATGCAGTGACGGCCACTTGGCGATCTTTCGAGTGATCCGTCACAGCCGACGCGACGAAGGACACCACGACCACCAATTGAATCCGGTAAGTATCAACCCCGGGGTTCTTGGGCACGCTCGACTTCTTCGAGTTGGCCCGGTTGGCACGAAGTTGGGCCCCAGAGGTACAGGGCAACGTGCTCCACGGTTTCGCGGTGGCGTTCGCGGTGTCTGCCACGGCCCTCGCAGTAGGGGCCATCGGGTAGTTAATCTTCATCAACGACGACCTCCACGCGCTTGCTCAGAACGACGTGGGAGTCGCTGCAGCTGGGTGAGAGGCAAGGCGTGGCTGATGGCTACGCTCGCCCAGAACACCTCTGCACGTGCCTCGAGTTGCGGGCGCACCGCTCCCGGGGGAACCTTTCGGCGGGCATCGGCGAGGAGCGCCCCGAAAGCAGATCTGACTCGCACCCCAGGAGGTTGTCAGCATGGTCGGGATTCCCGAACTTACCAAGGGACAGTTTGACATTGTCTACAACACCACGTCCTTTGCACTGGCAGCGATGCTTTTTGCGTCGATCTTCCTGCTCGTTTCCCAGGGCCGGGTTCTCCCC
>JAJAYZ010000077.1 GCA_027118455.1 Actinomycetes bacterium
ACAATAATAACACCACCCTAACCCCAAACCGCCTCGGGCCCATTCCGGTCCAACCCCCGGGTCCGGCCCCCGTCGCCCCCGGCCCCCCGCCCCGCAAGCGGCGGGGCCAGCGGCACCGGGCGCGCTTCCCCTCGCCAACGGGTCAAGGGCTCGATGCCGCTGAACGCCAGCAAGGCGCGTCCGCCGTCGGGGTTCTGCACCAGGACCGTCGCCATCGTCGACTGTTTCTCGCGACGAAGGCCGTCGGTACCCACGTCGGCCTCCTCGAGGCCCGCGACAACGGGGACGAAGAGCCGCGATCTGCAGAGCTCGGCGAGGACCTGCTCGGCACCGACGGTCCCGGCGGCGAAAGCGTCCAGTCGCGCCGCGAGCTCTCCGGAGACTGCGCCATCGTCATCTGGGATGGGTGGCGTCGGGACAGGCGCCCCGGAAAAGCGCGGCTGTGGCTCGTTCACGATCTGAGGCTAGCCATCGCCGGCTCGTCAGAGGCGACAGGCGTGGATGTCGGTGACCAAGATGCCTCGGGCACCGAGGTCGTAGAGCTCGTCCATCACCTGGTTGGTCTCCGGCCTAGGCACCAAGGCCCGCACGGCCACCCATGCCGGATCGTGCAACGGTGAGATGGTTGGTGACTCGATGCCAGGAGTGACGGCGCAGGCCAGCTCGACGAGACTCGACGGAACGTCGTAGTCCATGATCACGTACGTCGCGGCCACCATGACGCCGTTGACTCGACGCTGCAGCTGGTCGATGGCTGTTTCAAGATCTGGGTCAGCGCCAGCTGTACCGTCACCGCGGATCAGCACGGCTTCGCTGCGCAGGATGGGTTCGCCGAAGACCTCCAGCCCAGCCTGCCGAAGCGTCGAACCCGTCTCCACGACGTCGGCGATGACATCAGCGACTCCGAGCCGTACCGAGGTCTCGACAGCGCCATCGAGGCGAATGACTGCGGCTGTCACTCCGCGTTCGGTGAGGTACTGCCCCACCAACCCCGGGTACGACGTTGCCACTCGGAGCCCATTGATCTGGGCGGTGGTCGAGGCGGCGCCCGGCAATGCCGCGAAGCGGAAGGTCGAAGCACCAAACCCCAGCGGCATCAGCTCGTGGGCGGCCGAACCACTGTCGAGCAGCAGATCGCGGCCGGTGATGCCGACGTCGAGCTGCCCCGATCCAACATAGGTCGCGATGTCACGTGGACGCAGGAAGAAGAACTCGGTGTCGTTCTCCGGGTCGTGCAGCACCAGCTCGCGGGCCTGCGTGCGCTGCCGGTAGCCGGCTTCGCGCAGCATGTGCGAAGCCGGATCAGCCAGCGATCCCTTGTTGGGGACAGCAACGCGGAGCATCAGGTTCCTTCCGAGTCGGGGAGCACATCACCGATCGTGCCGGTGCCTCTGGGCGCGTGGACGAGTGGACGAGTGGACGAGTGGTCCCACCTAGAGCTTTCGGTAGACGTCCTCGAGGGAGAGGCCGCAGGCCACCATCATGACCTGCACGTAGTACAGCAGCTGAGCGAGCTCTTCGGCAGCCCGCTCAGTGCCCTCGTGCTCTGCGGCCATCCACGCCTCTGCGGCCTCCTCCACGAGCTTCTTGCCGATCTCGTGGACACCAGAGTCGAGGAGCCGAACCGTGCCTGACCCCTCCGGACGGGTGAGGCTGCGGCCCTGGAGCTCGTTGAACAGATCATCGAAGCTCTTCATCTGGGAAAGGGTAGTGAGGCCGCCATGGCCAGCGCAGCCTGGGCGGCCTCGGCCCCCTTGTCTTCATGTGAACCGGGAAGTCCAGCACGGTCGATGGCCTGCTGCTCGTCGTCACAGGTGAGCAGTCCGAATCCCACCGGGCGTTTGGCGTCCAAGCTGGCTCGGAGCAGGCCGTCGGTGGCCGCAGCACAGACGTACTCAAAGTGCGGCGTGCCACCACGGATGACCACTCCAAGTGCGACAACAGCATCACAGCGCTCCAAGAGCCGTGCAGCCCCGAGCGGAAGCTCGAAGGCACCAGGGACGCGCACCACTTCGACGTCGGCGACACCGGCCTCGGCCAGAGCCCGCTGTGCACCGGCAACAAGGCCATCCATCACCTGGGTGTGCCATGACGCAGCCACGATGCCGACGTGCAGCCCACTGCCGTCAACCTTGAGCTTCGGCGCTCCAACCCCGCTCATCGCTGGCCCTCAGGAGCCGCACTGCCAGTCGCTGCAACACCGCCAGAGCCTGGGTCGAGGTCGGGCAGCTCGTGTCCCATCAGGTCACGCTTGGTCATCAGATAACGCACGTTCTCCTCCGTCACCGCTGGCGGGAGCGGCTCACGGCCGGTGATCGTCAGTCCGTAGCCCTCCAGGCCGGCCCGCTTGGTGGGGTTGTTGGTGAGCAGCCGCATGCTGTGGACACCAAGGTCGGCCAGGATCTGCGCCCCGGTTCCATAGTCACGCGCATCCGCAGGGAGCCCGAGCTCAAGGTTGGCCTGAACCGTGTCGGCACCTGCATCCTGCAACTGGTAGGCGCGCAGCTTGTGCAACAAGCCGATCCCGCGCCCCTCATGCCCGCGCAAGTACAGCACGACCCCACGCCCCTCGTCAGAGACGCGCTGCATCGCCGTAGCCAGCTGGGTGCCGCAGTCACAACGAGTCGACCCGAGCACATCGCCGGTCAGGCACTCCGAGTGCACTCGGACGAGCACGTCGTCGCCGTCGCCGAGCTCTCCGTTGACGAGCGCGACGTGGTCGGTACCGGTGATGGTGTCGCGGTACCCATGCGCGGCGAAGTCCCCGAACCGGGTGGGTAGCGCTGTGGTGGCCACCCGCTCAACCTGAAGTTCGGTCCGTCGGACGTGGGCGATGAGATCGGCGATTGAGATCATCGTAAGGCCGTGCTCATTGGCGAACTCACGTAGCCGCGGCGCGCGCATCAGCGAGCCGTCGTCATGCACGATCTCGCAGATCGCGCCCGCCGGCGTGAGCCCAGCGAGTCGCGCAAGATCGACGGCGGCCTCGGTATGTCCGGGTCGGCGAAGCACCCCGCCGATGGCAGCGCGGAGCGGGAAGACGTGGCCAGGACGGGTGATCTCGTTCGGCTCTGTCGCAGTGTCGGCCAGCACCCTGATGGTGTGGGCCCGGTCCGAAGCGGATATCCCAGTGGTCACGCCATCGCGGGAGTCGACGCTGACGGCGTAGGCAGTTCTCTTGCGGTCTTCGTTGACCATCGTCATGGGGGGAAGCGACAGTCGATCGAGATCTGGACCGGTCATCGCAACGCAGATCACCCCGGAGGTGTGCCGAATCATGAAGCCGGCCAACTCGGGGGTGGCGCGTTGCGCAGCGAAGATGAGGTCTCCCTCGTTCTCGCGGTCCTGGTCATCGACCACAACGACGGCCCGACCGGCCGCGATGTCGGCGATTGCCTGCTCGATGGACTCAAGTCGGACGGCCACCTCGGCTGCTCCCCCGTGCGAATCGTTCGTTGTCATGACTGGCCTCCCGGCAGCATCCGCTCGACGTACTTGGCAATAACGTCCACCTCAAGGTTGACCAGATCTCCTGACTGCTTGCTTCCCAGAGTCGTGAGCTCAAGCGTCGTCGGAATCAGGCTCACCGCGAACCAGTCGTCACCCACGTCCGACACCGTCAGCGAGACCCCGTCAACGGTGATCGACCCCTTCTCGACCACGTAGCGCGACACGCTCGTCGGCAGCTCGAAGCGCACCACCTCCCAGTTCTCACCAGGAGTCCTCCCGAGGAGGCTGACCGTTGCGTCAACGTGCCCCTGGACGAGGTGTCCGCCGAGTCGACTGGCCAAGGTGAGCGGACGCTCAAGGTTGACTGGCGACCCTGCACGCAAAGCACCCAAACTCGAGCGCAACAGCGTCTCCTGCATCACGTCGGCCTCGAACTCATCGCCGCTGAGCGCTGTGACGGTCAGACAGACGCCGTTGACCGCGATGGAGTCGCCAAGTGCGGCATCTGAGGTCACTAGCGCGCCGCGGACGCGCAGAGATGCTGAAGCCGCACCCTGCTCGATCGCCATAACGCAACCCAGTTCCTCAATGATTCCGGTGAACATCAGTCGGCCCTTTCGGTATCTGTTGTAGCAGGATCTGGATTAATGAAGAGAGGAGCGGAACCGTGCAGCCGAGCGGTCCATCGGATGTCGCCACCGACCAGACACACGTCGTCGATGGTGAGCTCTACCGCATCGGAGATCGTGTCGACATCGAGTGCACCTACGAGTGCTGGGCCCGAACCGAGCAGCCGAGGACCCACATAGCCGATGACGCGATCGGTCAGATCGGCGCGCAAGAACGCGGCCGCAAGGGTCGGACCCCCCTCCAGCAGAACATGGTGAACGTCGCGCGCGAACAGCGTGTCGAGCACCACGCTGACGTCGCGTGTTTCTGCGACAAGGGTGGGAGCAGCTGAGTCCAGAACGCGCGCAGCGGTCGGTAGCCGTCGCTCGCCAACGACAACGCGTAGTGGTTGCCGCGATAGCAGCACGCCTCGCTCGTCCCGGACGGTCAGGTGCGGATCATCGGCAAGGACGGTGCCAGTACCGATGACGACGGCATCGACCTCAGCGCGTATGCGATGCACCTCAGCGCGAGACTCCGCACTGCTGATCCATCGACTGGTCTTATCGGCCGCAGCAACTCGGCCATCCAAGGTTGCGGCGAACTTCCACGTGACCAGAGGACGCTGGCGCTCCATGGCGAAAGACCAGACGGGGTTGAGCGAACGGGCTTCCTCAGCGAGAACACCGCCTTCCACATCGATACCGGCTGCAGCCAACGCGTCCGCACCACCACGTGCCAGCGGGTTAGGATCGGGTTGCCCGTAGACCGCTCGAACGACGCCGGCGTTGATGAGGGCTTCGCTGCACGGCCCGGTGCGACCCGTGTGGTTGCACGGCTCAAGAGTGACGACCGCTGTCGCTCCTCGCGCCAAGTGCCCCGCCTGAGCCAGCGCCTCGATCTCGGCGTGCGAGTGGTCGACACCACGGTGGAAACCCGAGCCGATTTCGGCGCCAGTGGCGTCGAGCAGAACAGCGCCGACCTGAGGGTTGGGGTGTGTGCGCACATCGGGCGTCCGAGCAAGGGAGACGGCACGAGCCATCGCCTCGTGCTCGGTGCTGCTCGCCCTACCGGTGCTGCTCGCCCTACCGGCGCTGCTCGCCCTACCGGCGCTGCTCGCCCTACCGGCCACGTCCGTCTCCTCGACCATCGGGCTCCGGGGGGCACAGTTTGCCAACTGCACGCGAGGTGGTCGTTGTGCCGCAGGGTCGAGGTGCCTTCGCACCAGCGACCCCGACACGCGGGACCACCACCGGCCATATGGCCGGATACACGCGCCTCTCATCCGGACTTTCACCGTCGGCCTCGGAGTTTCACCGAGTCAACCGACCGCTGGATGCGGCCGGGTCGCGGGCTTTCACCGCCGGTTCGGAGTTGCACCGACCCCGGAGCGTGCGTTCTTGCTAGGACTTCAGTCTCTCACAGCTGCGGACTCTGCCGTGGCTCGGAGGTGGGCGACCACAGCAGCTGGATCATCGGCGTTGAACACCGCGGAGCCAGCTACGAATACATCGGCACCGGCCTCGGCGGCCCGCTCGATCGTCGAAGCCGAAATGCCACCGTCGACCTGGAGCCACACTGACGAGCCGCGGTCGCGAAGAAGCTCACGGGTTCTGGCAATCTTGGGGAGCACGACGTCGAGGAATGCTTGGCCCCCGAAACCAGGTTCGACGGTCATCAGCAGGATCATGTCAAGTTCGGGAAGCAGATCGACATAGGGCTCGATGGGGGTCGCAGGCTTCAAACCCATACCGGCTCTGGACCCACGCGCCCGAAGTTCGCGCGCCAGTCGCACCGGGGCGCGAGCAGCCTCCACATGGAACGTTACCGAACCAGCGCCGGCCTCGGCGTAGGCCGGCGCCCATCGGTCGGGATCCTCAATCATCAGGTGACAGTCGAGCGGCAGCGCCGACACCTTGTGCAGTGCCTCCACGATCGGAAGTCCAAGGGTCAGGTTGGGGACGAAGTGGTTATCCATGATGTCGACATGGACCCAGTCGGCGACGTCGGTGATCGAAGCAACCTCAGCCTCCAACCGAGCAAAGTCAGCCGACAGGATGCTTGGCGAGATCTGGATGCCCACACGTGTAGTCTAGGCGCAAGCAGTTAGTCAGAGGGGGTTGCTCCAGGCCCGGCGCCCGTTGGCATCGACGACGGTCACCCTGCGGTACCGCGACGGGGCAAACGACAGGTCAAAGCGCACTGAGGTGATCAGTCCACTGGAATCGGTTGACAAAATCTTCCCCTGGCGGCGTCCCCCTCGGCCGACCGTGATGGCCAGCCCCAGTTCCTCCTCGCTTTGCAGCAACACAGACCTCGCTGATGAGCACGCGACCTCGACCGCCCCTTCGACCACCTCGATGTGGTGGATCTCAGGGCCATGCGAGAAGTAGGCCATTCCGTCACGCAACGCATCTAGTACGGCTTCCTGGCTCCGTTCAGCAGCGCGCACCATGGTCCACCCGGTGCCGAGCTCGAAGAGCGGGTAGTGCTGGTCGTCGGTGCCGATACCGAACGCCCGACGTCCGCTCGCCAGCAGCGCGTCCCACCAGACCGACGAGTCACCTCGCCCGGTTTCTTCATGGCAGGAGCCGTTGAAGACCTCGATCCCCGCGAACCCCTGTTGCGTCAACAGGTCGTCGAGCGGCAACTGGGTCCAGTAGGGGTGCGCCACGTAGACGACCGCACCCATGGTCTGGGCCCAGCTGACGCCGGCCGTCAAGTCGGGGAAGGTGCGGACCTCGTAATTCTCCGCGGGGTTGGTGTACCAGTTGGCGCGGTCACCACCGGGGTCGTCGGGGATGTGGTCGATCCCGTAGACGAGGAACTCAGCGCTCTGCCGAGGGTAATGCGGGTGCTCGATGTCCCAGCCCAGCTCGGCCGCAGGGATGGTCAGAACTCGTTGTGTTGAAGGCACCTGGGCGAGACGCCAGTGGTCGGTGATAGCGACGACATCGAACCCTTGCTCCTCATAGGCCAGCACGAGGTGCTCGGGGGCCAGGGTTCCGTCGCTGACCGTGCTGTGCGTGTGGAGTGCGCATCGCAGCCACTCGCCTTGCGCACCGAATGGATTGACGCCGTCGATCGACTCTGGAACCTGGTCTCCTGGCGCTGACTCACCGATTGCCACGTAAGCGCTCATCTGGTTCTCAGTGGTTCTGGCTGCTCAGCCGGGTGTCTGGGATCTTCAGGCGAGCTGAACTGACTGCCTTGCGAAAGCACCTGACTGCCTTGCGAGAGGAAAGGCGTTGCTCGCCGTGTCAACACCCCAGCTGCAGAGCGCGCCGAGACGCTCACAGTCATCAGCCGCGCCTGCGTGAGACGGGCGCTCGGGCCTGCCACGCCGATCGCCGCCAGCACCGATCCCTCCGGTGCCATGACCGGAACGGCCACTGACGACATACCGTCCTCGAGCTCGTCGACAGAGGTGGCGTACCCCTGTTTACGCACCGATGGCAGCAAGCGGCGAAACTGTTGCGGATCACTGATCGTGCGGCTAGCTCGCCGTGACAGCGGCGGCTGCAAGGCAGCGTCGAGGTCGGAGATGGCGCCATAGGCGGCGAAGATCTTGCCGCTGGACGAACAGTGCAGCGGACTCCCCCGCAGCCAGATCCAGGGTTCCTCGGTGGCCCCACGGGTGGCCGCGACGTGTTCGACGTAAAGCACCGCGCGTCCCATCGGCAGTGAGAGGTAGGCGACCTCACCGGTGGCCGATGCCAGGTCACGCAGAATGGGACGGGAGACCTCGACGACACCGAGGTCGGTGATGGCGTCGACGGCCAGCCGGGCCAAGCGTGGTCCGAGCCGATACCCGGTCCGGTCGCGCCGAACCAGCCCACGCTCGGCCAGAGTGCCGAGAAGCCGGGAGGCAGTGGCCTTGTGCACATCGAGTTGGCGCGCTATCTCGGTGACGCCCAACGGAGCTCGCGAGGCTCCGAGCAGCTCCAAGACTTCGGCCACACGTTCGACAGCTTCGGTTGCTCGCACGGTTCAGCTCACGCCCCTGCGTTGGCGGTGGGGTCGATGGTCAGGGCTGCACGCACCTCGGCATCGATGCGTCCGTTGGTCACCAGCAGGTGACCACCGTCAACGGGCGGTCCTCCCTCCAACCGCGTGACCTGGCCGCCGGCCTCTTCGACGATGACGCTGGTCGCTGCCCAGTCCCACTCAAAGCATGGCCCTTGCTCGACCAGGGCTTCGGCAGCGCCTCTTGCAACCAGCAGGTGCGCCCACCCGTCGCCGATACCGCGGCTGGCGCGCGCGCCGCCAACGACTCGATGCAGCGCCTCAACACCTGTTCCGGCCGGTCGTCCGAACTCCTCCAGAGCGGCGTGCAACACGAAAGACTCGTCGAGCCGATTGACGTCAGAGACCGCGATCGCCCGACCGTTGCACCATGCACCGGCACCCCGAGCCGCGTGATAGCGCTCACCGAGCGCAGGCGCATCGGCGACTCCGACCAGGAATGGCCCGCCGACCTGGTCGCCACCTCGTAGGGCGATCAAGGTGGTCCACAACGGCACGCCTTCGGCGAACATCCGCGTTCCATCGATCGGGTCAACGACCCACACCCGCCCGCTCGTTCCAGGGGTGAAGCCGCCCTCTTCGCCTCGAACGCCATCGGCAGGACGCCGCTGGGCGAGGAGCCCTCGAATCGCCAGCTCAGCAGCCGCGTCGACCTCGGTCACCGGGGTGGCATCAGCCTTGAGCTGAACCTGCTGCCGTCCCCCGAACGCTGCAAGTGTCACCGCGGCTGCAGCGTCAGCCAGCTCGAGAGCGAGCGCGAGGTCGTCCTCGACGCCTTCGCCGGCTCGTCCAACCCGGTGACCCGATGGACGGCCGGCGCCGACGGGCGGCGAGGTGGGCTTCACACCGCCGGAGCGTAGCGGTGCGCAGCGACGGCGTCCGCCGACTGCCTCGCGACGCCCCCCCAGCCGGAATGCTGGCATCTTTGATCACTTTCCGTCACTGCGCGACTACAGAGAGAGGACGTAGATGAGGGGCGGGGC
>JAJAYZ010000078.1 GCA_027118455.1 Actinomycetes bacterium
ATGCTGGCAGTGGAGGGGCTGGCAGTGGAGGAGTCCATGTCCTGCACTCTGCCAGCAGGGTCTGACACTCCTGAACAAGAGGGCTGAGTTTCCCCAGGTCACACCTAGGGAAACTCGACCCCCACACCAACACACTCGACGGGCCCAGGCGGCACCCAGAGGGACACCCGACGGCCTGTGGGGTCAGTTCACGACCACGCGCCGTCGGCGGCGGTGCTGGGGGCTGGATCGGTGCGGAGGCGGGCGTGCAGGTGGTTGTCGTGGAGCTCGCCGTCGCCGAATCGGTGCGACTGTCGCATGACCCCTTCCAGCTGATAGCCCGAAGCGGTCGCCACCGCGCATGACGCAGCGTTGCCTACCGCGTGCATGAGGGCGATCCGGTGGAGTGACGTTTCCGTGAAGGCCCACGCCGTGACAGTTCGAAGCGCCTCGGCGGCATACCCGCTGCCGCGTGCCTCCGGCATCAGCCCGTAGCCGGTCACGGCGCAAAGGCTAGGCGCGTCGACATCGAAGATTTGGATGCCACCCCAGATGGCGGTGTCGGCCGGATCAGCGATGACCCACACCGCGATATCACCCGACGACCAGTCGGCGCGTCGTCGAGCACGGTCTCGTGCGGCATCAAGATCGGGGGTTTCTTCGGGGTCCCAGATCCCAGCCAACGGATCTTGCGCATAGGCCAGCAACGCTGGAGCGTCATCCCCCCGTGACGGACGTAACAACAGCCGGTCGCTGCGTAGCTGCACTGGCTCGGTTGGCCACCCCTGGATCTTCCGGACATGAGCCGACCCGCCGGCCTCGGCGCGGGCGAGGTCGGCCGGAAGCATCGAGCCGAGCCAGGCGTCCCGCCGGACGCCCCGCTGCACCAGACCTTGGCGTGCGGTTCCCTCGATCACGAACCCGGCGGACTCGGCGACCTTTCGGCTGGCCGTGTTGCCGACGTAGGCGGCCCAGCGCACCCTGGCGAGCCCGAGGTCGTCGAAGGCCCACCTCGCGAGCCGACGGGCGACGTCACGAGCCACGCCGCGTCCACGAGCTTCAGGTGCCACCCAGAACCCGATGAGTGGTCCCTCTCCGGATGCACAGTCCTCAAGGTGGAACGCACCGAGGAGTTGCCCGCGAAGGTGGGGATCCCGGCTGCCCAGAACTCTGGGCAGGACGCCACGAACCAGTCGGCGGACGTCTGAGGGTAAGGGGACGGAACGGTGGTCCAGCGCTGGATCTCGGGGTCCTGGCAGGCGCAGAAGACCGCGTCGGCATCGGCTGCCCGGAACGGCCTCAGTAGGAGGTCTCCGGCACGCAACTCGACTTGGTCCATCGCCCCAGCCTGCCGCACGGCAGCGCCAGGTCACCCATTGATTACGATGACCCATGACGGCCACCGCGGTCGTTGCAGGTCTCTGGTCCGATCGGGCCAGTTCCGTCCCTGCCATCTCGACCACGGAGATCACGCGTGCCTGCTCTCTTTGACAAGCTCATGCGCGCGGGCGAAGGCAAGATCCTCAAGCGCCTCGCCCGCATCTCTGAGCAGGTCAACGCCATCGAGGACGACTTCGTCACCCTCACCGACGCCGAGCTACGTGAAGAGACCGACGTCTTCAAACAACGTCTGGCCGACGGTGAGACGTTGGACGACTTGCTTCCTGAGGCTTTCGCCGCCGTGCGTGAGGCGGCTAAGAGGACACTCGGGCAGCGGCACTACGACGTCCAGATCATGGGTGGTGCGGCGCTCCACCTCGGCAACATCTCCGAGATGAAGACCGGTGAGGGCAAGACGCTGGTCTCCACGCTTCCCGCCTACCTCAATGCGCTCGCCGGCAATGGCGTCCACATCGTCACTGTCAACGACTACCTCGCCGAGCGCGACTCGGAGTGGATGGGACGCGTCCACCGCTTCCTCGGACTTGAGACCGGTGTCATTCTTGCGCGGATGCGGCCAGCTGAACGTCGCCTCCAGTACGGCTGCGACATCACTTACGGCACCAACAACGAGTTTGGCTTCGACTACCTGCGCGACAACATGGCGTGGGCGAAGGACGACCTCGTTCAGCGCGGCCACTCCTACGCCATCGTCGACGAGGTCGACTCGATCCTCGTCGACGAGGCGCGAACGCCACTGATCATCAGTGGGCCGGCTGATGCCAGCTCGAAGTGGTACGGCGACTTCGCCCAGTTGGTGAAGCGACTGCGCCCTGACGAGCACTACGAGGTCGACGAGAAGAAGCGCACCATCGGCATCCTGGAACCGGGCGTCGAGAAGGTTGAGGACTACCTCGGTATCGACAACCTCTACGAGTCGGTGAACACCCCGCTCATCGGCTACCTCAACAACGCGATCCGCGCCAAGGAGCTCTTCAAGATAGACAAGGACTACGTCGTGATGAATGGCGAGGTGCTCATCGTCGACGAGCACACCGGCCGCATGTTGGCGGGACGTCGTTACAACGAAGGGCTCCACCAGGCGATTGAGGCCAAGGAAGAAGTAGAGGTCAAGGCCGAGAACCAGACCCTGGCGACCATTACGCTGCAGAACTACTTTCGCTTGTACGACAAGCTCGGTGGCATGACCGGTACGGCTATGACCGAGGCGAACGAGTTCCACCAGATCTACAAGCTCGGTGTCGTGCCGATTCCGACGAACCAACCGATGGTTCGCGGGGACGAGGCCGACTTCGTCTACCGCACGGAGCAGGCGAAGTTCAACGCGGTGATTGAAGATCTTGTTGTGCGTCACGAGAACGGTCAACCCGTTCTCGTCGGAACCACTAGCGTCGAAAAGTCCGAGATGCTCTCTGGCCAGCTTCGGCGTCGAGGTGTCCCGCATGAGGTCCTGAACGCGAAGAACCACGAGCGCGAGGCGCAGATCGTTGCCCAGGCTGGACGGAAGGGTGCGGTGACCGTCGCCACTAACATGGCCGGACGAGGTACCGACATCATGCTCGGCGGAAACCCCGAGTACATGGCGACAGCTGAGCTCGCCCAACGTGGCCTGTCGCCAGCCGATGACGCAGAGGCCTACGAGGCCGCTTGGCCGGACGCCCTCGAGAAGTCAAAGAAGTCGGTGGCGGCCGAGCACGAAGAAGTCGTCGGTCTGGGTGGCCTCTACGTGCTCGGTACCGAGCGGCACGAGTCGCGGCGCATCGATAACCAGCTGCGTGGTCGATCCGGCCGTCAAGGCGACCCAGGCGAGACGCGGTTCTACCTCTCCCTCGAAGACGAGTTGATGCGTCTGTTCAAAGGCAACGTTGTCGATGCCTTTCTCACCCGCTTCAACATCCCTGATGACGTCCCGATCGAGGCGAAGATGGTCAGCAACGCCATCAAGAGCGCGCAGGGGCAGGTTGAAGCGCAGAACTTTGAGACCCGCAAGAACGTCCTCAAGTACGACGACGTGCTGAACCGTCAACGCCAAGTGATCTATGCCGAGCGCAGGAGAGTGCTCGAAGGCGAAGACATCCATGACCAGATCGAGCATATGCTCGCGGACACCGTGGAAGATTACGTGCGGGCGGCCACCTCCGATGGGTATCCCGAAGAGTGGGACCTCGACCAGCTTTGGACAGCCCTGAAGACGCTCTATCCCGTCAGTGTCAGCGTTGATGAGCTCGAAGAGTCTTCTGGCGGCGATCGTGCTGGTTTGTCTGCTGACTTCATCTCGGGCGAGATCAGCGAGGACGCCAACCGTGCGTTGGAGGGCCGGGAAAGCGAACTCGGTCATGATGCGATGCGTGAGCTTGAGCGTCGCGTGGTGCTGTCGGTGCTCGACCGCAAGTGGCGTGAGCACCTCTATGAGATGGACTACTTGCGCGAGGGCATCGGCCTGCGTGCCATGGCACAGCGCGACCCACTCGTCGAGTACCAACGCGAGGGATTCGACCTCTTCGCGGTGATGATGGACGGCATCAAGGAAGAGTCGGTGGGCTTTATCTTCAACCTCGAGGTCGAGGTCGATGAGCCAACCGAGCAACCTGCGGCCGTGCAGCCGGACGCGTCGATGCCGTTTGCCGTGGCGCCGGAGATTCACGCAAAGGGTTTGGACGAGCAGCACCGCGAGCAACCACTTCAGTACAGCGCGCCGACTCTGGATGGCGGTGGCGGCGGAGCGACCGCCGTTCCAGCTGATGGAGGCGGTGGCAGTGAGTACTCCGGTACGCCGCGGAACGCGCCATGTCCCTGTGGCTCCGGGAAGAAGTACAAGAAGTGCCACGGAGCTCCGGGCCGGGCGTAGCTGACCAAGGCGCCCAGACGTTCAGGCCCAGTCGAGGGCTGTGCACATCCATCGCCCTTTGCGCCGTTCGAGCCGTAGTGCCATTGCGCGGCTTCTGTCGCTGCCAGCGGTGACCACCGACACCTCGGCGATGTCCGGTGTCGGGTGGCAGACGTGAACCGATCGAACATGCTCGGGGCACCGACTTCGCGGAGCACGCGGATCCAGCTGGCGGGCACGCAGCTGCTGACGCCGGTCCAGACGGCGATAGATGGCAGGGAGCACCCACTGCCCGAGTTGGGTCACCGGGCGTTCAGCTGCTTCGACCTCGAGTACCGCTTGAGCGAGTCGAGCGGCCCACGGTGAGACATCCCCCTGTTGGCCCGGCGTTGTCAGCTTGATCGCGGGGATCTGCGGGATGGCGGGAAGACCGCTGGGCAGCAAAAACTGCAGGGCCAGAAGCTGCTGGCCGGGCATCGCGGGGGCCCGATCAAGGGCTCGGCCCACCCACACGGGTGGCGGGATGAGCCGTAGGTGGGGAGTCGAGGCTTGCTGGGCGTCCTCTTCGTTTCCGGCAGGGTCATGGGTGGAAAGCGACGCGGGAGCGGACACGGTGCCTCCTAGGCAGTGGCAGGATCTTCAGCACATTGGATGATGTTTACATGCGTTTACATCTATTTACGTATTGTTGCTCGGGCTGAGCCAACCACGGAGCGAACTCTCTGACTAGGGCCATGACCGGGTGTGGATAACCGGGGGATGACGCAATCCCCACCAGATCCGTCCTCCTGGTGGCTACCTTTCGGGCATGACATCGCAGCCGTCAGGTCCTGAGCGGGGAGACCCCAGCGATGCCGAGCTAGTGGCCGGCGAGTCCGAGCGACGCGACGACGATGCGGAGGTGGCCGAAAGGGTCCAGGTCGAGTTGGCGGCAACCCCCTGGCTGGAAGTGCTCGCCGGATCGGTGGGTGGAACCGTCGAGCTCGTGATCAGCGATGGCGTCCGGCACCGAGGCATCGTTGCGGAGGTCGGAGACGGCTGGTGCCTGCTCGAGGTAGGTGGGCGTTCAGTCCTGCTGCCGCTCGGTCAGGTGGTCGCGTTGTCTGGTCTGCGGGGGCAGGCTCTGCGTGCATGCGCGCGGCCAGGGATGGGGTCGGTGCTGCGCCGATGGGGCCGGATGCGGTGCGTCGTCACGGCCCACCTCGTGGACGGGTCGACCCGGAGCGGCCCAGTGGTTGACGTCCTTGTCGACGCCTTCGCCCTCGCAGCGGCCGGCGGCCCCGGTGGCTTGCTGATCGTCCCTCACTCTGGCGTGCGGTGGCTCGTCGGGGACCTGTTCACGCCCGACCACTAGGGGTCGAGCCCTCTTCTACGCTGTCGTCGGATTCTAGGTGATCAGCCCGCGTGAAAGGGTGCTCGGCGATGAACTGCTCGGTCTGCTCGTACCGCTCGGTGATGAACCGCTCGAGCTCGGACTCCTCGATCCGCCACTGACCGCGTCCGCCGATCTTGATGGCCCGGAGGTCTCCGCTGCGCACCAATGCGTATGCCTGGGACGCGGAGACATTGAGCATCTCGGCAACGTCAGCGAGCGTGAGGAAGCGGCGAGTCACCGCACCAGTCTGTCACTTCGCTGCGTTCGGTGACGGGGTGTCGCACTCTGTGTTGATGATTGCTCCACGGGAGGGAAGGGCTGTGGATAACGTCGTGCGTGCCAACGGACTCGGGCATCATCACTGTCGCGATTGACTGTCGCCGCGATTGACCGTGGGGGAGACGACTTGACCATGACATCACCAGCTCCGTCTGGTGCATCGGTCGTTCCACCAAGCCCGGCAGGATCGCGGCCCTCGCGAAGACGCTGGCGTGATCCGCGCCTCCTCGTTGGTGTGCTGCTTGTGGTCACTTCAGTTATTGCGATGGCGGTGGTGATCAGGGCTTCGGACGACACCATTGCCGTCTGGTCGGTCAGTGATGACTTGCCATCGGGGAGCGCTGTTACCTCCGACGACGTACAGGCGGTTCGCGTCCAGCTACCCGACATCGGTCCCTACCTCCTGGCGGACAGTGGTTTCCCGCAAGACATGGTCGCCGTTCGAGACTTTGCCGCTGGAGAGCTGCTGACCTTGGTGGGGCTCGACCCGGCTGGTGATCCGGGCGGCGTCCGTGTCGTCACTCTCCCCGTTCTCCGTAACCAGATGCCTGGCGACCTCGCGGTCGGTGATCGGGTCGATGTGTACGTGGTGGAGCGAGGATCGACTGGCGAGCCGGACGGGAAGCCACGGCTTGTGCTCGGTCGTGCAGTCGTTGCAGATGTTGACAACGATGCTGGGGCGTTCGGTGGAACCAGTCTGGAGATTGGTGTCGCACTCTCGGTGCCCGAGGACCAGGTGGCTGCGGTTGTGGACGCGCAGGCGCGCGGAACAGTGACGCTCGTGGACGTCCCGGTGGGATCCTCGTGACACGGAGCGTGACACTGCGAGTGGCCACCGCTCTGACGGACGCGGTCGTCGAATCAGCGGTCGTCCATGCGGCGAGCGTTTCGCCCTGCAGTGCGACAGTCACGCGCCGATGTCGTGACATCGTTGAGCTGCGGGCGGTTGCGGCGACCGGACAGGTCGACGTTGCCGTCGTGGACGGCGCCCTGCGGGGCCTCGACCGAGATGTTATGGCGGCTTTGGCCGCGCGTGGCGTTCGCTGCATCGCCGTCACCGACCAAGGCGGCGAGGAGCTGCTCGCGATGGGAGCGGCCAGCGTTGTCGACCGGGGCCTCTCTGGCCTCGACGCGGCGCTTCGCGGTGAGGGTGCCGCGTCTGTGGCTGCCGTGACGGTCCAAGCACCAAACCCGGAGGGCACGACTGGGCGCGTTGTTGCGGTATGGGGCCCAACGGGTGCCCCAGGGCGGACCACCGTTGCGATCGAGCTTGCTGCGGCGCTGACCAGGCAAGGCCAGGACACGCTGCTGGTCGATGCCGACACGGTCGGCCCTTCGGTAGCCCAACACCTCGGTCTGATCGACGACACGTCCGGGTTCGCGGCGGCAGTGCACCTGGCAGCCCGTGGTCGTCTGGAGCCGGTTGGGCTGGCAGGGCTGGCGGTGTCGGTACCTTCTGGTCCCCGGGTCCTGGTGGGGTTGCCCCATGCCGATCGATGGTCTGAACTACGGCCAGCTTCGGTCGATGCGCTGCTGCAGTGCGCGCGGAGCACGGCGCCGTGGACCGTTGTTGACATCGGCTTCGGAATCGAGGGGAGCGACCTCGACTGGTCCGACCCGGGTGCACCAGCACGGTACGGAGCGGCGCGAGCCACGTTGGCTACCGCCGATGTATTGGTGTGCGCTGGTCGCTGCGATCCGGTTGGGCTGACGCGGCTCATTCGGGGCCTTTCTGAGGTCACCGAGCTGGCTCCGACTGCCCACGTGCTCGTGGTGGCGAACCGAGTCACGTCCGGGGCTGAAGCCCGGCAGATCCGGCAGCTCCTTGTCGAACGGACCGGCCATTCCACCGCGGTAGCCCTCGCTGATGACCCACCTGCCGTGGCCGGGGCCATGGCAAAAGGCGGGTCGATATTCGAGCACAGACCGCGTTCGCCCTTCGTCGCGGGCGTCGACGAGCTGGCGGAGCAGGTGCTGAAGGTCGGGGGTTCGTACGATCAGTCCTGTGAACGAGTTGCGCGGTCTCATCGTCGACTTCTACGGAGTCCTCACCGACGGCATCGACACAGCGATGCGCGCGTGGTCTGACCTCGACGAGATCGACTACTCGCACTTCCAGGACGCCATGTCTGACTGGTTCGGTGACTTCGGGGGTTTCGAGGCACGGTTCAACCCGGTGCACGCGCTGGAGCGCGGCGAGATGGAGGTTCCAGACTTCGAGGTCGAGCTTGCGCGACGCCTCACCCGGCGTGACGGGCGACCGCTTCCGTCCGAGGGACTCGTCGAGAGGATGTTCGGCCGTTTCGCGCAGGCTCCGGACATGATCGGTCTCGTGCACCGGGCCAGGGCGTCGGGGATCAGGACGGCCCTACTGTCGAACTCGTGGGGGGATCAGTACCTTCGAGATGGGTGGCAAGACATGTTCGATGTCGTCGTGATCTCCGGCGAGGTCGGTATGCGCAAACCCGAAGCTGCGATCTTCGACCACACCTTGGACGAGTTGGGTTTGACTGCGGGCTCCTGCGTCTTAGTCGATGACCACCCTGCCAACATCGGAGCTGCGGTCGCACTAGGGGTCGTCGGTGTTTGGCATCAAACCTACGAACAGACCGCCGCCGAGCTCGAGAGGCTCTTTGGTCGGCCCCTCGCCGGTAAGTAGGCGACCGGGGCCAAGCGGCTCGACCGTGAGACCATGGGCGGGTGGTCGATCGCCTGACGCCGCTCGATGCGTCCTTCCTGTATCTGGAGGAGACCACGACACCCATGCACATTGGTGGTTTGGCGGTCTTTGCCCCGCCGGACGGTCCGTTCGACACCTCACAGCTAGCCCAGCTCGTCGAGGCGCGACTCGACCTCGTCCCGCGCTACCGCCAGCGTGTTCGTGAGATCCCCGGTGGAATGGCAGCACCGGTCTGGATCGACGACGAGGGTTTCGACCTTGGCTATCACGTGCGGCGCACGGCCTTGCCACGTCCGGGTAATGATGCCCAGCTCCACGAGCTCGTGGCGCGAGTGCTCTCGCGACCCCTTGACCGCAGCAGGCCACTGTGGGAGATGTACCTCGTCGAAGGGCTGGCCAACGGACGGGTCGCACTGGTCACCAAGACCCATCAGGCCCTCGTCGATGGTGTCGGCGCGATCGAGATCGGGGAGGTTCTCTTTGATGACGGCCCCGACAACGCCGACCTTGAGCGTCTTGGGAGCGAGTGGCTTCCTCGCCGTGGACCTTCCACTGCCCGGTTGTTCACCGACGCGGTTGGCGAGGTCGTCGCACGCCCCAGCGCAGTCGTCGACTCGGTTCGGCACGGCGTCGCTGATGTCGGGCGGACGGTGGGACGCCTGGGGGCGGCCGCCGGCGGCGCGCTCCGGATGGCCAGAACAGTTGCTCGGACCGCGCCGAGCTCACCCCTCAACGTCGAGATCGGCCAAGCACGTCGCTTCGCCACCACGGTCGCGCCGCTGGATGACTTCCGGCGCCTGCGACAGCACTACGACGCCAACATCCATGACGTCGTTTTGGCCACGGTGACAGGAGGTTTGCGCGCCTGGCTGCAGATGCGTGGCGAGCCGGTCACCGGCAGGTCAACAGTGCGGGCGTTGGTTCCGGTCAGCATCAACGAGCACGGTGACGAGACTTCGCTGGCCAGCGTCATCGTCGAACTGCCTGTCGGTGAACCGTCACCGGTGGTACGGCTCCACCAGGTTGCCTACGCGATGCGTGCCGGTCTGGAGGACAGCCGAACCGTCAGTGCCCAGCGACTGGCTGGGCTTGCCGGCTTCGCGCCGCCTACGCTGCATGCTGCGGGCGCGCGGTTGGCGGCAGGTCTGTCGCACCGGCTCTTCAACCTCCTCGTCACCAATGCACCGGGCCCCCAGCAGCCGCGTTACCTGGCCGGTGCCCGGCTCCTCGAGGCTTACCCGGTCTCGCCGCTCTCGAAGGGGCAGGCGCTCAGCATCGGGGTCACCTCGTATGACGGCCAGGTGTTCTTCGGTCTGTTCGGCGACCGTGATGCGATGCCTGACCTCGATGTACTTGGCCAGTGTCTGCACGATGCACTTGACGAACTCTTGGGGACGATCGACGCCTAGGCGCAAGCCGGGCGGTTGACCTGTCGCAAGTGACCAGCCCGTGCCACGATGACTCCATCACTGCACACGACGATTCGTGAGAGGTCACCGCATGGACGCTGTCTCGCAGGTTCCGCTCCCGCGCAATGAGCCGATTCGCACTTACCTGCCAGGGTCGGCTGAACGGGCCAGCCTGGAGACTGCCCTGAAGGACCTCGCCGGAGCTGAGCGTGAGTTGCCCATGGTCATTGGCGGTCGGGCGGTGATGGGGTCAGGGGACGAGATGGCTGTGGTGCAGCCACACAACCGGCGGCACGTGTTGGGTCGACTGCGCGACACCACTGTTGCCGAAGCCAGGGAGGCTGTCACGGCAGCGAAGGCGGCCGCTCCTGGGTGGCGGGCACTGTGCTACGACGACCGGGCCGCAATCTTGTTGCGGGCTGCCGATTTGCTGGCTGGACCGTGGCGAGACCGGCTCAACGCAGCGACGATGCTCGGACAGTCCAAGACAGCCTTCCAGGCCGAGATCGACGCAGCCTGCGAGCTGATCGACTTCTGGCGCTTCAACGTGGCCTTCGGCAAGCAAGTGCTCGCCGAGCAGCCGATCTCGTCACCCGGCGTTTGGAACCGGCTCGACCATCGCCCGTTGGAAGGCTTCGTCTATGCGGTGACGCCCTTCAACTTCACCGCCATCGCTGGAAACCTGCCGACGGCGCCGGCGCTCATGGGCAACACGGTCGTCTGGAAGCCGGCATCGTCGCAACAGTTCGCAGCCAGCCTGCTGATGGAGCTGCTGCAAGAGGCGGGGCTGCCGTCAGGTGTGATCAACATGGTGACAGGTCACGGCACGCACACGAGCGATGTCGTGTTCGCCGACCCGGATCTGGCCGGAATCCACTTCACCGGGTCGACCCCGGTCTTCCAATCTTTTTGGAAGCGCATGGCCGAGAACCTCACGTCCTACCGTTCGTACCCACGGCTAGTGGGGGAGACCGGTGGGAAGGACTTCGTGGTTGCCCATTCATCGGCTGACGTCGACGTGTTACGCACCGCCATGGTGCGTGGCGCCTTCGAGTACCAGGGGCAGAAGTGCTCTGCGGCCTCGCGGGCGTATGTCCCGCGCAGTCTCTGGGCCGAGTTGAGGGACGCCCTGGTATCGGACGTCGATGGACTCACGATGGGTGATGTCACCGACCTGTCGAACTTCATGGGTGCGGTGATCGATGACCGAGCCTTTGCCAAGCATGCAGAGGTGCTGCAGCGGGCTGCGGCCGATCCGGGGATCGAAGTGCTCGCCGGAGGCACCGCAGATGACACCGACGGATGGTTCGTGCGGCCGACCGTGCTCGTCGGCGGCGACCCCGCGCACGACATCTTCCGATCTGAGTACTTTGGCCCGATTCTCGGTGTTCACGTCTACGAGGACGACCAGTTCGACGCGATGCTCGACCAGATGGAGGGGATCAGCCCCTACGCACTGACCGGTTCGGTGGTCGCCCGTGACCGCGCCACCGTGGCAAAGGTCGCCGGCAAACTCCGCTTCGCTGCCGGGAACTTCTACGTGAACGACAAGCCGACCGGTGCGGTCGTCGGCCAACAGCCTTTTGGGGGTGCCAGAGCCAGTGGGACCAACGACAAGGCGGGCAGCCCGCTCAACCTGATGCGGTGGGTGAGCCCACGGGCGATCAAGGAAACGATGGTGCCGCCGAAGGTCACCGATGGCGAGTACTTCGGCCACGGCAGCAGAGACAGCCAGAGCGGCACGTTCTACTGACCAGGAGCGTCGTCGCGTGCGTCGCCAGTTGCCCGACGTCGGCTGCGCGGAGTCCGGCGTAGGAAGCGGCCATGCAGTACGCGTGGTTGACGACGGCCAGGGCGGGGAAGACCCCGAACGCGTTCTCGCGATGAATCGCAAGTGCAGCGATGTCGACCAACGGGAGCACTCCGACGTAGAGGCCCCCCACCACGCGGTGCTTCCGGACACCTTTGGGGAGCCCCACCGCGACGGCGCCGACGGCCAATGCCGCGACCGCGGCTACGACGTGCCCAGTGGCCAAGAGTTGCTCCAGCGCCATGGGGTAATTCCACCATCCCAGGGCTTCTCAGACATCCGTCTCACGACAGCCCCCCGCGGCTGCGGCGAAGGGTGGGCGGCGAGTAGGCTGAGTGCCCGGCCGACCCACGGAACGGGAGCAGCTCGTCGATGCTGAGCAACGCAGGTGTTGCCAAGTCAGATCTGATCAGTCGGGCTATCTCAGAAGCCGAGAGCTCGGCCGTCGACCTGCCTGATGTATCCGCATTCCTGGAGTATTACTACCGCCATGTGTCGGACGAGGGTTTGGTCGGGCGAGACCCCATCGATGTGTTTGGTGCAGCTATCTCGCAGCGGCAGCTCGCCGCTGAACGACCCGTCGGAACTGCGCAGGTTCGCGTCTTCAACCCCACTCTTGAGTCGCACGGGTGGGTCTCGGATCACACCGTCGTTGAGATCGTGACCGACGACATGCCATTCCTCGTCGACTCCGTCACCTCGACGCTGGCGCAGGAGGGGCTGTCGCTCCATCTGGTGGTGCACCCTCAGTTCAGCGTTCAGCGCACGCTTGTGGGGCAGCTCGAGCGAATGCTGCTGTCGCGTGAGGAGCGAAAGACCCCCGGAGCGGTCGCCGAGTCGTGGATGCACTTCGAGGTCGACCGAATCTCAGACCCTGAGCGGCTCCGTTCTGTCGAACGACGTCTCACCGACGTACTACGCGACGTCCGAGAGTCAGTTGAGGACTGGGCGAAGATGCGAGAGGCCGCCCAGCGGATCGCCGACGAGCTGCACGAGTCACCACCGCCGCTGCCTCCTGAAGAGGTCGCCGATGCTTGGGAGCTCCTTCGGTGGCTGATCGACGAGCACTTCACCTTCCTCGGCTACCGCGAGTACGAGTTGCAGGAGCACGACGGTGAGGACGTCCTCATCACCAAGGCCGGAACCGGGCTTGGCCTCCTGCGGAGTAACCATGCTGAGTCGTCGGCCTTTAGCAAGCTACCTCCAGACGTGCGGGCCAAAGCACGCGAGAAGCATCTGCTGATCCTCACCAAGGCCAATAGCCGCTCAACGGTGCATCGTCCGGCCTACCTCGACTACATCGGCATCAAGACCTTCGATGCGGCGGGCAACGTCACCGGCGAGCGACGGATCCTCGGGCTCTTCACCACCTCCGCCTACAGCGAGAGTGTCACTCGTATCCCGGTTCTGCGCCGCAAGGTGAAGTCGATCCTTGAGGTCAGTGGGTTCCCCGCGATGAGTCACAGCGGCAAAGACCTGCTGCAGATTCTCGAGACCTATCCTCGTGACGAGCTCTTCCAAATGGGCGTCGACGAGCTGATGCCTATCGCGGTCAACGTCATGCACCTTCAGGAGCGCCGCCAAGTCCGGCTCTTCTTGAGGTACGACGTCTATGGGCGCTTCGCCTCGGCGCTGGTCTACCTGCCACGCGATCGGTACACCACACAGGTGCGTCTCGCGATGGAGTCGATCCTGCTTGAGGCATTCGGAGCCGACAGCTCTGACTACACCGCACGGGTCTCTGAGTCGGTGCTGGCCCGCCTGCACTACGTCGTACGTGGCAAGCCTGGAACCGCGATCTCACCTGTCGATGCCGAGTTTCTCGAAGCTCGACTCGCGCGGGCCACCCGTACCTGGGACGACGACCTCGCCGACGTCCTGCTTGCTGAGTTCGGTGAGGCCGAAGCTGTCGAGCTGCTGAGGAAGTACTCCGAAGCCTTCCCGGAGGCGTTCAAGGAGGACTTCCCCGCGCGCCTCGCTGTCGCAGATATCCGGCGCATGGAGGCGCTTCGTCCGGACGGTCCATTGGGGATGAACCTCTACGAGCCGCCAGGTGCAGAAGCTGGTGAGCTCAGGTTCAAGATCTACCGCGTCGGCACTGAGATCTCGCTGTCGCAGGTGCTCCCGTACCTGCAGCGTATGGGCGCCGAGGTACTCGACGAGCGCCCCTATGAAGTTGACCTCGCCGACGGCACCAGGGTCTGGCTCTACGATTTTGGGCTCTACCACCGCGGTGTTGCCTCAGGCGTGGTCACCACTGACACCGAACAGCTCAAGGTGCTCTTCCAAGAAGCTTTCGGTGCCGTCTGGTCAGGGGTGGCTGAGTCAGATGGGTTCAATGGATTGGTGGTGTCCGCTGGACTGCACTGGCGTCAAGCGATGGTCTTGCGTGCCTACGTCAAGTATCTGCGGCAGACCGGAGCAACCTTCAGCCAGGAGTACATCGAGGAGTCGTTGGCTGCACACGTCGAGCTGGTGCGGCTACTCGTGCGGCTCTTCGAGACTCGATTCGACCCCAATTTCGCCGGTGACCGAGAGGGAACCGCTGACCAGCTGAGCCTTGAAGTCCGTGAGGGCCTGGACTCAGTCAGCAGTCTCGATCAGGACCGGATCATCCGATCGCTGCTCTCGCTCATCAACGCCACGCTCCGCACCAATTACTACCAGGCCGGCGAGGATGGTGGACCGAAGTCCTACGTGTCGTTCAAGCTCGATCCCACGACCGTCCCAGACCTTCCGCTTCCTCGTCCGAAGTTCGAGATCTGGGTCTACTCCCCGCGAGTCGAGGGTGTTCACCTGCGTTTCGGCGCTGTTGCGCGGGGCGGGATCCGCTGGTCCGATCGTCGGGAAGACTTCCGCACCGAGATCTTAGGCCTCGTGAAGGCGCAAGCGGTGAAGAATGCAGTTATCGTTCCGGTCGGCGCCAAGGGAGGGTTCCTGCCCAAGCGCCTTCCTGACCCAGCGACAGATGGTCGTGAGGCCTGGTTGGCCGAAGGAGTCGCCTCCTATCGCACGTTCATCAGTGCGCTCCTCGACATCACCGACAACCTGGTCGAGTCTTCGGTGGTATCACCGACTGATGTCGTGCGCCGCGACGGTGACGATCCATACCTCGTCGTAGCCGCAGACAAGGGGACCGCCACCTTCTCCGACATTGCCAACGGCATTGCACAGAGCTACGGGTTCTGGCTGGGCGACGCGTTCGCGTCCGGCGGGTCAGTCGGCTACGACCACAAGGCGATGGGAATTACCGCACGCGGTGCGTGGGTGTCGGTCGCGCACCACTTCCGCGAGCTTGGGGTGAACACCCAGACCGACAACTTCACGGTCATCGGCGTTGGTGACATGTCCGGAGACGTGTTCGGAAACGGAATGTTGCTCTCCGAGCACATCAGGCTGGTGGCAGCGTTTGACCACCGGCATATCTTCCTCGACCCAAGTCCTGATGCCGCCTCGTCCTTTGCCGAGCGCAGGCGGTTGTTCGAGCTTCCTCGGTCCGCCTGGAACGACTACGACAAGTCCTTGCTCTCCGATGGCGGAGGGGTCTACCCGCGTAGCCTCAAGGCCGTCCCGGTGAGCCCGCAGGTAGCGCAGGTGCTCGGGCTCCCCGAGGACACCGGTTCGATGACTCCGCAGGAGTTGATGCGAGCGGTCCTCCGCGCCCCCGTCGATCTGCTCTGGAACGGTGGGATCGGCACGTACGTCAAGGCTGCGCCGGAGTCCAACTCCGATGCTGGCGACAAAGCCAACGATGCCATCCGCATCAACGGAGCCGACCTGCGAGTCCGCGTGGTCGGTGAGGGCGGAAACCTTGGGATCACCCAGCTGGGAAGAATCGAGGCATCTCGAGCAGGTGTCCTTATCAACACCGATGCGATCGACAACTCGGCCGGCGTCGACACTTCCGACCATGAAGTGAACATCAAGATCCTCCTCGACACAGTGGTGCGGTCAGGGGACCTCGGCCAGAAGCAGCGCAATGAGCTGTTGGCGGAGATGACCGGCGACGTCGCCGAGCATGTGCTCAGCCATAACTACGAGCAGAATGTCTTGCTGAGCAATGCCCGCGCGCAAAGTCACTCGATGCTCCCGGTTCACAAGCGCTTCATGCGGTGGCTTGAAGAGCGAGACGAGCTGAACAGGGCACTGGAGTTCTTGCCTTCTGACGCCGAGATCGACCGACTTGACGCATTGGGGGGAGGCCTGACGTCACCGGAGTTCTCGGTTCTGGTGGCCTATTCGAAGATGGTCCTCGCCGACGATCTGCTCGACAGTCAGCTTCCTGACGAGCCGTACTTCCAGAGGGTGATCGAGTCGTACTTCCCGTCGGGGATCAGCTCGCGGTACGCCGATCGGCTAGCCGCGCATCCCCTTCGCCGCGAGATCATCACGACGGTCGTCGTGAACAAGATTATCAACCGCGGTGGGATCACCTTTGGGTTCCGGGCCATGGAGGAGACCGGTGCCACTCCGGTCGAGATCGCCAGAGCCCACACGGTGGCTCGCGAGGTCTTCGGCCTTGACGAGTTCTGGGCTTGGGTCGCCAAGCTCGACAACCGCGTCCCGGTGCGCGCGCAGTCCGGGCTCTATCTCGAAAGTCGGCGACTGCTCGACCGAGCGACGCGTTGGCTGTTGCAGAGCCGTCGTTCGCTGCTTGAGGTAGAGGAAGAGATCGATCACTTCTCCCAGGTGAAGGGACTCATCACCGAAATCCCCCAAATGCTGAGAGGTGCAGAACAGGAACGGCTCCTGCGCCGCGTTGCCGAGTACACCTCTCAGGGTGTGCCCGACGAGCTGGCGCTCGTCACGGCAGCTCACCTGGACGCCTTCTCGCTGCTCGACATCGTTGAGTTGGCGAATGCCACTGGCGAGGAGGCTGATGACGTCGGGTTCGTCTACTTTGCGCTTTCGGACCGCTTCGAGGTCGACAAGATGCTTAACCGGATTACCGAGTTGCCTCGTGATGAGCGGTGGCACGCACTCGCCCGAATGGCTCTGCGCTACGACCTCTACGGTGCACTCGCCGGCTTGACGTCGAACGTGCTGACGTTGACGCCAGAAGGTGGCAGCCCCGAAGAGCGAATCACCGACTGGGAGAACGCCAACGTCGAGGGTCTCGGCCGTGCGCGAACCACTCTGCACGAGATCGCCTCGAGCGACAGCTTCGACCTGGCCACTTTGTCGGTAGCCCTACGAGTCGTCCGTACCTTGGTTGCAACGGCAGGAAGCAGGGCTTGATATGAGTTACGACGTCGAACGGATCCGGGCGCTCTACCCGGCTTTGCAAGGCAATCGGGTCTGGCTCGACGGCGCAGCCGGCACGCAGTCGCCGACGTCGGTGATCGAGGCGATTGCCGACACCTACCGCTCAGGAACCAGCAACGGTGGCGGAGCCTTTGCCAGCAGTCGTGCCGCAGACGAGATCACCGCAGCTGCGCGGTCGGCAGTCGCCGATCTCGTGGGGGCGAGTGAGCCGAACGGCGTCGTCCTGGGACCGAACATGACGACCCTGACCTTCCGCTTCGCGCAAGCCCTCGCTCGCGAGTGGCGGGTGGGTGACAACGTCGTGGTGTCTGAGCTCGACCACGACGCCAATGTGCGTCCCTGGGTGCAGTGGGCTGAGGCTTCCGGAGTCGACGTGAGGTGGGCTCGGGTCGACGTGGAGTCAGGAGAACTTCCCGCGGATCAGTACAGCGACCTCGTCGACGACCGTACCCGCGTGGTGGCCGTCACCGGCGCTAGCAACGTGCTGGGCACGCGCCCCGATGTACGTGCCATCACCGATGCAGCGCATGCCGTTGGAGCGTTGGCATACGTCGACGGGGTGCACAGCACCGCCCACGGAGTTGTCGATGTCTCAGACCTCGGCTCCGACGTCTATGTCACCAGCGCGTACAAGTGGGATGGCCCGCATGTGGGCTGCCTGATCGCCGACCCTGTGCTGCTCGAGCAGATCGTTCCCTTCAAGCTGGCATCGTCATCGAATGACGTCCCTGACCGCTTCGAGTGGGGCACACCGTCCTACGCCAACTTCGCCGGGGTCACTGCCGCCGTCGACCACCTGGCCGCACTCGATTCGGTGGCAGCAGGCTCGCGCCGGGAGCGCTTGGTCACCTCACTCGTGGCTGCGCACGAGCACGAGACAGTTCTCCTTGACCAGATGTTGGCCGCGCTCGGTGCCGACGGGCGGATCACGCTCTACGGACACCCGAAGAGCCGTACCGCGACGGTCTACTTCCGGGTAGAGGGTGAGAGCCCTGGGCATACCGCACAGCGTCTGGCGGACGCTGACATCAACGCCTGGCATGGCCACAACTATGCGTACGAGGTCACCCGTGCGCTCGGCATCCGAGACTCTGGCAGCGCGGTGCGGGTCAGCCTTGCGCACTACAGCAATGCCGCAGACGTAGCGCGCTTCGTCGGCGCGGTCTGACCGCCGTTACCCAGCCGTTGGTGCGAACGGAAGAAATCTGTCGTGGCCGCTGCGCACTACGACACATGACTATTCGGGTACCTCGTTCCATATGCCCGGAAGGTCAGTCAGAGGCTCTGAAGCGACTAGGCGCCGCTCTGAGCTCAGGCGCTGGAGCACTTCGTTGTCGGGGAGAAGCGGCGCAAAGTCTCCTCGTCGGTGCTGTAGAGGAGCGACCTCTTCGATAAGGCGGGCCGCTCGCGCCACCGCCGTGGGTGGGTCGTCGCAGAGACCGAAGGAGTGCGCGAGGTAGAAGAACACTTCAGAGTCGGCCAACCCTTCGATGTTCGGGTAAGGATCGGGGGGGGTGAATGTGCAGAACTCAGGTCACGCTTCAGACTCGTGAAGTCGTGGATTAGGCCGTTGCGCATCAACAATTAGTTGTGGTGGCGGTACGGGTGGCAGTCGGTGTGCTGGATCGGACCGCAGCTGGACGCACGTACGTGCGCGAACACGGGGCCGGACGTGACCTGGCTCGAGATCTCGTGTGAATTCCGGTCGTTCCACGCCGGCTCGATGCTCCAGAACAGCGCTGGCTGGTTATCAAGGCCGCACTAGGGCGTGTCTGCTCAGTGTCTGGTGCGGAGTGCCTGATGGTGTTCTCATCGTTTGAGTGAATGTGATCGGTGCTGAGTTGTGGACTGTCCTGGAGACGGCGATTTTTAATCGATGCTGGTCGGCGTAGGCGTCCGTGGAACGATCACCGGGTCACCTTGGAGGGGATCTGTTGGCGTTTGAGGACCGGATCGCGGTGGCGTGATCCTCCTGAGGTCTTAGGTGCGTGGCAGTCAGTGTGGGAGAGGCTCAGTTGCCGCTGGGCAGCGGACGGGACC
>JAJAYZ010000079.1 GCA_027118455.1 Actinomycetes bacterium
ACTACGGATCAGAAGGTTGGGAGTTCGAATCTCTCCGGGCGCGCACACATCGCCGCAGGTCAGAGCGAGGTTATCTCGGTGTAACGGACTCTCGCGGTCGCTCTCCAGCGTGCTCGGGCAGGCGCTTGGAAGCGACTCCATCATGTCGTTCATCTGTGCGGCTGCGACCTGTCTGGTTACGTCTTGGACCTTTTCGGAGGGGACCTGCTTTGTCCTTGGAGCCGCATGAGGTTCCCGCAGACACGCCCTAGTCGGACGACAGCTCCGTGTACCTCCAGTGCCCGTGAATCTTGTACTCCGCCTCATTGTGGACGAGCTGCAACGTACCGCCAAACACGGCGTTGCTCGGGACAATGACAAAGGAAGCTTCAGGAGAGTGCTCGTACTCCTTGACGAGCCCCGTAAACATCACCGGGCCAGTCATGTCCACGACACTCCCACCCGCTTTCTCGAGCAGGTTGTGACAACCCTTGAGCAGAACGGCCTTCATGAGTACCGACCCCGGAACCGCCCCTATGAAGCCATTGGGAATTCGGTCCTTGTTGGGCCGCTCTATGAGGACGTGATCGACGGGCCACCGTAGGACGTCTTCCAGAGGAAGCAACGCTTCGTGCTCGACGTCGACGTACCAGCCGCCGCGCTTGAAGAGCTCCGCATACCTGAACAGATCGGCTCGAATTGCCGCGTGTGGCGCTGCCTCATACGCCTCGCGTCCGAGCTCCCCCGCTACGTCCTGAACAGCATCCAATCCATGCTTGTAGTCAGCGACCATGTGTTCCCCTTGGGGAAGGCCACCCTCCTCCCACGAGTTCATCCAAGGCAGCATCTGGTCCGGAGGAGGAGCGGGATCCCAGAACTGGATGACCCTGTGAGGGATTCGCATGGATGCATCCGGCTCGAACCCGCTGGCGCGATAACCCGGCAACTCCGGGATAGCGCTTCGGATGCGCCGAGTGGAGCGCCGGTACTTTTCCGAGTCCCCTTCTCTACGCGCGACCTGGGCTCGTTGCGCCATCTGGCGGACGCGACGATGGGTTACCGGCCCGACAGTCGACTGAGCCTTGACGTCTGTCTCGATGCCTAGCTCGTCGGCCAGCTCTTTCAGCCGATCTGCAACTTCGGACTCATCGAGCCGCTCGTCTTGAGGGATTTCGTGGCTCATATAGTGCGAACGATCGTCGGCAGACATCGAGCGGGACAGTTCAGTTGCCGGTCCCTCAAAGGTCCTCAACAGTGTGACGGCAGAGTCCGCTGGAATCCGGAATGCGCGGACGGGCCGGGCCGCGGTCAAGTTGGCGACGGCGGCGTCGCGCATCTTGTCAGCGCGAGCCCGGTCCAGCGCGTTTGCGCTAAGGAGCCGATTGAACTTCCGCAAGACCTCAGCACCGAGTGAGTCGAGATGCTCAGCGCGGCATGGCTCTGGAAGTTGAAGATCGCCCGGGTCAGGCACTCCGAGTGTGGTCAGCAGACGGACGACTGCTCGGTCCTCCGGTTGATCGGTACGGGCGAGAACCGCGGTGAAGTCAGGCTCTGCCGCCTCCTGCCACTTTGCCAATCGTGAGAGATAGTTGTTGACACCACGAGCAGCGAGACATCCACGTCCTTCCGTTGGGGACGGCCCCGGTCGAGCGCGGATGTGCTCGAGACACTCGGCGACGTTCGCTTCTTCCTTGGCCTCACCGACGAAGCAGCCGCGACCTACCGGCAGGCACTGCATGCGTTCGGCGGTGAACCAGTCCGACAGGCCGGACTGCTCCTGAAGGAGGGGCGGATTCAGCAACGCATGGGCAACTTGACTCGGTTGCTCCACAGATTGACTCAGGGCATACGTCTGGTCGACGGACTCCACGACGCCCGACGCGATGGCCTCCCCCTCCATGTTGGCCACCAGGTATGCCGTTGGGCTGCTCCAGAGTGATCGATACCGGGAGGCACTACGTTGGGGCGACCTGACGGTGACACTTGCTGAACAGGCCCACGACGCACTGGCCTTGCGGACGCACACGACGCTCTCATGGCGGTTGCTCTTTGGTCCGGCGAGGGAAGCCGCCTGCCACGCGGTGAGTGCGCTGCGCCGGTACGAACAGAGCGACGACCTCACCGGACAGGGTCACTGCCTGAACAACTTGGCGGTCCAAGCGATTTCCGAAGGACGCTGGGACAACGGTCTGACGGTGTTCCAGCGAGCCGCCAAGATCTTCGCCCAAGTCGGCGACGAGGCCACCCTGGCTGCTGCGGTCTACAACCGGGCTGATGTGCTGATCCGGCAGGGCAAGGTCGACGGAGCTGAACCGCTGCTGCGAACTTTGGGCGCCGGCAAGCGGCATGGACGGCGACAGTGGAGTGGCGAGCGGCAGCGCGCGGTCGCCGTCGTCGTCGTCGTCGGTGAACGTCACCGCACCGCCGGTGCGCTCGATGACACCGACGACCCGGCCGTAGAGGACAACGACGAGTTGGGTGCCAGTCGTCGGAGAACCTCGCTGAGCGCATCATCGAACGAGTCCGTCCCCCGGTCGACCAGGTTGATCGTCAGGCGCAGCGCGCGCAGCACGGCGAGGACGCATCCAAACTGGGCGCCGGTGCGCACGCCAGCCTCGGGCTCGCTCACGAAGCGACGGGGCACCTGGGCCTGTTCCGCGAGCTGAGCCTGAGTCCACCCCTGCCGCGTTCGCTGCGTGCGAGTAGCGGCACCGAGGGTCTTCACATCGGTCACGGGTCGCTTCATGGATGCCACAGTGCCGGAGCATTCAGCATTGCTACAAGACCGCAGCTTGTCTCAAAGCCACAGATCCGTAGCACTGCGCGAGACTTGGCCGTGAGCCTTACTCCCAGTCGTTCAGCGTCTCCGACAGCGACGTCACCCACACTTCGACCTTGGCGCGTCCCCGCTCGATGAAGGTGGCGACGACGATGGCCGCCAGGCCGAGCCCGGCCACCGCCACCCAGAGCACGGCGCCGCGCCACTCGGGTAGCACCGGGAGCAGCGGGACGGCAATCAGCATGACGACGGAGACGATGACCACGCCAACGCCGGCGGCCAACCGGCGTCGCACCTTGGTCACTGCTCCCCACAACGTCACCAGGACGCCTTCGATCATCGCGAGCAGTGCATACCCAAGACTGTCTGTGGCGGTCTGAATCAGTGCTGCCCCGGTGATGAGTCCAACGCCCGCCAGCTCGAGGGCCACCACGTCCACGGTGGTGATGTCCTTGCCCTCTTGACGTCGCGTCCAACGCAACAGCGCACCCATCACGATCAACGCCAAGCCGACTGGGACCATATACCACTGGGGACTGCCACTCAATGCTTCAGACGCATAGAGCATCCATGAGAGTGAGAGAAGTGGTGGTCCCGCGACGAGCAGCGGTGTTGAGCCGAGTACTCGCCCGATAACGATGCACTGCGCAGCAACGAGGACCAGCGCGCCGACGAGTAGCGTCCGGTCCGGAAGCACGCTTGCCGCCGAAGCGATGGCCACTCCGCCGGCAAGGGGTGCGCCGACCAGCAGGGCCGGACGCCACGGGGCACCTCCGTTGGTGGCTGCGGTAACGGCGATGCCGAGGGTGGTGGCAGCGGCCAGAGTGACGGCGACCGCGGTGACCTCGCGCGCTGCTGCGTCGATTCCGAAGAGGATTGCCCCAGCTGTTGCCGCCGTCAAGAGCACGGTGAGGATGCGCAACCACGTTCGTCGTAGTGGCTCGGCAGCGAGCGCTGCCCCGACGGCAGCCAGCGCCAAACCGGCGCCGACCATCTGTCCCGCAGGCGCGCGCGGAACCTCGGGGAGGCCAAGCCCCAACGTGCTGATCAGTACAACAAGGAGTCCGACGCTTCCCCAGGCCTCGGCCCACGCCTTGCACGAGGGGGCGAGCTGTGCCGCCACCCCGAGTAGGGCGAGCAGCACCCCCACACCAATGGCGGTGATGATGACGCTGGTCTCCGCGGTCCACTGCGCCCACAGCATGAACGTGGCCCAGGCCGCCGCTGCCGAGGCAGCTCCAAGCAGGCGCAGTGGGGTGGAAGCCCGACTGCGTCCAACGGCGGCTGCTGCGGTCGCCCCAACGCTGAGTGCCGACCACGCGCCAGCCAGCCAGCCAGGGCCTTCGTCAGCTGCGCCGGCGAGGACGAGAACCACACCGAATGCCCCGTACCAGGGTCGAGCGGGCGCAACGGGATTCCGGATCGCAACGGCGATGAATGCCAAGCCGGCCAGAGCAAGCCCCAGTGGACGCTGCTCCTTCTCCACGCCGAGGAGTAATGCGACGACGATGACGAGCTGCCCCACGACGAACAGGGACGATGGCAGCGCAGGAACGTAGCGAGCGGTCGGCCAGCGTCGTACGACATCTGCCGCGGCCATCCAGAGGGCACCGAGCACGACGATCGTCCACGGGTGATCGATGGCGCTCCACGGAGCCACCGCCGAGTACGAAACGGTGATGGCCGCTACTGCGATTCCGAAGAGTCTTCCGTCGCGAACGAGTATTCCAGCAACGAAAGCGGTCGCGGCGACAAGCAGGAACCACTGTCCCGTCGTCGTGAGGTCTTCGGTGACGGCCACCGTCAGTGCCCCGATGACGAGACCCACGGTTCCGAGCGCGGCCGGAGGCAGCGTGCGCTGCATGAGCCTTCGCAACGGTTCCGTGATCCGCAGCCGCTCGATCGCCAGTGCAGCGAGCGCGGTGACCGATCCCCACACCATGAGCGTCATGGGCCAGTCATCCTCGCCTGCGCCCATCCGGTCGATCACGATAACGGTCAGTGCCGCGCTCGCACCCCAACCCAGCCATGCCGGACGTGAATCTCGCCAGCGACGCCGAACAAGGCCGGCGACAGTGATGACCAATCCGAAAGCGATGACGGTCGGCGCGAACTGTGCACCGGTGTCGGCTCTGACGATCCCGAGCACCAACGCTGCTGCGGCCAGAAGTAATGCGGCTTCGGTGGCCACTCGACTGTTGCTGGGGAGCGCGTCGACGGCCCACCGCACGAACGCGATGTACCCGAGTGCGATCGCTCCCGCCACCACAGCCCACCAAGCGTCATCGGTGATGACCTTCCTGGCGTCCACCGTGAAGGCCAGGGACCCAGCCGCTGCGGTCAAGGCGACCGCTGCCGTAACCGAACGAATCGCATCCTCGGACAGATCGATGAGCGCGTGCGCGACTCTGATCGCATCGGTGCCCTTGAGCTCGTCGACCACGCTTACGCATGCCCAGGCCACCGCTGCTGCACCTGACACCACAGCCAGCCGCGCGCTGCTCGGAGGAGCGTCGGCCGCCACCAACACGGCAAACGCCCCGAGCGCCAGGGACGCCAACGTCACGTGTCCGAGCACCGGCGCGGACGCCCGCGTACTCCAACAGGCGGCCAGCGTCACGACAACGCAGACGGCAGCCGCGGCCCCCAAGCCCCACCCAACGGCAACGAGATCACCGGAATCGTTGAGCGACAAGACGGCGAACACCCATGCCTGCGCGAGCACCACGACGACGGCCCACGTGACCAGCGCGGGGTATCTGGTGCGTGCGGCACCCAGCGCGAGGGCGACGAGCAGCGTAGCGACTGATGCCTGCCACGACCCGTTGAGGTCAGAACTGTCGGCCGTCGCTGGCCAGAGCACCGTCACGGTCGTTGCCAATGCGAGCACAGCGGCAAGCGCGCCGGACGCGCACGCCACCCACTGTGACCAGAAGGTGTCTGTCGTGGTCCGCACCCGAACCACAACGGCATAAGCGGCGAGCAGCAGGGCTGTCACAAGTAGTCCCGCGGGCCAGCCGATGGCTGCGACAGCGCCCATGACGACACCACCGGGGAACAGAGCCGCTGCGCCGGCGAACGACCGGCGCTCGCCAGCGGTGGCTTTGCGACGGTGATACTCCGCCCACCCGGTCGCGGCTGCGAAGGCGGACGCGGTCACCCAAGGAGACGTGTCGAGCCCGCTGCGCGCCGCCAAGAGTCCCAGCCCCACCGTCACCGAGGTTGCGACCGTGAGCGTTGAGCCCGGGAGTCGTTGCTCGAGTGCCTCGATGCCGACGACGATCCCGGCCGCGGTGACCACCGAAGCGGCGGCTGGCCAACCGTCAGCGGATCCAGCGAGCAGTGCCAGCAACGCAAGAACAACCAGGGCCACCGGCCCCGAAGTCGACGTCGCCTTGGCAAACGGAAGCTGCGGTCGCAGTCGGGCAGCGAGCAGGGTTGCACCAGCGGCGACCGACATCACCGCGATCTCAAGGGCACGGGGCTGGGCAACAGACTCACCCTGGGGGACAGGATCGAGCCATGACAGGCTGAGCAAGCCTGCTCCAAGCCAGGCGACGGGCGCGACGAGGTAAGCCAACGCGCTGGTGGGATGGGGCCGAACCCAGAGGGCGTATGCGAGGGCAATGGTAAAGGTCGTCGTCGCGAGCACGACCGTCAATGCCACGCCCGACGGGTCAGGAGGCACGGGCGCGTTGTCGACGAAGGATGCAACCGTGACGATCGGGAGCAGCAGTCCGCCTGCCAACTCGAGGGCGGCTGCGACCACACGCGTCCCCCGTCGGTTCAGCATCGCGGCGCCGATGAAGAGTGCACTCGGGATGGCGAGCTCGGCAACGGGGCGCATGGCGGGGTTGATGTCGGAGAACGACCACACCACGAGTCCGAAGACGCCGGCGAAGAGCAGCAGCACGCCGAGGTAGGCAAGCCCATGAATGGCGAGGTCTGACTTCACAGTTTCGCGGGTCTCTCGCCACCAGCGGGTCACGTGGTTGCGAGGTGTGAGCTCGGAAGGGAATGTGACCCGCGGTGCGGTCTGCGCAACCGGGGGTGCTGTGCGAGGCACCGTTTCGACTGGTTGCGTCTGCCGGTCCGAGAGTGCAGCACTTGGTCCCCAGCGCTGGCTGCTAGTTGACGCGGGTCGGGCGGAGGCGGGGGGTTGAGAGGGACGTGTCGACCACCGTTGCGCGTACCTGAGCAACGCGTCGAGGGTTCTGGCATTAATGACGCCGTCAGCCCGTGCTTGGCGGAGGATCTCGCGGGTAACCGCGACACCCGATGGTCCTGGGGTGTTGGCTGCGGCGAGCGGCGCGAGCACCATCCCCTGGCTGGTCGAGACCCACGGCGACCAGCCACTGTCGTCGAAGTACCGCTGTCGGTCGGACGCGTCCGGATCGATGTACCAACCGGTCGGAACCTCAGCGCTCATGAGGGCAATCATGGCGCTAGCGGTGTGCAATCGACGTGCAATTGGCTCCGGCTGCGCCACTGGCCACGGATTTGCTCATTGGTTGCCACACGGCGACGGCAACCAGTCGCTTGATCGGACATCTGGTGGGTGGGATGCGACTGCGCGTGCTTGACCCCTGACAAGCCGGCCATTCGTTACAACGCTGAGCTATTGGTACCGCCTGAGGAGCGGCAGTTGTGCGACACCCTGAAGAGCGTCATATGATTCTTCGTCACAGAGGGCAACGGCCTGGCTTCGCAACAGTTGGGGCCAGAACGGAGGACGAGAGAGTTGCTCTTCTCGACATCTGAGAAGCACAACAAGCTGCTGTCCCCGTGTTCGGGGAGTGAGCCGATGGACCTGCTAACCCCGTCCGCTCCAGTTGCGAGTAGGTGGCTTCCCTGGATGAGCCGAGGGCCATGATGCTCCACCGGCTGCTAACGAAGTTGAGCACTCTGCACCCAGTTGGGCCAACGTCAAAGGTGATCAGTGCGGCAGCTCTCATCATGATCTGCGTCTTCGGGAGACACACCTGAAGGCTCCCGAGAGTTCTGGCCAGGGTCATTTCTGACACCGGTCTCGATGAGGGACCCGTCCGGTAGAGCCCGACGCCGCAGGCCGTTTCGCCACTTTGGGTAACGCTGCGAACACACAACGTGTGAGAGGCCAGGGTGCGGAACGCCGGAATGGTGCTTATTGCTCTTTTCGCTCACCGAAAATTTTGCACAGCCATTCCGTTGAAGCCCTGACCGCTCTACGTTGGACATGTGATCGGCCACAACCTGATGGGTCGTTGCTTCGACAGGCGCTTCAGGATGATGAGCCAGGTTGCTGCTTAGCAAGTCTCATCAAGACGGGGTGAGTTCGATGGTCGTAATCCGCAGGTTTGGTGTGGTGCTCCTTGTCGCTGGCCTGACGCTGGCTGGGTTCACTGCAGCAGGTGGCACAGCGTCCGCAACAACGACGCCCGTCACGTACCAAGATGCCCTGTACAACACAGCGTCGGCCGCGCCAACTGCTGACAAGCCACAGAGCAAGCTTTGGTACAACGACGGTTCATGGTGGGCCTTGATGATGGGGGCTTCGACCGTCAACATCTACCAGTTGCAGGCGAACCACACGTGGCGTGACACCGGCACGGTCGTCGATGACCGCGTGAACAGCACAGGTGACGCGCTGTGGTCGAACGGTCATCTGTATGTGGCGAGCCGAACGGCTGGGTCGGCCGGCGCCATCCGCATCTATCGATTCACCTACTCGTCAGCCACCAAGTCCTACGCAAGAGACTCCGGCTTCCCCGTCAAGTTCTCGGGCGGGGGTAGTGAGTCAGTGACCATCGATCGGGACAGCCTGGGACGACTCTGGATCACGTTCACTCGCGGTTCGAAGGTGTGGGTTGCGCACTCGACGACCGCGGACAACGTGTGGGTCAAGCCATTCCTGATCCCCGGCGTCGATACCTCGGTGGCCACCGATGACATCTCGGCCTTGATCAGCATGGGCGACAAGATCGGCGTGCTGTGGTCGGACCAAGCGTCGGCGGTCTTGCGGTTTGCAGTTCACATCGACACCGCACCTGACTCCTCATGGACGAGCGAGGTCCCGCTGTCTGGCTTCGACGTCCCAGATGACCACCTCAACCTCAAGAGCCTTCTCGGGGATGACCAGGGCAGGGTCCACGCAGCGATCAAGACGTCCCAAGGTGACCATGGGCAGCCGGGCACCACTCCCCTGATCTACGTTCTTAGCCGCACCAGTGGCGGTGTGTGGAGTGCGGTGCCCGAGTCGACGGTTGCCGATGGCCAGACCCGTCCCCAGCTAGCCTTGGACCGCACCAACCATCAGCTCATTGTCATGACCTCGGACGAGGGCGGCGGCAATGTCTACTACAAGACGACGCCGTTGAATGACATCGCTTTCGGACCAGGTAAGGGAGCTCCCTTCATCTCGTGGTCAGGTGCGTCGGTCAACAACGTCAGCACCACCAAGGATCCGGTCGATTCCACCACTGGTCTCGTCGCCATTGCCAGCGATGAGGTCGCCCACCGGTACTACCACGCCGAGATGTCACTCGGACCGGCTACCGAGACCGTTCCGCCGACGGTGACGGTGACCAGTCCGGCCGATGGTGCCTCTGGGGTCGCGGCAACGGTTACGCCGGCGGCGACGTTCTCCGAGGCGATGGATGCCAGCACCATCAACGGCACCTCGGTCACCTTGAGTGGTCCGTCCGGTGCGGTTGCGGCGAGCGTCGGCTACAACTCGACGTCGTTTGTGGCGACGCTGACGCCGAGTGCTCCACTGGCCACTGGTGCGTCGTACACCGCGACGGTGTCGACCGGGGTCAAGGATGTCGCGGGTAACGCGATGTCCAACTCCGTCTCTTGGACGTTTGCGACCAGCGCTGCCACTGAGACGGTTCCGCCCACAGTGACCGCAACCAGCCCCACTAACGGTTCGACTGGCGTAGCCTCGACAGCGACACCGACTGTGACGTTTTCGGAGGCGATGGATGCCAGCACCGTCAACGGAACCTCGGTCACTTTGAGCGGTCCGTCTGGTGCGGTTGTGGCGAGCGTCGGCTACAACTCGACGTCGTTTATGGCGACGCTGACGCCGAGTGCTCCACTAGCCGCTGGTGCGTCGTACACCGCAACGGTGTCGACCGGGGTCAAGGATGTCGCGGGTAACGCAATGTCCAACTCCGTCTCTTGGTCGTTCACGACGGCTGGTAGCACTGTGAGCACGGTGGTGTTGACACCGATTGCAGATAGTTATGTGTCCAGCGGTGCCGCCTCGACCAACTTCGGAACTGCGACGCAACTCCAGGTCGACGGCAGCCCGCTCCTCAAGAGCTATCTCAAGTTCGACCTTTCCAGTTATGCAGGGCGCACCATTGAGTCGGCGACCCTGACGGTGCCCGTGACCACCAGCGGATCCATCGGTAAGCAGAACGTTCGGCTCACTTTGAAGGACACCTGGACGGAGACCGGCATCACATCCAGCAACGCACCCGGGCTCGACACGGTCATCGGCGTCCTGGGGCCCACGAGCGCGGCCACCACCTACTCAGTTCCGCTGACGGCCTCGTACATAGGGCCGAAGTTGGGCGGCTTGCTATCGCTGGGAATCGCCTCCACTAGCGACGACGACGTCGTATCCGGCTCACGCGAAAGCAGCACGCCCATCCAGCTCAAGATCGTCTTTCAGCCGTAGGCAGTAGCCGAACGATCATTGGTGTCTGACCGAGAGTGACAACGCCCCGGTCGGGCAGGAGGATTCCTCCATGGAACTCAAGCTCCGGGTCATTGACCTGACACGCCCCCTGGACGAGACATCTCTTCTCTGGCCCGGGATACCCCCGATGGCTGTTGAGTCGACCGAGACGATCGCGCGAGATGGATCCTTCTCCCGGCGGGTGAGCCTTGATGAGCACAGCGGCACGCACTTTGATGCTCCGAGTCACTTCATCGAGGGGGCTTCGCACGTTGCTGACGTACCGGCGGACCAGCTGGTTCGGCCGCTTCACGTCGTCGACTTCACTCGCCGGTCACAGCAGGACCCGGATGCGGAACTGACCCCGGCCGACATCGGCGGGCACGAGAGGTTGCGCGGAGTCATTGCCGCCGGATCGATCGTCTTTCTGCGTACGGACTGGCCACAGGTCTCGGGGACCGAACCACTGCGCTTTCCGGGGTTCGGCGTCGAGGCGGCTGGCTCGCTCGCCGAACGCGGTGTGGTCGGCTTGGGCACAGACACCCTGGGCATCGATCCCGGGCGGGCCGTCGAGTTCCCGGTGCACCAAAACATCACGCTGCCCCGCGGGATTTGGCACGTTGAGAACCTGACGAACCTCGCGGCAGTACCTGCTGCTGGTGCCTGGGCCGTGGTGGGGGTTCCTCGAGTAGCTGGCGCGTCCGGCTTCCCTGCCCGCGTCCTGGCGCTAGTGCCCGAAGGGAGGTGAGCCGACGAACGGCCCAATGCTGCTGCCGTTGGAATCTGGAGGGGAGCGTTCGACTGGTGCTCAGGCACCTGATGACGCATTTTGCGTTCAATCGCACGGGCTGGTTTCTCCACAAACGGTCATGGTTACCTCCGATCCCACCACCTGCGCCATGCTGGTAATCGAGGGTTCGGCATCGGTTTGCTTCGGTGCGCGTCGTACTCGTCCTCGCCACCTTGGCTGGGTTTGTCGGGAGCTCGTTCCGCCCCAGAGTCGCTGCATTGCTGCCAAGACTTATAGACGCTCGCGATGATATCGCTGATGGCACAGGGTGTTCCGGTCTACAGATAACCCATGTGAGCAGCAGCCTGACTCAGGGTGTCAGGCCTCGGGGAGCACCGCAGTGAGAGCAGCCGCGGCGCATGCGCCATCTTGGGCGCCAGTGCCGCCACTGACGCCGAGCGCCCCGGCCAGGACGCCATCAGCGAAGATCGGCAGCCCACCGGCGTAGACGATGATGCGACCGCCAGCAGTGGAAGTCAGACCCCAGTCGGCACCGCCGGGCTGCGAAGATTCGCGCAAGTCACCCGATGGCATCTGCCACAAGGCGGAGGTATAGGCCTTGTCGGCAGCCAGTTGCATCCCACCCAGCGGCGCGTCGTTCATCCGGGCCGATGCGACAACGTTCCCAGCCGCATCGGTTACCGCAACAGCCACCGGGACACCGGAAGATGCCCCATGGGCCACGGCCGCTTCGACCAACCCCAGGGCGGCCGCCAACTTGATCTGAGGGCGGTTCATGAAGGCTTCGTCCATCGGATCCTCCCCTGCAAAGTGCCGGCGGTGAGAATCGTAGCGGGCCGCTAGAACGCTTCCGCGAGCGCAGTAGGGACCGCTGAAGCCCAGGAGAGGGCCGACTCAGGGGTCGGGTCTCATTGGTTGTCGCTTGCCAGCCCTGGTCTCTCGACGCCACCACCGGTACGGTGGCCGGCGTGCCATTTCACGCCGCGCACCCGTGTGTTCGAGCGCAGCAGCGGGTCGGGGTGTTCATTCTGACTCTGGTTATTACCCTGCTGTTCTGTGCTCTCCCAGCTGCTCACGCTGCTGATGATCCCACCGTGACGCATAAAGCACGGATCTCCCAACATCACCGGGCGACGATTGATTTGAAGACCTGGAAGGCGTCAGCTCATGGTCACGACATTTCGCAGAAAGAGTCGAGCGACGTCTGTGACGCGGTGAGCTCGGACGGTGACTATCGCGGGAAGTGGCAGATGTCTCGGTCGCTGTGGCGTAGCTACGGAGGCCGGACGTTTGCCCGCGTGCCCAACCGGGCAACCTGCAACGAACAGGATCGCGTGGCTCGCCACATATGGGTCGACCAGTGGTGGTGGCCCTGGGGTGGTTAGCGGTCAGCCGCGCACGGCTGGTCCGTCGATCCCGGTAACGCACTGCACCAACGCCGACTACCCGAAGGGACAGCGAAGACGAGGATGGCACCGTTGATGATCGAGGGTTACGCCAGCCAATTCAGTTACGTAGCCGGGGAGACCGCGTCTCTGTGTTGCTCAACGAATGCGCGACGGTTTTCCCTCGAGATTGCGAGGGTCGGCGGTACTCGCGAGATCGTGTGGAGCGACAACGACGTTGTCGGCAAGTTGCACCCGACACCCGAGCGTGCGTCAGAGCTGGGATGCGGGTGGCCCGCCTCTGTCCAGCTGACCGTTCCGCAAGAGTGGCGATCGGGTTACTACGAGGTCGTGCTGCGCGCTGTCGATGAGACGACAGGGAGAAGTGAGGAGTCGCTCGCCTTCTTCGTCGTTCGAGCTTCCGGCGGTGCACAGCCAAAAGCACCCATCCTGTTGATCCTTGCCACGAACACCTACAACGCCTACAACGACTGGGGAGGGCCAAGCCTTTACACCGGGGCGGTTCGGGCCTCATTCCAGCGCCCAATGGCTCGAGGTTTCCTAGGCAAGCCGGAACCGCACATGCGCTACCCGAACTTGGACGACGTCTATGACCCCGAGCATGAACGCTTCAGAACGTGGGCCGACCGGCATGGACTGGCGCGGTGGTCGGGGTCTTCAGGGTGGTACACGTGGGAACGCATGTTCGTGCAATGGGCCGAGCGAGCCGGTTACGCCATTGACGTTGCGGTAAACGCCGACCTTGAGCAACACCCGGAGGTCGTGGATGGCTACCGCATGCTTGTCAGCGTCGGACACGACGAGTATTGGTCGTGGAAGATGCGTGACACGGCAGAGTCATTCATTGAAGGGGGCGGGAACGTCGCGTTCCTGTCAGGGAACTCGGTGTGCTGGCAGGTGCGCTTTGAGGATGACGGGCACACCATGGTTTCGTACAAGGCTGATCCGGAGGCCGACCCCGTGTACGGAACGGACGATCGGCACCTCGTCTCAACGCTGTGGTGCTCGCAACTGGTTGGACGACCAGAGAACCACCTCACCGGTGTGAGCTTTTCTCGGGGCGGGTACATCCGAATGGGGAACGCGGTTCCGAAGGCGTCTGGTGGGTATACGGCCTGGCGTCCTGACCACTGGGTCTTCGCCGGCACCGATGTCCACTACGGGGACTTGTTCGGGACAAAGGACTCAGTGGTCGTCTATGAGGTGGACGGCTGCGAGTTCACCCTCTCGACTGAAGACGGGCTTCCCGTGCCGACCGGACGGGACGGCACTCCGGAGACATTCACGATTCTGGCGACCGCGCCAGCCCGGCTCTGGAGCTTTAAAGAACTTCCTTCGCGCTACCGATCTAGTGAGACCGGCGACCTGGAGGAAACGGCTGTGGCAGTGTTCGGCGAAGCCACTCCGGAGGCCATCGCACGACTTGCCCACAATCACGCGGTGATGGGCCTTTACACCAGGGGAGGGACCGTGTTTACCTCTGGCACGACCGACTGGTCCTACGGCCTGGCCGGTCACGATCCCGTGATCACGCAGATCACCCGCAACCTACTCGACGCCCTGTCGCACCAGGAGATCAACAATGGCTGATAAACCACTCATACCGGTGCTGCGCGTCCAGGGCTCACATCGTGAGGTGGGCCGACAGATCGGTGCGGCCTGTGCCGCGGCGGTTCATGCTGTAGTGGGTTTTGGACAAGACATGATTCCCGGCGACGGCCGCACGATGGCCGAGCAAATGAGGGTTGCGGAGGACTACCGATCCGTCACGCAACGTCTCATGCCACACCTGGTGGAGGAACTCGAAGGAGTGGCCGAAGGAGCGGAAGTCGACCCTCTTTCCGTGTTCGCCGCATCGGTTGAGGAGATCTGGGCCGAAGCTGACGACCCTTCAGAGGGCGCTGTCGGCTCGTCGCTCGGAAGCGAGCGCGGCCGCTGCAGCGACCTGGTTGCTGGCCCTCCCTCGACGGTGGGGGGCACCCTCCTCGTCGCGCATAACAACGACCTCGATGCCGGCGTCGACCCAAACCTGACTGGCATCGACTGGAATGTCGATGGCGAGCCGCGGGTGTTCAGCATCGGGATTGGACCGTGGATCAGCGTGGGGTGGAACTCCGCTGGGCTCATGGTGAGTGGGAATGAGATTGCGCCCAATGATGAGCGGGTCGGGCTTCCACGTCTGCTTCTTGTACGAGAGGAACTGCGTCAGACGAGTATTGCGGGAATGATGGGCGCGGCCCTCCATCCCGAGCGTGCTTCGTCCTACAACAACATCTTCGCCCACCGCGACGGCGAAGTCGTCGACATTGAAGGGTCGGCAACTGACTCGGTAACGATGACCCTGAGCCCGACCGGGACGTTGGTCCACACGAATCACTACGTCTGCGACGCCATGCTCGGCTATGAGGGAGACCCGGAGTACGCCGAGCTCTCGGCTATCCGATTTAACCGCGGCATGGAACTGATGGAACAGGCGTCGGCTCAGCCGGGCACGATCAACGAAAATCGCCTGATCGAGATGCTGAGCGACCACGAGAACGCGCCGGATTCCCTCTGCCGGCACCCCAGCCCGGGGAGAAGCTCGGTGACCGTGTTCTGGTGCATCACGAACGTGACAACGGGCCAGGTCACCTTTGGTCGCGGAAACCCCTGTGACTCGGTTCCGCAGAACTTCCATTTCGAAACTGCGTGACCGGAGCCACATCGCTTAGCGCAGCGGGACTCCTGGGTGTCCAGAGGCGGTTGCGGCCTGGCGTGGGCAGCTAGAGGGAGCGGAGAAACGCCTCTGAGGCATCCATTTGGGCGATGATGGCACGTGCGTGCTGGCGTACTGCCTCTGCGGTCTGCTCACCAACAGCGATGCGCGGCGGGGCGTCAGAGCGGGTCACTGCACCGACGATCGCATCAACGCAGACTGCAGCGTCAGGAGCCGCGTCGCTGCGCATCCACTCAGTCCACTCGTCCTGCTCTTGCCATTGGTCTGCGTAAACAGCCGAGGCCCCCCTGTCGGCGATGGCCGATCCTTTGCTGGAGATGTCGGTCCGGAACTCCGAGGGTTCGACGAGCACGACGCGGATACCTTGAGCGACCACCTCCTGTGCGAGAGCTTCGCTCAGGCCTTCCAGCCCAAACTTCGATGCGCAGTACGCGCTGAAGAGCGGGTAGCCGACTTGCCCAGCAACACTCGAGACCTGAACGACGGCACCCCGTCCCGCGCGCAGCGCCGGCAGCATCGCCCGGGTGACGGCGGCGGCGCCGACGACATTCACATCCAGCTGACGTCGTAGTTCGTTGGCTCCCAACTCCTCGACCGGACCATAGAGAAGATGGCCGGCGTTGTTGACCAGGGCGTCGAGTCGTCCCCAGCGGCTGAGCACCTCTCGACCCAGCGCGGCCACGGCCACCTCATCGGTGACGTCTAGAGCCACGGTTTCGAAAGACAACTCTGGAGCAGTGGAGGTGTCGCGCACGGTGCCAAGCACCTCCCAGCCGAGAGCATCAAGACGCACGGCGACGCCGCGGCCGAGGCCGGACGAAGTCCCGGTGATCAGCACTTGGGGCATAGCAGCACGCTACCCGTCAACCATGGTCTGTGAGCGCGGAGAGATGCCAGGGTTCGGGGATCCCCTTGGACTCGTGATTCCCTCTGTCCTGCGAATCGCAGGCTCGATCCGGCGACGAGATCCTTGACGGTGGAGGGGACCAGCACCTCCGAGGCTGCGACCTTTGACTCCAGCACGAGCTCCGTTGACGACCGCGACGCCGCCGACGCGACGCGGCAGCAACACGGACGTTCTCCCGCCCGATAGGGTCCAGTAGCCACTTCCAAGGAGGACGCTATGTCTGACATCACCCCACCACCACCACCACCACCACTACCTCCGCCGCCTCCGCCGCCTCCCGGGGACAGAGCACCCACTCCGGGGCCCAGCGGTGGCCAGCTTGATGCTGGCGCAGCCATCGGGTACGGCTGGAATGGGCTGACGAAGAACCTTGGCCCGTTGGTGCTGATCACCTTGGTGATCGTGGCCATCCAGATCGGGTTCTCAATCTTTGGCAGAGCATTCGACGGTTTGATCCTGCAGTTGACGTGGAACATCGCCACAACGGTTGTGGGCTTGATTCTCGCCATGGGACTGATTCGAGCGGCTCTGGCTGTGGTCGACGGTCGCACACCCGAAGTCGGAATGCTGTTTCAGCCCGAGGGGTTTGTGCCGTACCTCGTTGCTTCGATTCTTGTGGGCCTGGCAGTGGGCGTTGGCCTGATCTTCTGCATCATCCCGGGTCTGATTCTTGCCTTCCTCTTCGCTTTCTACGGTTACGGCATCGTCGACGGCCGCGCCGAAGACGGCATTGAGTCCATGAAGATGTCGTGGAACTTGGTGTCCTCAAATGTGGGGGCGCTCCTTCTGCTCTTCGTGCTCGTGATCCTCATCAACCTCGGTGGTGCGCTGCTGTGCGGTATCGGTCTTCTTTTCACGTACCCCTTGACCGCGATTGCGGTTGCCTACGCTTGGCGGACGCTGACCGGTGGGACGGTGGCACAGCTCGCCTAGACGCCGTACCGCCGGCCACACACGGGAATCCGCTAGCCCAGCCATGATGTTGGAGTGACTTCCGAGGCCGGAGAAAGCCCGTCGGCGCGCTACCTGCGTGCGTTAGAGGCGTCGCGGGAGTTGGAAGCCGCCCAGCTCGCAACCGCGCAAGCGGGGGAACAGCGGATGAAGTCCGAAGATGTGCTTGACGAGCGGCTCCGAGCGCTCAACGAGCTATCCGGTACTGGACCGGCGACGTGGTGGCTGCGCCTGCGTGGACAGTTAGCCGATCGATGCGGGCCGCTATCGGCAGAGGTGGGCCGAGGTGGACGTTGTGTCCGTCAAGGCTGCACATCGGAGTGCTGTAGACCGGCTCATGTTTGTGCAGGCCAGGGCGGACGACCTTCCCGCTGCCCGGGAAGCGGCGGCTACGTCGCTGTCTGGTGCAGACGGCGATCTGGCTCGTGGTGTCCTCGGTAGAGGTGAACGAACTTGCTGAGGCTCTCTTCGCCGCCCAGTGAGCGCGCCTGTCGGCAACCGGAGTGGATGCTGAACTCAGTGCGGCCGCGGGGTGGTCGAACTATGACACCTTCCTTGGCGGGGGATGTTGGCCTCGGGGGTCAAGCGAGATTCGATTGAATGGCCAACGATGCATCGCAACCGCTGGTCGGCCTTCTGGCGCAACTGCGCAAGGAACTGCAGGACTTAGGAGCGCCCACCGCCTGATCGTTGGACTCGATGAGCTGATGGCGCTGGATGCTTTGATCGCCGCAGGGAGTGGTCCAACTGATGAGTGCGCCGTCCGGCGATGTCGAGGTATGGACCTGACTTCTCTCACGCTCAGTAGTCGGGCACTCGCACAGGGTGCTGGACGCTCCGGTACGAGGGGCGATTGTCTTGGGAATCGGTCCTGCGCCCGTTAACTTGTCGGTGAGCCGTTTCCATGAGGAGGCGGCCGTTGCATGAGGGCACCGATCGAAGGACCCTCACAGCTTGGGGGTTCGCGATGGTCATCGTTCCGCGATGCCGACACTTACGTGTCTGCGCAGTAGGCGTGTTGAGCCTGGCATTGGTGCTTCTGGCCGCCGCGCCGTTCGCTGCGACCGCGGCCAGTGCCGCTGCGCCTGTCGCTTGTCGCGTCAAGAACGTCACCCTCGACTCACAACCCAACGCGCGCCTCGCCCAAGCGATCGATGCAGCCAAGCCCGGGGACAAACTGCGTATCCACGGTGTCTGCCGTGGCAACTTCGTGATTCGCAAGAACCTCAAGCTGGTCAGCCATTCGTTGGACGGCACCGCACTGGCCACGCTGGATGGTCGTGCGAATGGCACACCCGTCATCAAGGTCACAGAGTTGACTGCCGCGGGCCACCAACCAAACGTCGTGATCCGCAACATCGCGGTGACAAACGGATTTAACCCCGCCGGTGGAGCTGGCGGCGGCGGAATTCTGAACTTTGGTGATCTCACCCTGAAGCGCTGGACATCGGTGAGCGGCAACCAGGCCCAGTACGCAGGGGGAATCAGCAACTACGGAGTCGTCACACTCAACGGTCATACGACGGTGAGCAACAACTCCGCGAACGCGGGTGCAGGCGGGGTTGATAACTCTTTCGAGTACGACGGCCTGCTGGTGATGAATGACTACTCGAGCGTTGCGAACAACACTTCGGGAAGTGGCGGGGGCGGTATCTGGAGCGACGGCTCGCTGGTGATGAACGACTCGTCATCGGTCACGGGGAACTCAATCCGGCCAGGAGGCGTCTGGTCCAAGGGCGGTGGCATCTACGGCATCGGCTCGGTCACCATGAGCGGACACGCCACAGTCTCGGGGAACAGCGCTGAGTCTGGTGGCGGTGTTGAGGTCGGATACCGGGAAGACGATGGTCTTGGCAGCATCTTGTTGAAGGATCATGCCAGTGTCATCGACAACACCGCCACGATCGGCGGCGGCCTGTATGCGCCAAGCCCGGCATTCGTCGCCGCCTGTGACGAAGCAAGCCTGGGCTACTGGACGGGTCTCCTTTCCCCGAACGCCACCGACGACCCACCCGATGTCGCACGTGTGGCGTGTGACTAGGGCGTGTCTGCTAAGTGTCTGGTGCGGAGTGCCTGATGCTGGTCGGCGTAGGCGTCCTTGGAACGATCACCGGGTCACCTTGGAGGGGATCTGTTGGCGTTTGAGGACCGGATCGCGGTGGCGTGATCCTCCTGAGGTCTTAGGTGCGTGGCAGTCAGTGTGGGAGAGGCTCAGTTGCCGCTGGGCAGCGGACGGGACC
>JAJAYZ010000080.1 GCA_027118455.1 Actinomycetes bacterium
GTGCCGCCACCACCACCGAGCCGTCCACGAAGGTGGCTGGACCCTGCAACTGACAGACCCCTCCCGCGGAACACACGGCCCCATCGAAATCATCGGCCCAGCGGGTCAACGACTGCCCAGCCACCCCCGCGGACCCTGAGCGCACGGCTGAGCAGGCCTTCACCACCGCGATGTCCACTTCGTCACCGCGATGCCCACTTCGCCGCTCCGCGTTAGGTTCTGGGTGTGCCTGACTCCCCACGCCCCCGCGCTGACCTGGCTGCGATCCCCGCGTACCAAGCGGGACGCGCAGCTCCGCCAGGGGCAGTGAAGCTCTCCAGCAACGAGAATCCGTTCCCACCGCTGCCAGGAGTCGAGGCGGCGATTGCCGATGCTGCCGCGTCGGTGAACCGCTACCCCGACTTCGGTTGTGCTCGCCTGCTCAGCGCCATCGGGCTGCGCCTCGGCATTGATACGGACCACATCGCAGTCGGTACCGGGTCGGTCGCGGTACTTGCCCAGGTGATGAACGCCATGGCGGGGTCTGGCGACGAGATCGTGATCCCGTGGCGTTCCTTCGAGGCCTATCCGATCCTCGCAACGCTTGCGGGAGCATCGCTCGTCCGCGTCCCGCTGCGTGGTGACGGCACCCACGACATCGAGGCGATGGCCGACGCCATCACCGATCGCACCCGGCTGGTGATGGTCTGCACCCCCAACAACCCCACCGGCCCAGCGGTCCGGCGTGATCAGCTCGACGCCTTCCTCGACCGCGTCCCACCGGATGTCCTCGTTGCCGTCGACGAGGCATACGCCGAGTTCGTCAGGGATCCCGCAGCGCCCCCCGCGATCGACATCGCCCTGTCGCGCAGCAACGTCGTGGTGCTGCGGACCTTCTCGAAGGCGTACGGGTTGGCTGGGATGCGGGTTGGATACGCCGTTGGTCCCAAGGCGATCGTGAGCGAGCTCCGCAAAGCACAGTTGCCGTTCGGCGTGACCTCGATGGCCGAGCAGGCAGCGATCGCTTCACTTGCACGAGAAACTGAGCTGCTGCGCCGGGTCGACGTCCTCGTCCAAGAGCGCTCTCGCATCCAGGACGCCATTCGCGCAACGGGCTATGAAGTGCCCGATGCGCAAGGAAACTTCGTCTGGCTACCGCTGGCAGACCGTACGGACGAGTTCGCTGAGGCGACGGCCGAGGCAGGGGTCGTGGTGCGACCGTTCTCCGGTGAAGGCGTTCGCATCACCGTCGGCGAGCCGGCCGCCAACGACCGTTGGCTAGCCGTGCTGCGCGACTTTCTCCGGCTCTGACTCCCGCCGCGGACGCTCGCCGCGAACCACCAAGGAGACACCGAACACCGCGAGCGAGCCGCCCGCCACCACGGGCAGCGTGACCGGCTCGGACAGGATCAACCACCCGAGGAACACCGCAACGACGGGGTTTACGTAGGCGTACGTGGTGACCAGTGACGGCGGAGCGTGGCCCAGCAGCCAGACGAACGCTGAGAACGCCACGACGGACCCAATCAGCGTCAGATACGTAAACGCCCACCAGCCTTCGGCAGGGACGGTGCTCACCGAGAAGTCAGCAAACTCACCGACCACAGTGCCGGCTACCAGCAAGACGACGCCCCCGCCGAGCATCTCGTAGACCGCACCGACGAAGTTGTCGTCGGGCAGCGTCAACCGGGGTGAGATGAAGACGCCGAATGCCCAGCAGACGGTAGCGAAAAGCACGAGCAGGACGCCCCACAGCGCTACGTCGCCCTGCGTGTCCGGTCGGGCGAGCACGGCGATCCCACCCAGACCGATGGCCGTTCCCACCCAGGTGAGCTTCGCCGGACGTTCGCCGCCGAGTCCGGTACGCATCAGAACGACCCAGAGCGGCATCGCGGCGACCAGGAGCGCGGCCAGCCCAGAGGGAACGGTCTGCTCGGCGACGCTCACCATGCCGACGCCGCAGAAGAGGAAGAGGAAGCCGAGCAGGACGCTACCGGCGATTGCCCGCATGGGGACGCGGAGGGCCCGCCACCCCTTACGAGACACCACAGCCGTGGCCAGAATCGAACCGGCAATCATGAAGCGAACGCCGGTGGGAAACAGCGGCGGCTGATCAGCCACGTCCACGACGACTCGGATGCCGAGGTACGTCGACCCCCACACGACGTAGACGATTCCCAAGGCGCTCCACAGCGCCGCTGGGGACGCCGAGCGCGTCCCAGACGATGCGGGTGCGGCCATCTGACCACTCTCACACGGCTGAGGATCTGGAGTTACCCGGGGATTGAGTTAGGACGAAGGTCCCGTTTCTGCTATCGGGACTTTCGACACTGATCGAGCACCATCGCGCCAGTCGATACCGGTTCCTTGAACTGGCGCGTGAGCAGCTGGGGCGCTTGGTGGCCTCGGTCCTGCTGGGTGTCGTGGCTGCTGCGGTTGCGGCCGCGTCCGGCTGACGTGAGGCCTTCAAGCGGCCCGGCGCCCTAGAGTGACGGGGTGACTCAGGGTGCGGCAGATCCGGCGGCCGTCCCAGACGTCCTGCTGGACGCCGTACTCGGCGTCGCCGGTGATCTTGGGCTGTCACAGACCCTTCGGCGCATCGTTGATGCCGCGGTCACCATGGTGGATGCCCGCTATGGCGCGCTCGGCGTGATCGACAGGGGTGGCGCCCTTGGCGAGTTCATCGTCGAGGGCGTCGACGATGAACTGGTCCACGAGATGGGGGCTCTGCCAGATGGCAAGGGAATCTTGGGTCTTTTGATACGCGACCCACGCCCGCTTCGACTCCCTGACATCAGGCAACATCCGGAGTCGGTGGGTTTCCCGCCCGGCCACCCACCGATGCGTCGCTTTCTCGGGGTCCCGATCAGCGTGCGCGACGAGGTGTTTGGAAACCTTTACCTCACCGAGAAGAACGACGGTACGGAGTTCACCGAGCGCGAGGAGCGTCTAGTCGTCACGCTGGCCGCTGCCGCGGGCGTCGCCATCGATAATGCACGCCTCTACGCCGCCGTAGAGCGTCGCGCGCGGTGGTTGCGCGCCTCGTCCGATGTTGCATCGCTTGCGCTGATGGGTGCCAGCTCTCAAGAGGTGATGACCGCTGTGGTCGAGCGAGCGCACGAGGCGTCTCAATCGCAGGTCGCTGCTCTGGTCGAGCTTCACGACATTGGAATGGGGCGAATGACGCATGTGGTTGCTGCGCCAGACTGGAAACACGCATGGGGGGGCTGCGCAGTTCGCGTTTACGGTGGGAACGACGAGGTCCTTGCCGCAGAACTGCCAGGAGCTCCCCGGGCCGTGTTTCAGGTGCCGGTCCGTTCATTGCGGAGGCAGTTCGGGACGCTTCTCATGGCGTCGAATGCGGCGGACTGGGATGAGGCGGGAGGCGACTCCGTCGCGGCATGCGCGTTTGGTGAACAGGCGGCACTCGCCATCGGGCTGACGCAGGCGCGCGCCGAGCACGAGCGCCTCGCCCTTCTCGAAGAGCGTGATCGGATCGGGCGGGATCTCCACGACCTGGTGATCCAGCGACTCTTCGCCACGGGAATGGTGCTGCAAGGCGCCCAACGACTCACGAGCGACCCGGCAGTCTCCGAGCGGGTGTCGCGTGCGGTCGACGAACTGGACCAAACGATCCGGGAGGTTCGAAGCACCATCTTTGCTCTGCACCACGCGTCCGAAGGTGGTGGCCTGCGCTCGCAGGTTCTGCAGGAGGTTGCTGCCGGATCGAGTGCCCTCGGTTTCGAGCCGACCGTGCGCTTTGACGGGCCGATCGACAGCACCGTCTCCGATGACGTGCGCGAGCACGTCATCGCAGCGCTTCGGGAGGCGCTGTCGAACGCCGCGCGTCACGCCGAGGCCACCCAGGTTCGCGTCTCACTGTCGGTGGAGTCGGGCGAGGTCGTACTGATCGTGACCGATAACGGGCTAGGACTACCAGAGGCCCAGAGCAGGCGCAGTGGGTTGGCCAACCTTGCCGGCCGTGCCGAGGCCTCGGGTGGTCGATTCATCATCGAGCCCGTTCCGGACCAGCACGGTGGGGCTCGCGGCACCCGGGTGGTCTGGCGCGCACCCACCAGCGGCGACGTGACGTAAACCGCTTGAGTTCGCACAGAGAGTGACCGAGTGGTCCATTGGATGGAAGCATTGCGCGAGTGGCTTGACCGCGCGTAGGCAACCGGTCAGGCTCTACCGGTGCAGAGAAAACCGGGCATGCTGGCTACCGTCGCCCTCGGGACGGCAGCGCTGCTGTTCTGGTCAGCGCTCCCAGCCGAGGCTGGTACTCCGGCAACGCTGAGTGTTGAGTACACCTTCGACACACTCACACCGCTCCCCACGAGCCCACCGACGGCCACAACCGCAGACCTCACCGCTCGGGGTCACCTGCTGACCCTGAGCGGCAACTATTCGACCGTGAACGGGCCGGCAAGCCCTGCGGTCGCCTTTGCCCCGATTGCTCGGGCCGCCACCCCGAACAAGGCTGACCTCAACCCCGTCGGCCGTGAGTTCGCGGTGTCGGTGGTCTTCCGGATTGCTGGCGACACCAGCGGGCTCAAGGACACCCCCAACATGGCGCAGAAGGGGTTCTACGGCGATGTGGGGCAGTGGAAGATGCAACTCAAGCCGGACGTCGCCGCCGTGCAGTGCCGGTTCAAGGGCTTGTCAGGCGCGAGTCTGATCACCTCTCCGGTCACCGGTGTCGACGACGGTGTTTGGCACGTTGCCACTTGCTGGCGGTCCGGTTCTCAGGTGGGCGTCACCGTCGATGGCCAGGACGCGGCCCTCACCGCGTCGGTGGGAGACATCGCGAACACCAGGCAGATGTTGGTCGGAGCCAAGAGCCTCTTGTCATCGTCGGACCAGTTCACTGGCGAGATCGACTACGTGGCGGTCGCCATGGGTGACGGCGCCGCGGACGTGAGTCGAGCAGGAGCGCCTGCCCTCTAAGGCCGGTCGTGCTCGTCCAGTCGGGCGATGTACGCGGCGGCCTGTGTGCGTCGCTCCATACCGAGTTTGGCCAGCAGCGACGACACGTAGTTCTTGACCGTCTTCTCGGCGAGATGCAACTGGTCACCGATCTGACGATTCGTCATCCCCTGGCCGATCAGGTCGAGGATGCGACGCTCTTGGCCCGTGAGTGACTCGAGGCGCTCGTCATGCGGCTCACCTCCGCGCAGTCGGTGCAGCACACGTTCGGTGGCCCTCGGGTCAAGGAGTGACTCGCCCTTGGCAACACGGCGTACCGCCCCGACGAGGTCAGCTCCACGGATGTCTTTGAGCACGTACCCCGCGGCACCGGCTAGGAGCGCATCCACCATTGCCTCGTCATCTGCGTACGAGGTGAGCATCAGGCAGTGGACCTCGGGCATCGCCGACCGGATCTCGCGGCATACCTCGACGCCGTTTCCGTCAGGAAGCCGCACGTCCAGCACCGCGACATCAGGGCGCACGGCGGGGATCCTGGCCAGGGCCTCGGCCGCGGTGGCCGCCTCACCAACGACCTCGAGGTCGTCTTCGAGGTCGAGCAGGTCGTACAACCCTCGACGAACCAGCTCGTGGTCGTCGAGGAGGAAGACCCTGGTGGGTCCCTCGGTGATGTCGTCGGCCTCGCTCATGGTCCTCCTGTGCCTGCTGCTGGGGGCAGTCTGTCGTTCGCTTAGCCCTGAGGTTAGGCCTATCGAGGCCCTCGTATCTTCTCGGATGTCCCCTGGGAGCGCCGAGGCGGGCACGGCGAGCTGTGTGAGGGGGTTCACCCAGACGATGTAGTCCGATGGGGCGATTTGAGGGGCACCATGGGAGCATCGACGACGTCGAAGTGATGTACCCCCCACACTGTCCACACAGTGCAGCGGAGCCGGGCGCGAGGAGGGAGGGTCAGCTGTGAGTATCTGGCGGCACTCTTCTGCCTGGTTTGCCGCCAGCGCCGAGACCGCCGGTGGTGCTGCGGTGGCTGTCCTCCTGACCGGAGGCCTGGTGGCCGGGGGTCTGACGACGATGGCGGTTGTCGCCAGTCGTACCCTCGACGCCGCGCCGCGCCCGCAAACCGGTGTGACGGTCGCCCCCATCCCCGATTCAGGCGAGCCACTACAGGTTGACTCCGAACCAGGGGGAGCACCGACCCCGACCCCGACCAGGTCAGGGGGTCCGAAGGCCCCTAAGGTATTGCCGGGCTCGGGCCAAGGCACCCCTGGCGCTGGCGGTGGTGGTGGTGGTGGGACAGCGTCAGATCAACCCGGAGCGCCCACTGCCCAACCTGGGCCCAGCGCCGGCGACCCGACGCCTGCTCCCGGGGAGCCAACGAAGGAGCCAACGCAGGAGCCAACCGACCCTGGTCCCACCGACTCACCGGACCCCACTGACTCACCGGACCCCACTGACTCACCCAAGCCAACCACGCCGCCGAACAACGGCGGCGGAAACCCCCATGACCCGAAGCCGGACAAGCCCGGGAAGCCGGACAAGCCCGGGAAGCCGGACAAGCCCGGGAAGCCGGACAAGCCCGGGAAGCCGGACAAGCCCGGGAAGCCGGACAAGCCCGGGA